>CAYMFC010000036.1:0-15142 GCA_964389665.1 uncultured Desulfobacteraceae bacterium | reverse complement strand
CACCAATTATGCCCATGGGTTCCCCGTGTTCTGCGTGTCCATAGCGCTCCAAAGGATGAGCCAAATTATCCTGGGGGTGATCTACAATCCCATGCTCGATGAGCTCTTCGCGGCCGGAAGAGGGGAGGGCGCCTTTTTGCAGGGAAGGAAGATTCACGTCTCGCATACGAAGCGCCTGGCCGAGGGGTTTGTGGCCACGGGATTTCCCTATGATGTTCGTGAAAACTGCCGGGACGCCCTTGCCTATTTCGATGAGATGATCCCTAAGGCACAGGCAATCCGCAGGCAAGGCTCGGCTGCGCTGGACCTGGCGTACCTGGCGGCAGGCCGTTTCGACGGGTTTTGGGAACTGAGACTCAATCCATGGGATACGGCGGCAGGATGGATATTGGTGGAGGAGGCGGGAGGCGTGGTAACGGATTTGTCCGGAAAGCCTTACTTCCTGGAATCACCCTCTATCGTTGCATCGAACGGGGTGATGCACAAAGAGTTGATGGAGGTCCTGGACCAGGCATCGTCTAGGATATGAACCTTTTTATCTTGTCCGCCTTTTTCTTTACCTTCAGGCCTTTTTTCAGCGCGGGGACCTCTTCGACGACCTTTTCGGCCAGCTTTTCTTCAAGGGCGTTGTTCTTCTTCTCTCCCTTTTGATCCGCCTCCTCTCCCTTGTCATCAGGGCTTATTTCCTTTTTTACGTTTCTGAACTCCCTGATTGCGCTTCCCAGGCCCTTGCCTATCTCAGGCAGCCTCTTGGCGCCGAAGATGAGCACGATAATCCCCCCGATGACGATCAGTTCCGTTGTACCAAGGCCGAACATATCATGTACTCCATTTTTTATAACCTTTCAGGTAGCCACGAAGCCACGAAGATCATATAATTATCTTTTTAATTCATTTTAGATAAAAGGGCAATACTCATAGGCATTTGCCTCGAAAGCGAGAGCGAATCAGACAGGCACGAGATTGCAGATGAATGGTAGGGTATTCTTCGTGTCTTGGTGCCTTGGAGGCTGAATGGCTACTCTTTTTTTAGCTTCTGAATCAATGTGTCAAGATCCCAGTCAACAGGGAACCTGAGTCTTTCGTTATGCCCCTTGTCCTTGTATATGAGGTAGCCCTTATCAAGGCCGTGGAGAAAAAGATCCCTGGTAAGGATCACATCGTCTTTGCAGTACTCCGTGAGCATATCCATCTCACCTGCCTTGAACCACCCCAAGGCCTTCAAACCATCTCCGGACTTTTGCCTCCCGAGGGTCTCCGTGGCCAGATGATCGAGGCTTATTCGGTATCTAAGCCTGTTAAAGATCTCCTCGAGGAGATCGAATGTGGGCAGTTCGCCGAGATCCACGGGCGTATAGGGTTGGAGCACTGCATAATCGAATCGCTTTATATTAAACCCGATCACGAGATCAGCGGAGCTCAGCTGTCTAACCAGCTCCTCCAGGTGATCCTCGGTGAAGGCATAGAAGCGGTCCTCCAGGCTATCGTAGGCCACGGCCACCGATACCATCATAAGGTGTGCGTTTTGCCAACCGCCAACCTCGAGCGCTGAGCGTTGTGTCTCGAGATCGAGATAGATGATCCTCCTCTGGTTCGTATCTCCGGGCGCCTGCTCTTGTTCCGCAGATTTGATCTGAAGGAGTGGTTCGAGTTCAACAGCGGAGATATCGGTCAAGGATATGACCCCGGTCAAGGCCTCGAGCACCATAATAGCCCCCCTCTTATCCAAGGGTTTGTTGCCGGAACCGCATCGTGGGGAGTATATACACGAGGGGCAGCCCTGTTCACAGGGGCATCCTTTAATGAGCTCCAAGGTTGCCTCAAAGAGCTGCACTATGATTTCAAAGCCTCTCTGGGCAAGTCCCACCCCTCCCGGGTATCCGTCGTAGAAGAAGATGGCGGCTTTCCCGGCCTGGGGATGGAAGCTGTAAGAGATGCCGCCGATATCGTTCCTGTCGCACAAGGCAAAGAGCGGAAAGAGGCTGATGGTCGCGTGTTCAACGGCATGAATCCCCCCCATAAAGTGATGGCCCTCCTTTTCGACCATCTTTTTTATGATATCGTCGATCTCGACCCAAAGACCCACGGTCTCAAATGTCTGAGGGGGCAGATCGAGCGGGAAGACGCCGATGAGTTCCTGCCCAGGTATCCTCCTCTTTTCATACCCCGTTATCGTTTCGGTTACCTTGAGATCCCCGAGTTTTGCCACGAATTGTCCCTTTGGCTGGCTTTTCCTGATGCCGAGTATCTCGGTTTCCTTCTCAGATCTAACCCTTGTGAAGTAGTTGAGGTCCGCCCCTTGAACGATCACGTCCTTTCTCTCCAGAACCAGCCGTTCCACGTAGTACGGAGTGGCCCTATGGAGGTAGATCGCTCCGGGATGGCACTCCTTCAGTGCCCTTATGCCGTCAACGGTGCCGATCGCCTCTCCGGTGCTTCCATTGAATATGGTGAAGGTCTGCCCGACAGATCGTATGTTCACCTGCAGATGGGGCCGTTTCCTGGTTGCAAACCACCGCGGTGCGCCCTCGCTCGTCCTGCTCAGTTCCCCTTCTGCTTCCAGGTGACTGAGATGATCCTCGAGATCCCTGGCCCAGAATTGGGTATCATCCAGACTCAAAGGGTTCTCAGCCGCGGCACACGGCAGATGGGCGCGTATGACATGGGCGTTGTCGGGATCGATTACAGCGGCCTCGAAGGCCTGTTCAAAGAAGAGCGCCGGATGTTGCATGAAGTACTGATCCAGGGCATCCTGGTCCGCGATCAGGACCACGAGCGAATCCCTTCCCGCACGTCCCACCCTGCCTCCCCGCTGCCATGTGTTTATTATGGTACCCGGGTATCCGACCAGGATACATACATCCAGATACCCTATATCGATTCCCAGCTCGAGCGCGCTGGTGGATATCACCCCCAGAAGATCGCCGCTGGCGAGCCTTCCCTCTATGATTCGTCGTTCCTCGGGCAGAAACCCGGCCCTATAGGAGCTCACCTTATCCTTGAATTCAGGGGCGAGCTGTTTGGCCCACATGTTGATAAGCTCGGTCAGCTTTCTGGATTGGGTGAAGGTGATGGTTCTCAAGCCGGCCCTCAGGCATTGGATAAAGAACTGCGTGGCCGTAAAGGCCGTGCTTGAAAGGGGATTGAGAAACAGGAAATGCTGGCCTGTTTTGGGGGCGCCGCTCTGGGAGATCACCTCCACGTCTCTGCCGATCAAGTTTGCACCGAATTCATGAGGGTTCTGGATGGTTGCTGATGAGAGGATGAACTGGGGCCTGGTGTGGTACAGAAGGCAGAGCCTTCGAAGCCTTCTCAGTATCTGGGCGAGATGCGAGCCGAAGATCCCCCGGTAGGTGTGGACCTCATCGATAATCACAAACTTCAGGTTGGAGAAGAAATCGGCCCATCCCTCGTGATAGGCGAGCATTGCCCTATGGAGCATGTCGGGGTTGGTGAGAATGATATTCGGGATCTTCTCCTTTATCTTTTTCCGGGCCCAGGTCGAGGTGTCTCCATCATAGATGCTTGCGCTGAGGTATGTTCCTGGAAGCTTGTTGATGAGATCAAGGAGACTTTTCAGCTGATCCTGTTCCAAGGCCTTGAGCGGAAACAGGTAGAGAGCCCGGGTTTGGGGCGTGTGGAGCATTGCCTCGAGGACGGGAATATTGTAAATGAGGCTCTTGCCGCTCGCAGTAGGGGTAGCTACCAGTATGTCCTTTCCCTCGACTATCTTTCCGATCGCCTCGACTTGATGCGTGTAGAGTTTCGCGATGCCGCTTTTCTCAAGGAGCTGTTCGGTGCCGGAAGAAATGACCCGGCACGTGCCGTAGCTCGGTTCCTGGCGGGGAAGGTAGCGGTGGTAGACGATCTGAGGGCCAAGCTCCTCTGAATGTTTGATGTGTTCAACAAAGGCTGAGAGCACCATCGATCCCCTGTTTTTTTCCTGATGGTAAGAAAAATCAGCGCCAAGAACCCAGCACAATGCTGGTATGTTACCAGGATAATCCACTTTTGCACGCAAATACAGTAATAGAAAGCAGAAATATCTTAATTATTTTCATTTTTATCCGATAAGTATAAAAAGGTCTTTGCCGTATATGAACTCAATCAAAGTCATGACCTATGCCTGATACCAAGGTTCCTCCAATCGTTCGTTTGTCCTATTCAAAGGGTGAGCAGATCATCAAGGAGGGAGATTACGGAAGCTCCATCTATAAGATCTTAAGCGGTCGCGTACGGATATTTACGTGCTTCGGCAAAGACACAACCACCCTGGCTATTCTCGATAGGGGAGATATCTTCGGGGAGATGGCCTTTTTTAACCTCGGTCTTGAACCCAGGTCGGCTTCAGCCGTTGCCATGGAGGATGTGGCGCTGGAGGTTTGGCACGCCGCGCGGCTCAGCGATGAATATAACAACATGCAGCCCATACTGCGCTACATCATTCAGCAGAGCCTGAAGCGATTGGTGAGGATGAACAAGATTGTGGATGAGCTGAGCTCGAAGAAGGAAGCGGCAACGGAGATTGATTCAAGGGTAATGCAGAGGCAGTATTTCCGAAAGAAGTGGGATCAAGAATGTACTTACAAACCTCTTGGCCTGTCGAAGAGCTTCAGGCTCAGCGGAATGATCAGGGATGTGAGCCTTAACGGAGTGGGAATCGAGGTGCCCTATGAAAACACCAAAGAGCTCCGGCATGAGCCTGGGGAAGAGCTTGCACTGAATATACAGTTCACCTCAGGAAAGAGCATCAGCCTGGACTCCAGGATAAGGTCGGTTCGTAGGAGCATCACATTAGGTTATCTTTTCTTGGGGCTGGAGTTTAAGAATGTGAGCAAAGATGCGATCAGGGAGATAAGCATGTTCATGATGTTTTAGGGGGACCGGCCGTGCAGATATCGATCGATAGCTCCGTATCCGAATACATACTGAAAGAGGAAATCTTTGAACCCGGCTCCGTTATTTTATGGGAGGGCAAAGCAGGAGACTGGATTTTTATCCTCTTGGAAGGAACCCTTAAGGTCAAGAAGCGAGCAGGGAAGGGGATGATCACCATAGATACCCTCAGGGAGGGAGCTGTTGTAGGGGAGATGGTCATGTTGAAGAACAGTGAGGGGTTGCGAACGGCCTCGGTAGTGGCCGATGGAAGAGTAAGGCTGGGGATTTTGGATAAAGAACGACTCCAGAGGGAATATGAATTGCTCTCTCCACAATTAAGGAGTTTGATCAAGACATTGGCCTTGCGGCTGGAGGAGACAACGAGGAAGGCCAGCCTTCTGGCCCTTAATTAGTGCGCGATGATGCTCTCTTCCATTGCGAGTTTCGCTTTAGGCAGATGGGCTCGTACGTACCCCTATAATCGCACCCTGCTTTTAGCGGTCCTGCGCCGATTCGGTTATGAAGTACCTGACCTCTCCCTTGAAGACAGAAAAGGCAAGCTAAAACCGTTATTACATACCGGAAGCCCCCTGAAGATCCTGTACGCCCTGATGGATGAGATCGAAGAGCTCCTGTATATCTCCCTCCTCCACACAGGAGAAGGCCACCCTGATGTCCGTGCTGCCGAGCGAGATGACCCCCACTCCATACTTGTCGAGGAGGTGTACGCGCAGCTGTTCCGCATCCACGGCTTTTAACCTCAGACACATAAAGTAGCCAGAGTTAAAGGGATACACGTCCCATGCATCCCGGTATTTTTCGTTTGCCAGCACCTTTCTCAGCCTCTCTGCCCTTTTGAGCATTATCTGGTATTTCTCCTCCTTTTCAGCCGCATAGTGCTCGGAGTTAAGAGCAGTGAGGACAATGGATTGACTCAGGTGGGGGCTGTTTGAGATGGTTCCCCTAACGGCTCCGGCCGTCTTTTTCTCGAGGGCCCCGTACGCCTCGGCTGCGTTGGCCTCGAATACCGTTCCGTAGGTAAGAAAGCCAACCCGCAGGCCCCACACGTAGATCTCCTTGGTTGCCGCATCCAATTTGATCGCCATGATTCGGGGGTGGGCACCGGCTAGGGAGGCGAACAGGGATTCCCTCATGATGTTCCCGTCATAGAAAAGCCCGAAGTAGGCATCATCAAGGAGGACAACCACGTTGCTGCCCTTTTCCGCGGCCTCACGTATAATCTCCGCAATCCCTTTACCTTCCGCCTCTGTGGGTGTATACCCGGTCGGGTTATTGGGAAAATTGAGGATGAGCACGATCTTCTTTCCCTGCGCTGCCCGTCTGTGTACGGCATCTTCAAGGCCGCGCAGGTTGAAGCCTCCCTGAGGGGAGAAGAGGGGATATTGTTCGATTGCCGCCCCATGGAGAACCGTAAACACTAAGGTGTAGTTTCCCCAGATCTTGTCGGGCAGAAGGATGACATCATCCTCATCGATCCACATCTCAGCGGTGATGGAGAGCCCGTGAGTGATCGCATTCGTTACCACGGGAAGGCTGATCTGCTTGCCGGCAAGCGAAGGATTCTTCGTGAACATCATATCCTTCCATCTCTTCCTGAGCTCGGATTTGCCGAAGGAAGGTGCGTAGTTGAGCGAGTCGGCAGGGGAATGGATTATGGACGACATGATAGAGGGGAGATGCATGGGCACCCCTTTTTCCGTGGCGATGCCTATGGTGGCGTCGTATTTAAAGGCCTTTTCCTTTGCCTCAGCACCCTGTGTAAGGATGCCTCTCGGGAAGTAGAGGTTTTTCCCCTTAACGGAGAGCATCTCATAGATATTGGGGTTGGCCTCAAGGATGATCTCGTTGAGTGCTTTTGCAATTGGATTCACGGTTTCCTCCATCATGTTATTGTTGGTAAAAGGCGACAGCGCCGTACCCTACTACCCTTCGTTTCTCTTTGTGCCCGCCATATTCTACATCGCCGCTATTGGCGTAGTGTAACACAGTAGCCGCATTTCCTCCGAGCTCTTTGGCCACGGTCATGAGGGTTACCACAGAGCCCAGCCCACAGAGCGTCGTTGAGAGATTCTCTATGCCCCTGTTGAGCGCTTGGGCCTCCGAGCGGAATACCTGCTCAGGGTTGAATGTCTCGATGATGGACAAGGTCTTCCTATCTATCTCCATCGCATCCTTATAGGTTGGATAATGCGACATGTCGGAGGAGGCCACGAGCAGGACGTTTTTCCCCTTAATGACACTCGCAAGGGCCTTGCCGATCTCCTTCAACTCGCGCATTGGTGATGTTCCCATCACCATAGGGACGATATCGAAATCCCGAAGAACCCGCTGAAGAAAGGGCAACTGGGTCTCAACCGAGTGCTCCCTGGTATGGGCTTCCTCAGAGAACGAAAAGAATTCTTCCACACCAAGAAGGGCATTCACCAGATCCCTGTTCACGGGCACCCTTCCCAAAGGGGTTTCATAGGCATCCCACGTGCCCACCGATACTCCCCTCAGATAGACGTGGTGGCTCGGTCCGAGTATTACCACGGTATCGTAGTGCCTGCCCCTTATCTCCCGGTACGCATATGCGGCTACCTGGCCCGAGAAGGTATAGCCCGCATGGGGAGACATAATGCCGAGGATCCTTCCCGTTACCTGCACCTCGGCAATCCCTGCAATGAGGGCATCAACCGTAGCTCTTAGGGTATCAGCATCCTCGGGGTAGAAGTAACCCGCAACCGCGGGTTTTCGTATTCGATCATCAGCCACGGCTGATGGGGCAATAGGGCTCCCGATCGCCGTCAGGGCAATAAAAAGCGTCCATACCGGTAATAATGGATAGAACCAAGTTAAGTGATTCCTTTTTCTTTGACTCATATTCATCCCTGTTCCTTGCCTCTGTAAGGGTTGATATGAAAAGATTAAGGAATTCCGGTGAGCATGTCAAACCTAAATAACGACCCACCTCAATCTCAGCTCGAATCCCTAGAGTTCTTTCGCTGCTTGAGCGGGAGAGTTGTTGTGATCACGCTCAGGGGGGAAAGGCAAACAAGGGGTGAGCAACAGGCATGGATCCGTGGTCAGGAGCCAAGTACGCTATTGGCTATCACGATCCTCTGTACCTCAGAGGTGCCCTCGTAGATAGTGGTGACCCTGGCATCGCGGTAGTATCTCTCCACCGGATATTCCGTGCTGTAACCGTAGCCGCCGTGGATCTGTAAGGCAGTATAGGCACACCTGTTGGAGGTTTCAGAGGCAAACAATTTTGCCATAGACGCCTCGGCGCTGAATCGCTCTCCCCGGTCTTTCATGGAAGCGGCGTTAAAGGCCAGAAGGCGAGCCGCCTCTATTTGAACTGCCATATCCGCTATCATCCATCGAATGCCCTGAAATTTTGAAAGGGGGCTACCGAATTGCTCTCTCTCCTTTGAGTAGCTCACCGCTGCATCCAGGCAAGCCTGGGAGATTCCCACCGACATGGACGCAATGCCTATCCTTCCCTCATCCAGGGCGGTCATCGCGATAATAAAACCCTGACCTTCTTCACCCAGCAAGTTCTCGGCAGGAACCCGGCAGTCCTCGAATATCAAGCTCGCGGAGTCAGAGGCCCTCTGGCCCATCTTATCCTCAGCAGGCCCTTCCGTAAAGCCGGGCATTCCCTTCTCCAGCACGAATGCACTGATGCCCCGGTGTTTCTTGCCCTTGTCGGTGTAAGCGGTTGCCACCACGATATCGGAGCTTTGCCCGCTGGTAATCCAAACCTTCGTGCCATTCAAGATATAGGTGCTTCCATCCTTTGTGGCGGTTGCCTTTTGGCTGGCCGGATCTGAGCCTGCACCTGCTTCTGTCAAGGCAAAGCAGCCTAGCTTTTTCCCCGGTGCCAGGGATGAAAGGTATGTGTCTTTGAGAAAATCGGACCCGAATTTGTATATGGGGCCGCAGGAAACGCTGTTGTGAACCGATACGATCACGGCGGTAGAGGCGCATGCATAGCCTATTTCCTGGAGCGCTAGGCTGTAAGAGATGGTGTCCACACCTGCTCCATTGTATTCCGGTGGAACGCTCATACCCATGATCCCCAGCTCTCCCAACTGACGTATGATGTCGCGAGGGAATTCCTTGCTCTTATCCCTTTCGGCTGCAGTGGGAAGTATCACCTCTCGGGCAAAATCCCTTACCATGGCCTGGATCATCTGTTGTTCTTCATTGAGTTGGTAGGACATTTTGATTTTTGATTTGCGATTTTGGACTATGGCGTATACAGCACGACAATCAATTCCGCCTTTTCCTGGCTCACATTTCTCAGCTTATGCACAATGGATGAGTTGAAATGGATGGAATTTTCAGGGCTCAAGATGGTCGTATTTTCCCCCACAGTAACCTCGATTTGTCCCTTGAGCACGTAGATGAACTCTTCTCCTTCATGCTGATATCCGACTCCTTTGTGATCTGCAATCGGATCTATGAAGACCTTGAATGCCTTGAGATGTTTATGAATGGCCTCCGGGGTCAATGTCTGGTAACTATAGTCCTCTGTCCTTTTCCGAAAATCCTCTGCTTTTTTCTTATCCGCCGCACGCATCTCCTCTTTGAGCAGGAGTCCGCTATCGATCTCGAGGGCCCTTGAAAGCCGTAAGATCGTAGCTACAGGAGGAACTATTTCCCCTTTTTCCACGCTCGAGATGTAGTCCGCGGAAAAACCCGTCTCATTGGAAAGGAATTCAATGCTTAATCCCTTGGTTAATCGTACCTCCTGCATCCTCTTGCCCAAGGACTTGCCCTTTTTAAGCTGTGGCATGATCTACCCCCTAATCTGTTGCGTTTAAGCCTTTCTCCTGCTTTTCTCTTTTGAGACCTTCCACGATCCTGAGAATAAAGCCCAACAGCAACGTTGCGCTAATGAGGATGATGAGATTTGATGCAAAGAAGGTGATGACAAAGGAAAAGGGATCAAGGATCTGGTAGGCCATATAGAGGAGGTTTATGCCAAAGAGGATAAAAAAAATAGCAATCAATGATAAGACAAGGTTAAGGATGCACTTGGGAATCAGATTATCCATTATTTCATGCCTGTTTTTACCCGTTTCGATATGATCATATCACAAGCAGTATAGGGATCAAGCCTTCTTTCCATTATGGATGTAAGGGCCTCCTCGAACTCTCCGGAGTTCACGATCTCAGCAAGGACCTCATTGATGATCCGGTCCTTTACCATTTCGGTAAGATCGTTTTTAGCCTTTTCATACCGAAGGGCTGATTGCCGTTCCAGGGATGATGCCAAGAATGCGCGGTGGTTTTCAATCTCTTCCAGGATTTCCTGAATGCCTTTGTTAAATACGGCCTGGGCTGTCAGAATAGGAGGTTTCCAACCAGCTTCATAACGCTTCTCATCCATCTCTATCATCAATCTGATGTCGTTTACCGTCCGGTCCGTTCCCTCCCTGTCGGCCTTGTTTACCACGAAGATGTCTCCTACCTCCAGGATGCCCGCTTTGAGAGCCTGGATATCATCCCCCATTCCGGGCACGAGTACGATAATGGTGGTATGGGCGCTTTGAACAATATCTATCTCGTCTTGCCCTACACCGACGGTTTCAACGAGGATATAGTCCTTTCCCATCGCGTCCAGGACATCGATCGCGCTTCTCGTGGATTGAGTGAGCCCTCCGAAGTATCCCCTGGTTGCCATTGAACGTATGAATACCCCTTCATCCATGCTGTGCCGCTGCATTCTGACCCGGTCACCCAGGATCGCACCGCCGCTAAAAGGACTTGTCGGATCAACGGCCAGGACCCCAACGGTTTTTCCATTGCCTCTCAAATGGGCGACCATCTGATCCACTAAGGTGCTTTTCCCGACCCCCGGAGATCCGGTAATGCCGACGACATATGCCCTGCCGGTAAAGGGATAGAGGTCCTTCAAGAATTCTCGCGCCTCGGGTACCTTGTCGTCGATATCGCGTATCAGTTTGGCTACCGTCCTGATGTCACCGGAGGTGACCTTCTCCGTTATTTGGCTCATATTGGATCTCACTGCCGTGGCTCCACGTGTTCCTCAACCCATCCCACGACCTCCTTCAGAGGCGTGCCGGGGGTGAAGATCTCTTTGATTCCCGCCTTTTTCAGCTTGGGGATATCCTCCTGCGGGAATATTCCCCCTCCGCACACCACGATATCATCGGCGCCCTTTTCTTTGAGCAGTTCCACCACCCTGGGGAACAGGTACATGTGGGCGCCTGCCAGGCTGGAGAGCCCTATCATGTCCACGTCCTCCTGGATAGCTGCCTGGACGATCTCCTCAGGTGTCTGGTGAAGTCCGGAGTACACGACCTCGAAGCCGGCGTCCCGGTACGCCCTGGCTATGATCCGGGCACCCCTGTCGTGGCCGTCGAGGCCCGGCTTTGCAACGAGGATTCGTACCTTCCGTTGCCCCTGTTTGGTTTGTCCTTTGCGTTCCATAACAATATCCACTTAGTATACGCCGGGATCTCGGTAGATGCCGAAGATATCCCTGAACACATCGCAGATCTCCTGCTCCGTGGCTGAGGCATTCACCGCATCGATGATAAAAGGCATGAGGTTCTCATGCCCTTGGGCCGCCTCGCCCAATCGGTCCAGGGCCGCGGCTACCTCTCCCTTATTCCTGCACTCCTTTACCTGGTTGGTGCGTTCTATCTGCTGTCTCTCCAGTTCCGGATCGATATGAAGGATGTCTACGGGGAACTCCTCTTCGGTGTAATATTTGTTGACCCCCACCACGGTCTTCTCTTTGCTGTCGATCTGCGTCTGGTATTTGTAAGCGGCATCGGCTATCTCCATCTGGGGGTAATTGCGCTCGATTGCCGCCACCATACCTCCCATATCGTCGATCTTGTTGATATAGGCAAAGGCCTCCTCCTCCAGGTCATTGGTGAGGTGTTCCACGAAGTAGGATCCGGCCAAGGGGTCGATGGTGTTGGCTACTCCCGACTCCTCGGCGATGATCTGCTGGGTCCTGAGCGCGATGGTGGCCGCCTCCTCGGTAGGGAGGGCAAGCACCTCGTCGAGGGAGTTCGTGTGGAGCGACTGGGTGCCTCCCACTACTGCTGCCAGTGCCTCAAGGGCTGTCCGCACCACGTTGTTGTAAGGTTGCTGTGCGGTGAGCGAGCAGCCTGCGGTCTGGGTATGGAACCTGAGCCACATCGAGCGTGGATCCTTTGCCTTGAACCGCTCTTTCATGATCCTCGCCCACATCCTCCGGGCCGCGCGGAACTTGGCGATCTCCTCAAAGAAATCCAGATGGGAGTTGAAGAAAAACGACAGACGAGGCGCAAAGGAATCGATCTCGAGACCTCGCTCCAGGGCAGCCTCGACATACGCAATGCCGTCGGCAAGGGTGAAGGCGAGCTCCTGGACCGCAGTTGAGCCGGCCTCACGGATGTGGTACCCGCTGATGCTGATGGTGTTCCACCGGGGCACCTCATTGGTGCCGAACTCGATGGTGTCGGTGATGAGTCTCATCGATGGTTTGGGGGGGAGCATGAAGGTCTTCTGGGCGATGAACTCCTTGAGCATATCGTTCTGGATCGTGCCCCCGATCATTTGCCTGGATATTCCCCGTTTCTCTGCCATGGCAATGTACATGGCCCACAGCACCGGTGCAGGCGGATTAATGGTCATGGAGGTAGTGATCTTGTCGATAGGCAGACCCTCGAACAGGACCTCCATATCGCTCAGGGTATCGATGGCCACCCCGCACCTGCCGCACTCCCCCCGCGCCTTGGGAGAGTCGGTATCGTATCCCATGAGCGTGGGCATGTCGAATGCCGTTGACAGCCCGGTCTGCCCCTGATTGACCAGCAGGTGAAACCGCTTGTTGGTATCCTTCGCGGTACCGAGGCCCGCGAACATCCGCATGGTCCACAGCCTTACCCGGTACATGGTGGGCTGCACTCCCCTGGTGAAGGGGAACTCTCCAGGGAACCCGATGTCTCTGGTAAAGTCGATCTCCTGGATGTCCAGGGGGGTATAGAGCTCATCGATAGGGTAGTCTGAAACGGTAGAAAACCGCCTCAATCTTTCAGGGGTCTTTGCAACGGCTTCTTGATGAACCTGTTGCCATTTTTTAGCATCTAAGGCTATTTTTTCTATGACTTTATCTTTAAACATCATAGCCCCCATCAAAATTTCCCTAAGAGCGCACTGGCTATTGTATTTTTTTGTATCTCTTTTGTCCCCTCATAAATCTCTGTTATCTTTGCATCTCTATAGAAACGTTCTACCTCATACTCAAGCATATAGCCATATCCTCCCAATAGTTGAATAGCCTCATCAGCTACTTCAACTGCTGTGCGGGCTGCATACATCTTTGCGATAGAGGTTAATTTTGGATCGATTCTTCCCTGATCGAAGTTCCAGGCCGATTTATACACGATGAGACTTGCCAGCTCTATCTTGGCCGCCATATCTGCGAGTTTATGCTGTGTGATCTGGAACTGTGCCAGCTTTTTCCCGAACTGGACACGCTCTTTGCAGTATGCAAGTGCCCGGTCAAAGGCGCCCTCGGCAATCCCGAGCGCCTGGGCC
Organism: uncultured Desulfobacteraceae bacterium; assembly: GCA_964389665.1. Taxonomy (GTDB): domain Bacteria; phylum Desulfobacterota; class DSM-4660; order Desulfatiglandales; family B25-G16; genus B25-G16. The sequence goes on along the minus strand of CAYMFC010000036.1, from coordinate 1,693 downwards.
GCTATCTCGATCCTGCTCTCGTCGAAGAACTCCAGAACCTGATAGAAACCCCTGTTTTCTTGACCGACGAGTTGTGAAAGGGGAACTCTCACCTCATTAAATGAAAGCTCCCCGGTTGAGGTCATCTTTATGCCCATTTTTTCACCGACATCCGCAGTAGAATACCCTGGTGTCCCTTTTTCGACGATGATGACGGATTGGCCGCGATACGGAGGCTTTGCCTCAAAATCTGTTTGACAGAGAACCAGGACAAAGTCCCCTATGGTTCCATTGGTGATAAAGGTCTTTACCCCGTTTATCTTATATTCATCACCTTCTTTTATGGCGGTTGTATCCATAAGGGTAATATCGCTTCCGTGGTTTGGCTCGGTAAATCCCCCGCTGGAGATCGCCTCACCTTTGGTGAGAGGAATCAGGTAGCGCTCCTTCTGCTCCTCGTTGCCGCACCGGAGGATGATCTCTGACGAAAAGTCGGCGAGGCTCAGGGCGACACCGATTCCTGAATCCTGCCGACAGAACTCCTCCACAACAAGGGCGTTTTCAAAGATACCATACTCCTGCCCACCATATTTTTCCGGGTAGTGGATACCCATAAAACCGAGTTCGCAGGCCTTTTTCCAGATCTCTGAAGGAAATGTGTGGTTCCTTTCATGTTCAAGGGCTATTTCTTTGTCAAACTCGCCTTTGGCGAATTCTCTTGCTGCCTTCTGAATCGCTTCCTGTTCCTTGTTTAGCTTAAATTCCATCGTTCCTCCACGTCTAAAGGAGCCCGCCTTTAAAATCGGCCCTTCTTTTTTCTAAGAAGGCGCCCATTCCCTCTTTCGCATCTTCACTTGCCATGCACATACCGAAGGCATCGGATTCCATGTGGCACCCGGTTCTCAAATCCTGGTCGTAGCCCCTGTTGATCGTCTCCTTCACCGCCCTCATCGAGACCTTGCCTTTTACGGCCAGGATCTTCGCCACCTTGATGGTCTCTTCCCAGAGCGCTTCCTTTGGAAACACCTTGTTCACGAGCCCAATATCCTTAGCCTCCTGGGCGCTAATCATCACGCCTGTCATGCAGAGCTCCTTGGCCATCGACTTTCCCACGAGCCTCGAGAGCCTCTGGGTCCCGCCGAAGCCAGGGATGATCCCCAGGTTTATCTCAGGCTGGCCGAACTTCGCCGAGTCGGCGGCGTAGATGAAGTCGCAGGCCATTGCCAGCTCACATCCTCCTCCAAGGGCAAAGCCGTTGACACAGGCGATGACTGGTATGGCGAGAGACTCCAGCTGAAAGAGGAGCTCGTGGCCCTGTGCGGAGAAGTACTTGCCTTGCAGGGGCGTATACTCCTTCATGGTGGCGATATCGGCCCCCGCCACAAAGGCCTTGTCTCCTTCGCCGGTAAGGATAAGGACCTTAATGGACGTGTCGGCCTTTATATGGTCCAGGGCATCGCTCACCTCCTTGATTACGGATGGATTAATCGCATTCAGGGCCTTTGGCCGGTTAAACCTGATGATAGCGATCTCATCTTGTTGCTCGAAGATAATGGTTTCGTAGGTCATGGAATGCTCCTTTGTTAGATGCTATTTTCGACTGAATAGTGGCGATTACCTTGTCAAATTTGATGAGTTCGTAAAAAGTCAACATCGGTGTCAATGATCAATTTATTACACCCTCTCGAGGGCCATGGCCATGCCTTGACCTCCT
>CAYMFC010000035.1:0-15384 GCA_964389665.1 uncultured Desulfobacteraceae bacterium | reverse complement strand
AAGTCTTCGCCTAAAGGCGAGGGTTTTTCTCCCAATCCCCGAGTGGGACAATAAAAGGTTTGACAATATTGCAATCCGGGGATTATAGAAAAGGGCAAAAATCGGTTCGGGCATTATATAGATTTTGTAGGTAAGGAGTTGTTATGCTAGAAATACGGTGGCACGGAAGGGGTGGGCAGGGTGCGGTTACCTCGGTAGAGATGCTTACACTGGCTGTCATTGGAGAGGGAGGATTTGCCCAGGGTTTTCCCAGCTTTGGCCCCGAGAGGAGAGGCGCGCCGGTAACTGCCTTTACCCGGGTTGATGACAAGAGGATAAAGGTCAGGTCGGCTATCTACAATCCGGATGTGGTGGTTGTGCTTGATGCAAGCCTTGTAAGCCTGGTTAATGTTGCCGGGGGGTTAAAGCCCGATGGTATGCTGGTTGTCAATACGACAAAATCCCCTGAGGAGCTGAAGCAAGAACTTGACTTTCAAGGAACGGTAGCTACCGTTGATGCATCGCGGATAGCCTGGGAGGAATTGGGGGTTCCGATTACCAATACCACTATGTTGGGGGCCCTGATCAAGGCGGTCAAGATCGTGAAACTGGATTCGGTAAAGGCCCCAATAGAGCACAGGTTCGGCAGGATTGCAAAGAAGAACCTCGCTGCCCTGAACAGGGCCTATCATGAGGTTTCGATCAAGTAAGGAAAAAGGTTGAGGTAGTATGATGGCAGAGAAAAAATGGCCAGAAACATGGCAAGAGGTCACTCCCGGGTGCATGGTATTTATACCGGGTAATACGAGAGAATATCATACCGGAAGCTGGAGGGCTCAAAGGCCTGTATATGATTTTTCCAAATGTATAAAATGCGGTATTTGCTATATCTTCTGTCCTGAGGGGTGTATCTCCGAAAACAGTGAGGGGTATTTTGTGGCGGATCTGGATTACTGCAAGGGTTGTGGTATTTGCGCCCATGAATGCTGGCCTGGCGCCATCACAATGGTTGAGGAGGGCTGAGCCATGACGAAACGCACTGGTATGGAGATCGCTTTTGCCGCAGCTGAGGCGGCGGCCTTATGCAGGATTGATGTGATTGCTGCATATCCCATTACGCCCAACACGCACATCCCGGAACACCTATCGGATATTGTGGCCGATGGGAGGCTTGATGCCGAGTTTATCTGCGTTGAATCAGAGCATTCTGCATTGAGTGCCTGTTGCGGTGCCTCGGCAACCGGCGCACGGGTCTTTACGGCCACGAGCTCGCAAGGCCTTCTTTTCATGGGTGAGGTCATGCCGATCGTATCAGCTATGAGACTTCCTGTGGTGATGGCGCTTGGCAACCGGGCGTTATCCGGCCCTATCAACATATGGAATGACCACAGTGATATCATGTCGCAAAGAGACATGGGCTGGATTTCAATATTCGCGTCAAACGGGCAGGAAGTAGTGGACATGGTCATTCAGAGTTTTAAGATCGCTGAACACAGGGATGTTATGCTTCCCTTAAATATCAACCTGGATGGTTTTCAGCTCACCCATGTGGTTGAACCCATGCTCTTTCCAGATCAGGAAGAGGTGGATAGGTTCCTCCCGGAATACAAACCTTACGCTACGCTCCATCCCGATCATGCAGTTTCCATGGGAACCTTGGGCCTGCCCGAGATATTTACTGAGGTCATGAAGGCCAAAGATGAAGCCCTTATAAACTCCAAGAGGGTCATATTGGAGGTATGGAAGGAATGGGAAGAGCAGTTTGGCCGTAAATACGAGCCCATAGATGCCTACAGGGCAGAAGGGGCTAAGGTATTATTGCTCACCATGGGTTCCATGGATGAGACCGCGGAGGCGGCCATTGACGAGCTGCACAAAAACAAGATATCCGTTGGATTGTTAAAGTTAAAGCTCTGGAGGCCCTTTCCCGTTGAAGAGCTGCGGAGGGCTGTGAAGGATGCCAAGGTACTGGCTGTCATGGACAGGGCCGTGTCCTTTGGGGGCGCATCAGGCCCAGTTGGGGCAGAGGTCAGATCTGCCTTGTATGATGAGCCGGATCGGCCTTTGATACTCAATGAGATTATTGGCCTCGGCGGGCGCGACATGACTGTGGGGGATTTTGTCCAGATAGCTGAAAAGGCTGTAAGGGCGGAGAGGGAAAAGCCCAGGGAAGGATATGAAATTTATGGAGTGAGGGGATCATGAGCATTATGGAAAACTTTGATTTATATGCCCCAAGGCTGGTGGACAAGGAGGAATACTTTAGCGCCGGTCACCGTGCCTGCCAGGGATGCGGAGAGGCATTGGCCATTCGCTTGATGTGCAAGGCCTTAGGTAAGGATACGGTAATTATCAATGCCACGGGCTGCATGGAGGTTGTCTCAGCGATGTATCCGACAACGGCATGGAAACTGCCATGGATTCATGTGGCATTTCCCAACGCTGCCTCAGTGGGATCGGGTGTTGAAGCTGGCCTAAAAGTCCTGCGGCGAAAAGGAAGGATTGCGGATCGGGATATAAAAACCGTGTCTATCGGCGGAGATGGGGGTACCGTTGACATAGGACTTCAGGCACTTTCTGGAGCCATGGAGAGAGGGCATGATCTCTTGTATGTCTGCTTTGACAATGAGGCCTACATGAATACAGGTATACAGCGTTCAGGAGCTACCCCATTTGGGGCCTCGACAACCACCGAACCTGCCGGTTTGGATAGCTCCGGCAAGAAGGCATGGAAGAAAAACGTCCCCGAGATCATAGTGGCACACAATGTGCCCTACGTGGCCACAGCCTGCCACAGTTATCCTCTTGATTTCATGAATAAGGTCAAAAAGGCAAGAAAGATAAAAGGACCGAGCTACATCCATTGTCTATCGGTCTGCCCCACGGGGTGGCGGCTGTCGCCGGAGCTCTCCATAAAGGCCGGGCGGCTGGCCGTGGAGACCGGGGTGTTTCCCCTCTACGAGGTGGTGGACGGAAAATACAAGATAACGGTTGAAATGCCTGAAAAACTGAGACCAGTAGAAGATTATATAAAAATTCAGGGTAGGTTCCGTCATCTTAGTGCAGATGAAATAAAGATAATCCAGGAGAAGGTAGTGCAGGAATATAATAAGTTGCTAGACAAGGTAAACAATTTACATTCCTGGCCAGATTTGAAGGGATAAAACGGTACCTTTCTCTCAACATATAACATATATAGAATAAGGTGTCTTGAGAATGGATAACGTTATCTTTAGCAGTTGGAACGGAAAGATTCTGGATAACAGAGAGGGTAAGTCACCCAAGATGTCTGAATCTGCAGATGGTAGGTTTCCTAAACTCACAGAAGGGAAACGGATAGCGGCCCTTATGGGATGGGACGGCCTTGTGGTGATGAATCCGAAGGCCGATATCCTATCCCTTACACTGCATTATTTAAAAGAGATAAGGAAGCTTTCATGCGGTGAGTGTTCTGTCTGTATGATTGGGATTGATAGGCTTTTGCATATTATGAGGCAGATGGACGAAGGGAAGGGAAGTAAGGCGGATATTGCCGAGATGAAGGCTATTGTCAAGCAGGTATCTGTCAACAGCAAGTGTGGATTCGGCCAGTCTGCACTTTTTCCCATACTGGATTCCATCAAATATTACAAATCCGATTTTCTAGCCCTGATCAAGGGGGAAAAACAGCTGGAAGACAAGGATTATTCATGCGCCGTAACAGCCCCCTGTATGGATGCCTGTCCGGCAGGCCTTGACATTCCGGGTTACATTGAACTGATCAGGAATAATAAGTTCGAAGAATCTCTCGACCTCATTCGTGAAAATTGCATCCTGCCAGGTGTTGTGGGGCGGGTATGCACCCATCCCTGTGAGGATGCCTGTGTGCGAAAGGATATCGATGAGCCCTTGTCTATAAGGTTGCTAAAAAGGGCAGCTGCGGACTATGACTTACAGCACGGCGGAAGTTCTCTTAACGGCCCGCAAAAGGAGAGAGAGGAGAGGATCGCAATTATCGGTGCCGGACCAGCAGGACTTGCTGCGGCCTATAATCTTCGGTCAATGGGATATGGGGTGAGCATCTTTGAGTCATTGCCTCATGCCGGCGGAATGGCTGCTGTGGGCATACCCGAATATCGTCTCCCCAAGGATATCCTCAATCATGAGATAGGCCTTATCAGGCGAATAGGGGTTGAGATAAAGGTAAACGCCAAGGTGGAAAAGTTGAGCCTGAAGGACCTGAAAAAAAAGGGATTTAAGGCGGTATTTATTGCAGTCGGCGCCCATACAGGGACCAAGATCGGTGCCGAGGGCGAGGATAAAGGATACGAAGGTTTTGTTGATGGCGTGGAGTTTTTAAGGAATTTGAACCTTGGCAATAAGGTTCGGCCTCGGAAGAGGGTAATCGTGATAGGTGGAGGCAATACCGCGTTAGACTGTGCGCGTAGTTGTGTCAGGATCGGCTACGACGAGGTGGAGATTATCTACAGAAGGTCGAGGGTCGAAATGCCTGCGAGTAGCGAAGAGATAGAGGAGGCGGAAAAAGAAGGCGTAAAATTTCAGCATCTTATGGCCCCTGTAAAGATACTTGCAAAAGACGGAAAGGTCACCGGTGTAGAATGTATCAAGATGAAGCTCGGAGAGCCTGATGAAAGTGGAAGGAGAAGGCCTAATCCGATTAAAGGCTCCGAGTTCACCCTTGATGCGGATATGATCATCGCGGCTATTGGTCAACGCCCCGAACTCCCGGTTATCCCTGATAAAGAAAAAATTGGGATTACACAGTGGGGCACCATAGTGGTCGATCCTGTTACGTACATGACAGATGTTGAGGGAGTGTTTGCCGGAGGAGATTGTGTTACTGGCCCGGCAATCCTGATTGATGCACTGAATGCGGGGAACCAGGTTGCGAAAAGTATTGACTGCTATTTACAGGGTCGGCGTCTTGCCAAGGGGGTTTCCTTTGAAGGTGTTGACCTAAAAAGGCAGATGGGACGTGGGTTCACAACAAGGACGCCGGCACAAGATGTTGAGTTCCTCGATATAAAAAAGAGGGAAGGCAGCCTGGCAGAGGTAGAGGGTGGATTTGATGCTATGGCGGCTATAAGTGAGGCACAGCGCTGCTTGAGATGTTACAGGGTTGTCGTCTGGGAAAGAGCCGCATAGAGCTATTATACATAAGGGGTTTAGAATGGTGACTATAGCAATAGACGGGCGTAAGGTAAAGGCGAAGGAACATTCGACCATATTGGAAAATACTCAGGAGTTGAACATAGATATTCCCACTCTTTGCTTTCACAAGAATCTCAGCCCTTTTGGGGCTTGCCGGCTTTGCACGGTCGAGGTAAAAACAAATGGAAGATGGCAGCTTGCCGCGTCGTGCACTACACCTGTTGAAGACGGGATGGAGATTCGGACCAATTCTGACAAGGCAAGGGAGAGCCGGAAAATTGCAGCAGAGTTGCTTTATTATAGATATCCCACAACAGAAGCGGTAAGGGAAATCGCTCGAAAGTTGGGACTGGAGGTTCCCGAGCAAAAGGATGAGGGCCACGATTGTATCCTGTGCGGTCTATGTGTGAGGGCCTGCCGGGAGATCGTTGGTGTCAGCGCACTTGCCTTTCAGGACAGGGGGCTCGGTCGGGATATTGATGAGGCCAAGATTGAATTCAATCCCAATTCTTGCATAGGATGCGGGTCCTGTGCCTACGTGTGTCCTACCGGCTATGTGCGGATGGAGTCAATAGGCGACAAGAGGATTATCTGGAACAAGGTTTTTACGATGGTTGCATGCAGCGTGTGCGGGAGGTACTTTGCACCAGAAGACCAATTAAAGTATATAAGCAGGCAGACGAATGTACCGTTCGAGAGGCTCACCGTTTGTACCGATTGCCGGTAAGTTGCAATCGCAGCGTGATCACCGCCCTTTCGCAAAAATTACCATTCCAGTCGTTCACATCCTTTTTTTGGCTTCTTATTGCTGCTCGATGAAAGGCCTGTATACCACCATGCTCGTGTGAGAAGAGAGTACCGAATATGATGGGCCGGGTCACTGCCGATTCACACAATTAATCATGCAGGGGGCATCATGGACTGTATCTTTTGTAAGATTGTTGCCGGAGAGATACCCGTGGTTAAGGTATTGGATGAGGACAAGGTCCTTGCCTTTATGGATATCAACCCCGCCTCTCGCGGGCATATGCTGGTTGTTCCCAAGAATCACGCCGAGAACATCTTCGAGATCTCGGAAGCGGATCTCACGGCAGTCATGGGCGCGGTAAAGAGGTGCTCCGGCGCGGTGAAAGAGGCACTGGGGGCTGAGGGGATCACCGTACTTCAGCTCAACGGAAAGGCTTCGGACCAGCTTGTACCCCACCTCCACGTGCACATCATGCCCAGGTGGGAAAAGGACGGGATGTCGGTGTCGCAGTGGCAGATGGGAAAGGGCGACATAGGGGAGCTCCAGGAGATCGCCCGAAGGGTACAAGAACATCTCGCCTAGTCCCGACAAGCGCAGATTCAGGAATTCCGCATTGAGGAAAGGATCCCATGAGTGAAAATCAATTTGATAAAGAAGTGAGTAGTTCTGACGATAAGCAATGCATCAGGCTTACGGTGAACGGAGAGCCTTACGAGGTAGCGATAGGTACTATGCACGGCGGCGTAGCCCCATCGGACACGTTGTTGCATACCCTCAGAGAGACATTGGGGCTCAAGGGAACCAAGAAAGGCTGTGATCATGGCGGCTGCGGGTCATGCACGGTCATTATGGATGGCAAGCCGATTCTATCCTGCATGACTCTGACTGTGGAATGCGATGGTAAGAGCATCTTGACTATCGAAGGGCTGGAAGACCGGAAAACCGGCCAGTTGCACCCTCTGCAGCAGGCCTTCATCGATAATACGGCCTTTCAGTGCGGTTTCTGCACCCCAGGTATTCTTATGAGCGCCAAGGCACTGCTCGATAGCAATCCAAAACCCACAGAGAATGACATCAAGCAAGCTCTGGCCGGGCATTACTGCCGTTGCATCTCACACTACGAGGTAGTTAAAGCCGTAACCAATGTAGTTCGAGAAGGCGATAAAAATGGGTAAAGACTATAGATATATAGGTAAAGAGACACCGCGTAAAGATGCCCGGGAAATCGTCACCGGCCAGGCACAGTACTTCGATGACATAAGCCTGCCGGGCATGCTGTACGGAAAGGTCTTGAGGAGCCCATACCCTCATGCCAATATCAAGAATATCGATACCAGCCGGGCGGAAGCGCTGCACGGCGTCAGGGCCGCACTCACTTACAAGGATACTGAGGGATGGGAATGGGGAATACCCAAGCATATCAGGATACTGGATAGCAAGGTGCGTTACGTGGGTGATGCGGTGGCCATGGTGGCTGCGGATACCATAAGTATTGCCGAGGAAGCTCTTGAACTCATTGATGTGGAATATGAGATGTTGCCGGCCGTCTATGATGTGGAAGAAGCCACGGAACCCGGTCAGCCGCAGTTGTACGAACAGTTTACCAATAATACGTTCTCTGAGCCGCTACCGTACGAGCCTAATATCCTGCGGAGTATCCAGATGGGCGATGTGGAAAAGGGGTTTGCCGAAGCCGATGTTGTCACCGAGGGGACCTGTGGGTATGAGATTTTTCCCAATCCCCTTCCCCCCGAACCCCCCGGAGCAATTGCCACCTGGGAAGCACCGGACCGGCTGACTGTCTACACCCCGTCGCAGTCTATCGCCTACCACCGGTTTATCGGTCTGCCCTTTGTCCATTTGAACGATTTCCGGGCTATCAGCACCCAGTGCGGTGGCAGCTACGGCACCAAAAACGCCAACCTGACGCCAGTGGGTTATGCTGCCATCTTATCCAAAGCGACCAACCGGCCGGTGAAAATATATTATACCAAGGAAGAGCATTTTCACTCGTACTCTGCACGACTGGGCTGCCGCATTCGTGCCAAGGTAGGTCTCAACAAGGATGGCAGAGTAACAGCCATTGAAGGTAAGTGGCTGGTTAACATTGGGGCAGCTTCGGAGTGCGGTCCTTACGAGGTTGCCGTCGGCTGCGGCGAGTTACAAATTGCTGTGCAGTGTCCCAACTGGAACCTGAGCACAGGGCTTGTCTTCACCAACAATTGCCCTTGTGGCATCGTCAGGGGCTTCGGGGGACAGGAGCTGGAAAGTGCTTTTCTACCGATATTGGGGCTGGCAATGGAGAAGGCCAGCGTTGACCCGGTGGAATTCTTCAAGAAGAACATCGTCAAAAAAGGCGGGGGCTGGTTCTGGCGAGATGGCAACTGGTGGACCTTCCGTGGGGCGGACTTTACCAAGACCATTGACAAAGGGGCCGAAACATTTGGATGGAAAGATAAATGGCAGGGATGGGGTAAACCCACTGCCGTTAATGGCAACAAGCGGAGAGGAGTCGGCGTCGGCGTGCACAGTAATGCCGATATTGGCGAAGATAGCTCCGAGGCGCAGGTCAAGCTGTCCCCGGACGGCCGGGTGATGTTGAATACTTGCCATTCAGAGTCGGGGCACGGGCAGAGAAGCAGCCTGTGCAAGATGGCAGCAGAAGTACTGAAGCTACCCCTGGAAAACGTCAAGATGTCGGCCCCGGATACAGAGGTGAATCCCTTCGAGTTCGCGTTGATGGGTTCGCGCGGCACCTATGCTTCCGGTTCGGCGGTTATAGCGGCGGCGGAAGATGCCAGACGCAAGTTACTGGAGCTGGCAGCCACCAAGCTTGGCACTACCCCCGACCATCTGGATACCGAGGACGGAATCATATATGTCATCGGCCGCCCTGAGCAAAGAGTCCCGTGGCGCCGCATTATGGGGTTCACTCGGACGATTACCGGCGAGGGCCGCTTCGATCCCGACTATTCCCTGTGCAATTTCCTGATGACCTTCGTGGAGGTCGAGGTGGACACCGAGACGGGTAAGCTGGATTTAATAAATGTGGTCAACGCCACCGATGCCGGTCAGATTATTTCCCCCGCGAGCCTCGAGGGACAGCTTCACGGCGCGCTCGGTTCGGCAGGGCTGGATACGGCTATTTTTGAGGAAACGGTGCGGGATGCCAGAACAGGACAAATGTTAAATGGCAACATGATCGACTATAAATGGCGTACCTTTGCTGACCTGCCGGAGTTCACCAATGTTATTTTGGAAACGCCGGTCCCCAGCCATCGCTTCGGGGCGATCGGGGTAGGTGAGATCGCCACCTCGCCAGGCCCCAGCGCCGTGCTGATGGCGGTCTATAATGCCATTGGCCACAGGATCATGAGCTATCCCCTGACCTCAGATAAGATCCTCAAAGCATTGGGCAAAGTAAAGGAGAGCGAGTAAAATGAAGTCTTTTGAACATAGAGATGCGAAAACCGTAGATCAAGCCATAGGTCTCCTGAACGAGCACCAGGGGAAGGCCAGGCTCATTGCAGGCGGCACCGACCTGCTCGGGATACTGAAGGATAGGCTGCTGCCTGACTACCCGGAGCTGCTCATCAATATCAAGACCATCCCCGGTCTCACGGGCATTGAAGAGGATGGAGAAGGATTGAAGATCGGGGCACTGGCCAAGCTGGCCGATATTGCCGCTTCTCCACTGATCAGAGAGAAATATCCCATGCTAGCAGAAGCGGCAGAGTCAGTGGCTGTGCCGCAAATCCGTAATATGGGCACCATCGGCGGCAACCTTGCCCAGGGTACCCGCTGCTGGTATTACCGCTATCCCCATGAGATCGGGGGCAGGATCCTTTGCTACCTCAAGGGCGGCAAGGGCTGCTACGCCCTGAACGGGGAGAACCAGTATCATTCTATCTTCGGCGGTTGGAGAAACGAGAGTCCACCCTGTGCCTCGGCCTGCCCGGGCAGCGTGGATATACCGTCATACCTAAGTAAGATCAGGGAAGGCGACCTGCCGGGTGCTGCCAGCATCCTGCTCGATGCCAACCCGCTCCCTGCAATAACGGGACGGGTGTGTCCCCATTTCTGCGAGCAGGAGTGCAACCGGGGCGACTTCGATGAATCAGTATCCATAAGGGACATCGAGCGGTTCATGGGTGATTATATCCTGGAGAAGGAAAATGAAATCATCCCGGCACCGGGAGCCGATAGCGGCAAGAGCGCGGCAATTATCGGCTCAGGCCCGGCCGGTCTCTCGGCAGCCTACTATCTCAGAATGTCGGGGCACCGCGTTACCGTATTTGACAAAATGGAAGAAGCCGGCGGGATGCTGGCTTACGTGATACCGCCTTATAGGCTACCAAAGGATATTGTACGGCAGGTAGTAAGAGCGATTGAGAATACCGGGGTTGAATTCAGACTTAAGGTTGATGTGGGCAAGGATATAACCCTGGATGAGCTTAAGCGGGACTTTGACAGCGTTTTTATTGCCAATGGAGCCTGGAACCCGGTATCCATAGGTCTGGAGGGCGAGGAATCGACTAAATTCTGTCTGGATTTTTTGACCAATATCAATCTAGGGGGTAGAGAGATCCCCGGCAAGAAGGTTTTGGTGATAGGCGGCGGTAACGCCGCCATCGATGTGGCTGTCAGCGCTTTGCGCCTGGGAGCTGAGGAAGCGACTATGGCTTGCCTGGAGTGCCGGGAGGAGATGCCCGCACTCCCCTGGGAGATTGAGCAGGCGGTTGAACAGGGAGTCAAGATAATGAATTGCTGGGGACCCCACCGGGTGCTTAAGTCCAGTGGTAAAGTAAAAGGAATGGAGTTCATCCGGTGCACCTCAGTCTTTGACGAACAGGGCTCCTTTGCTCCCACCTATGATAGTTCGGTCAAGGAGACAGTGGAGGCTGACCAGATAATGATGGCGGTAGGCTATGCCTCTGACTTTAGTTACATTACACCGGGAAGTTCCTTGAAGGTGGAGCGGGGTTTGATAGCGGTTGACTCGGAAACTCAAGCGACCGGCGTACCAGGCGTCTTCGCCGGTGGCGCGGTAACCCATGGCCCGGCGACGGTCATAGAGGCAATCGCTTCCGGGAGAAAGGCCGCCGCGGCCATGGATGTCTATCTAAAGGGGAAAGCAGAGGCTGAAGAGGAGGCCGAGAAAACGGTTGAGCCTTTCCTGAAGTTCAACAGCAACTACCTCAAAAAGACAAGCCGGGTGAAGATACCCAAGCGGCCGGTAGCGGAGAGAAGCATAGCTGTAGAGGATGCGCTCGGTTTGGATTTGAGTGAAGTTGAAGGAGAAGCCAATCGCTGTTTTAACTGTGGCTGTGTTTCGGTTAACTCCTCGGATACCGGTTTGGCACTGGTGGCCTTAGATGCGAGGGTAACCATCGCCGGTCCTAAAGGCACTAGGACGGTTCCTATTGCGGAATTCTTTGGTAGGTTGGGAAATATCCTGGAAACGGGTGAGATGGTAACCGAGATTCAGATCCCCTACCCTCCGGAAGGAGCCAGGCAGACATTCCTTAAATTTAGAGTGCGGGAGTCCGTTGATTTTGCCATCGTGAATGTGGCCTCCGTTATCACTGAAAAAGACGGGAGATGCGAGGATGCCCGGATTGTGCTGGGGGCGGTAGCCCCGGCGCCAATGCGGGCGACCGATGCAGAGAAGACCATCAAAGGCAAAGCTATCGACAGTGCCAGTGCAGAAGCAGCAGGGGCCGCGGCAGTGGCCGGGGCTGTGCCGCTTGGCATGAATGCCTATAAAATAGAGATAGTTAAAACGCTGGCAAAGAGAGCAATCCTTTCTCAGGATGCATAGGGAAAATATCCCATGGCCAGCCGGATTCAGCACCTCGCCAGGGGATAGTTTTACTGAGTTCCGAATCTATTTTGTTATCCTTACATTGCCCATCAATCCTTAGGAATCAGCATCTTATTATTCGTCTATCGTCCTTAATGGTGCCCCATACCCTTAAAAGAAGCTGCCGAAGCCTATCGAGTTTTTTAAAAGGAAGGAAGGGGGAGACACTATTAACTTAGTCCCTCGATTTATAAATACGGTAACGTATTTATTCCCTCGGGACTAAGTGCTGAGTGAGCATTTGTTTAGATATTTCTCGTTTAGATACGTGACTATATTTGAGAATCGAAGCACTCAGTAAGAGCGTTTTAGTCTGAGAACTGCGAGTGGCGTCGATGTTGGTCTCACAGCCTTGATGTTTTATTCTTTGCCACAGGGTTTGATGTTGGGGACACATTTCCTGTAGTTTTGTCATAAGGGCTGAAGGATGTGCCACCTCATTGAGGGTAGAGGAAGATTCAGTCCAGATTAGAAATATTACAAAGAAGGGAGAGAAAGATTATGCCAGTTTTCGATCATATGCCCATGGGAGAGGAAGGGTTGAAGGAAATTTACTCCTGGGTAGATACTTTTGTGAGAGAAAACCGTAACATTGCAGATAAAATAGTTCTCGGTAAATCTGAAGACAATAAATGGGAAATACCGGCAGTTATTGTAACCAATAAATCTATTTCGGATGACGAAAAACAAATTGCGATGGTCACTCTGGCCAGACACGGTCAAGAGAGAGGCGCCAGAGTTGTTGGTCCGGAAATCCTGAATTATGTAGCCAGCGATGATGCCAGCGAAATAAGAAATAAGCAAACTGTTATCGTTGTCCCCATTGTAAATCCAGTGGGAGTTGTTTTAGATGAATTTCACTCTACTATGTACGGGATCACCGATCATGAAAAAATGGTTTTCGGGAATCTCTGCGCTGCCTATCCCCCTGACATGATGATAGATTATCACAGTCTTGGCAAATCAGGACCGAAATATGATCGGGGCGACATGGAAGTCATCATTCCGGCAAACACTACCAAATGGGGTATGGATGAGCAAATTTATCAATATGTGGCAAATAAGATGGCAGAAGCTGCTGCAGCAAAAGGCTGGCCTTATGAAATCCACACCTTAGAAGATCTGAGTTTCTATTATTTCGGAGAAGAAAAGACGGGGAGGTTACCCCAAAGGTATTTACAGGAGAAAGTATTTTTACTCCATATCCAAAATAATTATGAACACTATGATTTTCCTAAAAAAATGCCCGGTTATACGAATTATACCAACGGTCCTGCATATAACAAATGGCACACCTTAGTTTTTGGAATGGAAACCAACCATTGGAGTATAAAAGTCGAGGACGGCTTGGCCGAGAGCGGAGCGGTGCCCTGTCAGGTCCTGTTGCATATGGGAAATATAAGATTTCCATGGGAAAAGGATTTCGGTTATCCGACGAATATTCTCTGCGGGGATTTTAGAATTTCGATAAGACCTTCAGGTAAAAATTCAGGTGAGCGAAGGATTTCACGCGAGAAGATATGGAACGAGAGATTCAATTTTGACATTCTTAGAAGAGAAATGCTTGAAGATCGCGAAACAACGCTTGCCGAGGTGGGCTATTTAGGAGAAAATATTCCTCTGGAGTTTAACCTTTGTTTGCGCATGAGGCAGAACGTAATCAAAAAGGTAATGGTCAAAGATCAGGAAGTAAAATTTGAAACATTTAAAGATGATTGCTCGACGTTTCTTTCAATCCCCATTACTTTGAAGGAAGCAGGAACATTGAAACTCAAAATTGCCCATGAACCCTATAAAAGAGGTGTCTAAATATAGTGTTCTGCCAGCCTGCTGCTTGCCGCGGGGATAGCTCGTGATAAAGGCTTTTGACAAAAAATGGAGAAGAAAGAGTCAACTAAAAATTTTAATTACTCCCGTTATTCATCAGAACAGTGGAAGATTTCAACCGCCACAACCAGGATCACCTGAACAGCGAAGATCTGATCGATTAGATGGGCTGGCGGCATTCAGGATTCAATGTGTATTGCGGTGTATTGCGGTCCAAGAATTCAATCCGGTGAGGATGAGGCCATGGAGAGGATGGCCCAGTATATTATCAGGCTCCCTTTTAAAGAATAGAATTACCTATATTGCGCAAGCATCCAAGGTCTTTTGCCGTTCCAAAGCTTGTTTCAGCTAGGGGTTATTTGTCGGATCAAACCCTTCAGAGACATCCGACGCATCCGGTCATTCAGCGTGAGGAGGCATTAACACGATGAAGATAGCGGTCATGGGGATAGGAGGCGTGGGAGGCTATTACGGCGGCCTGCTGGCGCGGCGGTACGCCAGGGATAAAGAAACCGAGATTATCTTCATAGCGCGGGGGGAACACCTGAAGGCGATACAGGCGAACGGACTGCGGGTGCAGAGCGCAACTCACGGGGATTTCACGGTCCGTCCCACCCTGGCGATCGATGATCCCTCGAGGTACGGCCCATTCGATATCGTTCTCTTGTGCGTCAAGGGTTACAGCCTCCCGGAAAGCATGAAGCTGCTCGTCCCCACCATAGGAGAAGACACTATCGTCATCTCCCTGCTGAACGGAGTGGACAACGTCGAAAGGCTGGAGTCTCTCCTCCCGATGGGACGGATATGGCACGGGTGCGTGTACATCGCCTCCCAGCTGACGGAGCCGGGGGTCTGCCGGCAGACGGGCGGCTCATGCAAGATGTTCTTCGGGAGTGAAACGAAGGATGAACCGGACGGGGAAGAAATAGAGACCCTGTTTCGGGAGGCGGACATAGATGCCGAGTACCGGGGCGACATCAAGAATCTCGCCTGGGAGAAGTACCTGTTCGTCTCCCCTCTCGGAAATGCGACTACCTTCAGGGACACCACCATAGGGGGGATCCTGGAAGACAGGGAGGGGATGGCATTGATGGGGACCCTCCTCGACGAGTTGCTTGCCCTCGCGGCGGCACACGACGTCCACTTTCCAGCCGGCATCAAGGAGGCGACCATCGACAAAGCCCAGGACTTCCCCTACGAGGCAAAGACCTCGTACCAGCGGGACTTTGAACAGGGCAAAAAAACGGAGATCGAGACCTTCGCCGGATTCATCGTCGACGAGTCCAGGAGGCTGGGGCTGGTCGGCCCCCGTCACGAAGAAGTGTACGCGGCTCTCAAGACCCGAGAAGGGGTAAAGAGCCGGTAACTACCTGCCATGGTGCGCCTGGAAATTGTATTGTACAGCACAGCCAGATGGAAGGCCACCCAGCCTGCTTTTTTAGTAATGAACGGGGTTCAAGGGACCCATCTACGCAAATTTCCTCCATTTTTTGCTCTTCCGGTATGCTCAATCCCACGATTCACCGTTATGGTATCCCCGCCTTTCCTTCCCGCATCCCATCTTTTAAGCCAGGTATTTGCCCCACAACATCATGAGGTTGCTCTTGGCTTGACACACACACAGGCTCAGGGCCTTTTACTTGGTCTCACAAGAAGCGGATTTTCGATTTTGTTGTTGACAAAATAAAGCCGCAAGGCTACAAGACAAGGGCGTGAGAAACGAGGGTAGGAAACCCTTTCAGTAACGAAAAATCTGAAATAGTCAAAAGCCACGAAGGTGATTTCCCCACGAAGGGGAACCATGTGCGTGGCTTTT
>CAYMFC010000034.1:0-15679 GCA_964389665.1 uncultured Desulfobacteraceae bacterium | reverse complement strand
TCCTCGGCGACTCCTTGCAGGTGATGGCCAGCCTCGCTGAGCGCGAGGGCCTGCGCGGCAAGGTGCAGTGCATCTACCTCGATCCGCCCTACGGCATCAAGTTCAACAGCAACTTCCAGTGGTCCACCACCAGCCGCACCGTGACGGACGGCAAAGCGGGCCATATCACCCGTGAGCCGGAACAGGTCAAAGCCTTGCGCGACACCTGGCGCGACGGCATCCACAGCTACCTCACGTATCTTCGTGATCGGTTGACAGTGGCTCGTGACTTGTTGACGGACTCAGGATCGATCTTTGTGCAGATCGGGGATGAGAATGTGCACCGTGTGCGGGCTGTGATGGATGAGGTGTTTGTAAACGTAGGTTCCAAAACAACTTATGAGAATTCAATCGACAGTTGAAACTTGATAATGCAAAGTTGGTGATATCCTCCAAAAAGAGGAAAATATCATCCGTCTCAAAAACCTTGGAGATGTCTGACAGATCCGCGCTTGTCCCTGGTTGCAGGTATCTGCTATCTTCAATCCATGACCCTTCGGAAATATTTTGATATGATTTCCTTACCTTCACTCCCCTTCGCCAGGATGCCCCGTGCGGAAGTGCGGGGAGCTTCACTTTCATCGGCGCTGGCAAACGCATTTCGCGATGCTTTCTTTCATATATAACCCTGAAGCGAAGCGCCTTGGTCATGTGCTAAAATGTTACCGCAATCAAAGAAATACCAATAACCATTCAAGGGAACGCGTCATTAACGAGTAGCGCTTGGATGCTGGTCCATTTCTTTTTGCGATCCCCACAAAGATCATAACAATGCGAGTGAGTCGATCCTGTGAAACTCACGTCATAAAAAAATCATTCCCAGTTGGATTTTATCCGATTGTGGTGTAAATTGTGTAAAGTATGTATATGAATATCTCATTTATAAGGAGTTGGGATGGCATCGTTTTATTACCAATCCGCTGTCGAACTCGTAGGCCTGATGCGCAAAAAGGAGCTATCGCCCATTGAAGTGATGGAGGAGACCTTCCGGAGGATCGAGGCGGTGAACCCCATCCTCAATGCCTTTGTCTCCCTCAGGGCCGATGAGGCCATGGATGAGGCGAGGACTCTGGGCGAGGATCTGGCATCGGGCAAAGAGACCGGGCCGCTCGCCGGGATACCGATCGGGGTGAAAGACCTGGAGGATGTAAAGGGTATGGTGACGAGCTACGGGTCGGTTCCCTTTAAGGACAACGTCGCGACAATCGATTCCATCCAGGTCGAAAGGCTCAAGGCAGCCGGCGCCATCGTGGTGGGAAAGACCAACACGCCCGAGTTCGGCTTCACCGGCTTTACGAAAAACCTGCTCTTCGGGGTGACCAGGAACCCGTGGAACACGGAGCGAACCCCTGGAGGATCAAGCGGCGGTTCGGCAGCAGCGGTCGCAGGAGGCATGGTTCCCCTGGCAACAGGCTCGGATGCAGGCGGCTCCATCAGGATTCCGGCATCATACTCCGGCTGTTTCGGATTAAAGACATCCTTCGGCAGGATACCCGGGGGCCCCCTCCCCCTCCTGCATACCTATCCGCTCTGGTGCATGGGCCCCCTGGCCAGGACCGTGGAGGACGCCGCCCAGTTTCTGGATTGCGTTGCCGGCTACCACCCCTCTGACCCCGAATCCATTCCCGCTCCTGAAACCTCGTTTCTGGGCCAACTGAAGAAGATGCCCGCCAACCTCAGGATCGCCTTTAGCCCTACCCTGGGCTACGCCAGGGTGCAAAAGGAGGTGATGGCCCTGGTCGAGGAGGCCGTGAAATGCTTTGAGGGCATGGGCCACAGGGTGGAGTTGTGGGATGGGGCAATACCTGATGTGGGCGATACCTGGTCGGATCTCATGAATCTCGATCTCTATTGCAGGCTGCACACAATCCTTGATGATAATCGTGAAAAGATGGGGAAAACCCTGGTGAAGTCCCTGTATCAGGCCAAGTCCTTTTCGGTGGATGACCATAGAAAGGCCCAGGAGGCCAGGACTGAGCTGAACCGGATCATGGGGAAGCTCTTCGAGCAATTTGACCTGCTCCTCACCCCCACCATGCCCACCGAGGCCTTTGCCGCCAAGGGACCCCCGCCTGGAGAGATCGACGGGCATCCCATTCCCCTGCTCGGGGCAGTGGCCTTCACCTACCCCTTTAACCTTTCCGGGCATCCCGCAGCCTCGGTACCGGCCGGTCTCACGGTGAACGGGCTTCCAGCGGGCCTGCAGATCATCGGGCCCCGGCACCGGGACGACCTCGTGCTCCAGGCCTCCTATGCCTATGAACAAGAAAGACCGTGGAACGATCGCCGGCCCGACATGGAGAAAGGACAGAATCGAACAGCTATAACGCAGAACGGTAGGGTGCGATGAAAAAGATCGTCATAGCAGACGAGCTATTCGACCTGTTCCCCGATTTCTATCGAGGCATTGTCATCGTCAGGGATATCTCCAACCAGAAATCGGATAAGAGAATCAGGAGGATGGTAAAAAGGGAGATCGACAGGCAAGTCGATATCGATGAGATGAAGGACCCGAGAATCCTGGCCTGGAATGAAGCCCACCGGAGATTCGGATCGGATCCGGACACCTATTTGCCCTCCATTACGTATCTTTTGAAAAGCATGAGGCCGAACAAGGCCCTGCCGTTTATCAACTCAGCGGTGGCCTTGTTCAACTATATCTCGCTCAAGTATGTTACGCCGTGCGGTGGAGACGACGTGGAAAGGGTTCAGGGGAACCTCGTCCTGGGCGTTTCAGATGGGACGGAGCGGTTTATCCCCCTCGGAGAAGCAACCGAAGAACATCCCCTTCCCGGCGAAGTCATCTACTACGATGATCGCAGCAAAAACGTGATGTGCAGGAGGTGGAACTGGAGAAACGGGGAGGTGACGAAAATCACACCTGAATCGAAGAGGATCGTGATCAATATCGATTGCCTTCCCCCTGTGTCTCCTGATAGGGGAAATGAGGCAAGGGATGAGCTGGCTGAGCTTCTCAAGCTTCACTGTCATGCTGAGCTCGAAACCACCTATGTAGATGCCGGCACAAGGGAAGCGGACATCTCCATGCTCGTTTAAATCGAGTTGCTCAGGAGAATAGAAACTGAATAATGAGCACGCTAAAAATCCTATCAGGGCCGATGCGCATACCCTTTCTGATCCTCACCCCGGCGTGTGTCTCGCTGGGAGTGGGAAGCGCCATCTGGACAGCGGGCGAGGTGCGAGTCCTTTTTGTAGTATTAGCGCTCATAGGGGCTCTATCCGCCCACATCAGCGTGAATTCCCTGAACGAGTATTTCGATTACAAGAGCGGCCTTGACTTCAGGACGAAACGCACCCCCTTTAGCGGAGGGAGCGGGGTCTTGCCTGAAAATCCACGCATGGCACGCCATGCCCTGATCATAGGGCTGGTCACCTTTGTGCTCACGGGTATCGTGGGTATCTATTTCGTTCACGTGTGGGGCTGGCGTCTCCTGCCCCTTGGCCTTATCGGTCTATTCGTGATATTCTTCTACACGATCTGGTTCACGTCCAATCCGCTGCTATGCCTGGTTGCCCCGGGGCTGGGCTTTGGAACCCTTATGGTGATGGGGACTGATTTCGTTCTCACGGGCTCATACTCATGCACCGCCCTTGTTGCCTCGCTTGTGCCCTTCTTCTTGGTCTCTAACCTTCTGCTGCTCAACCAGTTTCCAGATGTAGAGCCGGATAGATCTGTCGGGAGAAGACATCTCCCTATTGCTCTCGGCCTTAGAAGGAGCAGTCTCATCTATGGCCTCTTTCTCCTGCTATCCTATGTATCGATCGCCCTCGGGGTTCACCTTCACTATCTGCCCCGATTCAGCCTTATGGGATTGTTTACCATCGCTATCGCTCTACCCGCCTTTGCAGGGGCCTATCGGTTTGGAGAAAATATCAAAAGGCTCATACCCTACCTGGGCCTGAACGTGGTCGTTGTTATCCTCACCCCGCTTCTGGTAGCAGCCGGGCTGTTTCTTGGATGATGCCGGCAGGTGAGCAAGGGAGTACTGATTTCAGAAATTCATAAATCTTTTATAATAGCGATCCTTTAGCTTACCCATATCGAATTTTGGGAGGATAGGTTGATGAGAAAAATACTCACACAGTCACGTATAATCCACGTATGTGCCATCGTGCTTCCGCTTTTCCTTCTCGCAGCATCAAAGCATTGGATGGCCTTCGCGGATACCAGGGATGGAGACCTAGCCCTTACTATCGTTTATGATAACAACCCGTATGATCGGTCATTGGAGACCAGGTGGGGCTTTTCCTGCTATATCAAGGGCGCGGAAAAAACCGTGCTGTTCGATGTCGGCGGCGAGGGTCCCGTGCTCACGGGTAATATGGCCAAGCTTGGTATCGATCCCCGCAGCGTTGACGCGGTAGTCCTCTCTCACGTTCACTATGACCACGTAGGCGGTCTTTCTCATTTCTTGAGCACCCATGCCTCTGTCACGGTGTACATGCCTCGATCCCTTCCGCAAAGCCTCAAGGATACGGTCAGACTGGCAGGCGCAAACCTCGTGGAGGTTCACGGGCCCATGGAAATCTGCAAGGACGTTTACACTACCGGCGAGCTGGGAGATTTCATAAAGGAGGAATCACTTGTCATAAGGACCTCCAGGGGTCTGATCGTTATTACCGGCTGTGCCCATCCGGGCATTGTGAATATCGTAGAAAGGGCAAAGGAGATGTTCAAAAGCGATGTTTACCTGGTGCTGGGCGGGTTTCATCTCTGCTGGATGGATCTATCCCGTGTAAAGAAGGTCATCAAGGGGGTAAAAAAGGCTGGGTGCAGGAAGGTCGGACCTTGTCATTGCTCCGGCGATCTCGCCAGGGATCAGTTCGAGAAGGTATATGGGGATGAGTTTATCCGTATCGGTGCCGGCAAGACTATTACGATAGAAGATGCATTCTGACTCATTACGGTTGCTGGTGGCTGGCTTTGTCATGGGGTGGGGTCCCTGTCTCACCCACAGCGCCCCACTGCTGTTGCCTTACATCGGTGCTGCCAAAGGGCATTGGAAGGATGGCCTGAAGATAGGTTTGGCCTTTTCGGGCGGCAGGGTTTTGGCGCTTGCATTTCTGGGGGGGATTGCAACCGTTGCCTTCAGCTACATCAATCAATTTTTCCCTCCCCATAGATCAGGCTGGCTTTACGGGATCGTTGCCCTCTTCATGATCGCCCTGGGTATCTTTATTGTGGCCGGGAAAGGCCTCGGGATCAAAGCTGGAAGGAACCTGCTCGATAGGGGGCTTGAGAGCATGTTCCTCTTCGGTCTCTTGATGGGCATTGCCCCCTGCGTGCCCTATGTGGCAATCCTGACCTACATTGCGTGTGTGGCGGAAAACGCCGTGCTAAAGGGTGCGTGGTATGGGGCAGCGTTTGCCTTGGGAACCGCAGTCGCACCCATAGTACTGGGGATCATTACGGGCAGCATCCCTGAGAGATTATTGAGATCCGCTCGGCTGCTCAAGGCCTTTCAGGTGCTCTGCGGCCTTGTGCTTATTGTCTTTGGAATTCGCCTCCTTTATTTCGTATACTATGTAATCAGATGAGCTGGTTGAACCTATGACACTTGATTCCGATCGCCCGGCACGCCGTGCCGTCTATCACAATGTATTGGAGTGAGGTATGCGACGTTGGAACGGCTGGGGTGATGATACCGTCCTTTATCCCGTGCCCCGGAATGCCTCTTTATACCTAGCCGATAAAATCGGGGGGGCGGCGCCCCTGCCCGAGACGACACTCGATGAGGTGCTGCTCACAGTACCGCCTTCCCGGCTCCCTGAACACCCCCTCGTGATACAATCCGCTGAGGAACGTGTTCGCCATTGCCGGGGACAGAGCATCCCCGACTGGCTTGCCCTTAGGAGCGGGAATATCGACTCCTTTCCTGATGGGATTGCCTATCCCTCAACAACGGACGAGGTGCAGTCCCTGTTCTCGTATGCGGAGAAGGCCGGCGCCGCTATCATACCCTATGGCGGCGGCACGAGCGTTGTCGGCCACATCACCCCGGAAAAAGGGGATCGTCCGGTCCTCACCGTCGACATGAGCAGGATGAACCGTCTGGTGAGCCTGGACGAGGAAAGCCGGCTCGCTGCGTTCTTGGCAGGGGTAGCAGGCCCGGATCTGGAGGCGCAGCTCAGGGCCAAGGGTTACACCCTGGGTCATTTCCCCCAATCCTTTGAATTCTCTACGCTTGGGGGTTGGATTGCAACCCGCTCGAGCGGCCAACAGTCGCTTCGCTATGGCCGAATCGAGCAGCTCTTTGCCGGGGGTCTGCTCGCGAGCCCTGCCGGCCTCTTGGAGATCCCAGCGTTTCCCGCTTCTGCCGCCGGCCCGGATCTGCGCGAGATCGTTCTTGGATCTGAGGGTCGATTGGGCATCGTGACAGAGGCCAAGGTTCGGGTTACCCGGCTGCCTGAGCAAGAGCGGTTCCACATCGTCTTCTTCCCCCATTGGCAGGAGGCCATTGATAGCGTCCGTGAGGCAGTACAGGAAGGCATCCCCCTCTCGATGCTTCGTCTTGGCAGTGCCCTTGAAACTGAAACGCAGCTCGCGCTCGCCGGCCATGAGCGGGTCATATCCCTGCTCGAGAGGCTGCTCACCTGGCGGGGTGTGAGGACACAGAAGTGCATGCTGCTCTTCGGGGTAACCGGTACTCGAGCATCCTGCCGCATCACGCTGAGAAGAGCCTTACGCATATTCAGGCTCGGAAGGGGCATCCACGTTGGCTCATACGGAGGCCGCAAATGGGCCGAGAGCCGCTTTCTCATCCCGTATCTCAGGAATACACTCTGGGATAAGGGTTACGCAGTCGATACCCTGGAGACGGCCACTGATTGGCAGAACGTCAATCGAATGGTGGAGGAGATTGAATCAGCCCTGCATGGTGCACTTGATACAGAGGGCGGGCCTATCCTTGTGCTCACCCATCTTTCCCACGTCTACCCTCAGGGATCAAGCATTTACATAACCGTGATATTTCGGACAGCCGAGACCTATGAGGAAACCCTCCGGAGATGGAAAGGCTTAAAAACGGCTGCATCCAAGGCCATTGTGAAGAATCGCGGAACGATCAGTCATCAGCATGGGGTCGGCATCGATCACGCGCCATACCTGGCCGCCGAGAAAGGGAGGCTTGGCATTGCGGCTATCAAGGCGATGTGCGATACGTTCGATCCCCATGGGATCATGAATCCCGGAAAGTTGGTGCGTTAGAAAAGGCGTAAGACTGGAGGATATACAGAAATCCTCCGTCCTCCCATCCTCCTCATCAAGGGAATAAACGCTGCCATAAGCGATGAGTGGTATATGAATGAATAGCGAATGTCGAACAAGGAATAATGAATGTCGAAGGAAAACAGGGTATTTGATCTTGAGGATCGTTTGATAGATTTTGCCGTACGAATTATCAGACTTGCTGAGTCTTTGCCAAAAAACAAAGTGGGGAACCACATTGCAGGACAACTCATTCGCTGCGGCACCTCACCTGCTCCCAATTACGGGGAAGCTCAAAGTGCTGAATCTCGATCTGATTTTGTACACAAGATGAAGGTGTGCCTTAAGGAGTTGCGAGAAACAAGGATATGGTTGCTTATGATTGTGCGATGCGATCTCATAAAACGGACATCTAATCTTGATGGTTTCGTAAAAAGTCATTTCTTCCATTTTTCTGTCATTCCGGCGGAAGCCGGAATCCAGTAAATTCAATAGGTTCTGGATGCCGGATCAAGTCCGGCATGACGATTAGAAGACTTTTTACGACTTTGTCAATCTTGCATTGCTGATTCATGAAAATGATGAGTTGATTTCCATCTTCGCTACGAGCATAAAGACTGCCAAACAGAAAGACAAAAAAACTTCATAATTCGACATTCCTTGTTCGATATTCGATATTTAAGAGCATGTGAACAGCGTTTGCTATTCAGGGGAGCGCTTATGCCCTGAAAGGAACTATTCGGTAATGTGGAAAAACATGGAAACCTCAGAGACACAGTCTCGTCGAGACAAGGCATGGTCGAGACTCACTGAAGAGGTACATGAGTGGGATGTGATCGTGATCGGAGGCGGCATTACCGGCGCCGGGATAGTAAGGGAAGCGGCACGCCGGGGTCTCTGTGCGGCACTGGTTGAGAGGCGTGATTTTGCATGGGGAACCTCGAGCCGCTCATCCAAGATGATCCATGGCGGATTGCGCTATCTCATGACGGGTAACCTGAAGCTGGTCCATGACTCGGTACGGGAACGCGAACGCCTGCTTCGCGAGGCCCCCGGCTTGGTAGACCCTCTGGGATTTCTTTTCGGCAATTATCGCGGCAGAGTACCGGGACGCTGGTCATTCAGCGCACTGCTGAGCGTATATGACATACTCGCTTGGCAGTGGACCCATCGGTATTACTCAGCACCTGAATTCTATCTGATGGCGCCTTGGATAGATCAGAGCGGCCTAAAAGGGGGTGAGCGATATGTTGATGCCGTCACCGACGATGCGCGACTGGTGTTGCGCGTTATCCGCGAGGCCCAACGAGATGGGGCCTTAGCGCTCAACTACGTTTCAGCAGAAGGTCTCATCATCCAGGGGAAGCGGGTACGCGGGGTTGTGATGCGTGATACAGTATCCGGAGCAACCACAGAGGTCAAGGCAAAGGCGGTGATCAATGCTACCGGTCCCTGGGCAGATCAGATCAGGGAGCAGGTTGGAGGCGGAAGGGATATCAGGCCCCTGAGGGGAAGCCATCTGGTCTTTCCCTTTTGGCGCTTTCCGGTCGCGCAAGCCATAGGGTTGCTGCACCCAGCAGACAGACGGGCCGTTTTTATCTTGCCATGGGAAGGGGTTACCATTGTGGGGAGCACCGACCTGGATCATGAGGGTGGGCTCAGCTCCGAGCCTTACACCACACCTGAAGAGATGGCTTACCTTATGGAAATCGTACGATACCAGTTCCCTTGTTTACGCCTTGCACCTCAGGATATCCTGGCCACCTATGCAGGAGTCCGCCCTGTAATCGGAACGGGCATCCTCAGCCCATCCAGGGAAAAGAGAAACCACAGCATCTGGGTGGAACAGGGGCTCATCTCCGTAAGCGGCGGGAAGCTAACCACATTCCGCTTAATCGCCTTGGATGTACTCAGGCGCATAACGCAGTTTATCCCGTCATTAGTCGTAAGGGACAAGGGTGAGCCCGTGTTTCGTGCATTTCCCTGGCGAGGAATTTTAGGCACAAACCTCGATCAGGCCATGAAGAGACGTCTGGCCGGCCGGTACGGTTATGAGGCAGGGCACGTGGTTAACTGCGGAACAGACGGGGATCTTGAGCCGGTGCCCGGGACCACTATTCTATGGGCCGAACTTCGTTGGGCAGCCAGAACTGAATCCGTGGTACACCTCGAGGATCTCCTGTTGCGACGCACACAACTGGGGATAGTCCTTAAGCAAGGGGGCTCGGCATTTCTCGATAGCATAAAGGGAATCTGCTGTGAGGAGCTGGGCTGGGATGATGATCGCTGGCGACAGGAGAAACAGGCTTATATGGATCTTTGGCAGAGATGTTACCGTGTACCCCGGTTGTAAAACATCAAACTGTATCCTAAAACATATTCCCTGTTACAAGAATAATACATCTTTCGTCTAGCTTCTCAAAAAAAATTTCATCCGGTAGGACCCACCTACTATATGTAGTAAATAAAATTGAATTATTTACCACATAAAGTATTTTTTTCTTGACAAATGATAGCGGTTGGTACATACTAATCTAAATTTGTCCCTATAGGTATCACATAACAATGGTGCTATATCGTCGGCAACAGGATATGAGGCGCCAATTCCGCCAGAAAACACCACCCATAATTGGCTTGCGATTTGCATGCAAGTTGGATAAATATCCGGCCAAAATATATTTTTATTGACATACGCAATAATAATCATAGAGTATCCTTGCTCAAAATACACCTTGGACCAAGGAGCTGGTTTATTTCCCTATAGGAGATGGCTGCAACGCCTTGCCTTCATGCGAAGTAAATTCTATGTTGTCGCTCTGGGAATTGTCATTCCGGCCTCTGAGCCGGAATCCATGAATTCAGGCATTTATTGGTTCTGGATGCCCCCGGCTTCCTGCATGCCGGAGCAGGATTATCAAGTCCGGCGTGACAGAAGCAGTTGCTCGTCTCATAGATGAGGGTCGTTCAGTGCCTCGATTCGCAGATGAAGGAACGTATTTATCCGTGATTTAGGTAAAAATGTCCACCAAGTCAAAATAGCAAGGGGACCGCATGTGCGAATGGAGTTAGTTCACAAACCTGATAGAGGATAATACCGTGTACCTCAAGATCGATAAGGCCTTATTGGAAAAGGCATGTAGAGATATGATTGAAACTATACTCCTCTGTCTACCCAACGCCTTTAAGGGTACTATCTATCGAATCGGAGCACCTCCCGAGTTGGTTGCGGAGAGAATTACCTCGGGAATAATAGAAGATGATGCCGCAAAGATCACATGGCGCCTTCCCACACAATCCGGATACACTTTTCCCGGGAAACCATGGACAGAGTACCGTGATCAACCGGGCCGGCCCCTCGAGGCCATGGCCTGGTGCGTAGAGAGACAGAAAAGCTGGACCGCCGAAGACCCAAATACCAATATCCGTAGCGTGCGTTTGCAGGTTGAGGGAAAATCAGCAGATTTCTACCATATGGAGCCGGTGCTTGTTCGAAAATCAGATCTTAAGGTTGAGGGTGCATCTTCTTTCATATATCCCACCAATTTCGAGGGAGATGTTCTATGGAAAGACAGCCCCTTCGTCGTTGTTGCCGTCATCAAGATACACTTCAACGCCGCCACCATTAAAATCGGCAGCCGCGAGACGAAGGCCATTAAAAGCCTTTCACGTTCACTGGGCACAGAGTTGCTTTCTTACCAATTACACCAGGAATCTACGAGGGCAATGGAACAGTTGGCAAGGGACAGGTTGAACGCATGCAATCTGCTTGCAGATTCATTGCGCAACTCTATTACAAAGTCCGGGATCATCTTTAATCTCATAAAGCAGGAAATAGGGCACCTCAGGGATCAATGGGAAGGGATGCTGCTCGAGAAGAACAAAGGAAAAAATGGTAAGGTAGAGGCAATAAAAGAGCTCAATGAGCTACTCCAGGGCTTAGAGGAAGGAGACGGAGACCTTTACAGGGATCTATTAAATGCTCAAAATAAGTTTTTGACATTGTCTCTTCCACCCCAAAACGGCGAGAATTGGGTGACCAAGCAGATAGAGAAGAGGTGGATTGAACTCCTTGAGAGACTACCCCAGGATAGTCAAAATCAGGCAACCATCTGGAAGACGATCGATAAACTCAAGAAGGCCCTCTATTTCGGCCAGAAGCCCGAGAACATTGCGCAGTACGATAAAATCCCTGAAGACGTTAAACTGAAATTAGTAGACTTGCTTTACAGAAACAACGATCATTTTGATGCTTCAAGCCTTGAGCGGCTCATCGAAATACTCGAAAACTATACACTCGATATGCCATCTCGGGAACGTTCAAAGAAAAGCCTCACACAGCTCAAGGCCCTCGCAGAAACGATGAGCGAGCTCGAGCGAAATACAAACTTCCTGCTTCATGAGGTTCTCAATGGAAAAGCCGATGAGTTCCTCGCTACACGATCTTAAGCCACTTTTCTTTTGACACCAAAGGGCGGCTCTCTTATACTCCTTCCTGTTTCGGGAAGGGGCAAAGCTTTGTTCAAAACCCTTGCAGGTCTCTCCGTCGGCATCATAGCCATCTCCTTTGCTGCAATCTTCATAAAATTCTGCGAAGATGTACCCTCCCTCATGATTGCCACTTACCGGCTTGTGATCTCATCGATCATTATGCTGATCATCGCGAAGAGCAAGGGCATCCGTTTTTCCAATTTCACGAAAAAACAAGTTCTGATGGGGATGCTCGGAGGTATGTTTCTCGCACTCCATTTCACCTTTTGGATAAGCTCCCTCAAATTCACATCCGTGGCGAGCAGCGTGGTCCTTGTTACGACAAACCCCATTTTCGTGGGGATCTTTTCCTATCTCTTCCTCAAAGAAACGCAGCCGATTGAGCTCATCGCCGGCATCCTCCTCTCATTTTCAGGAAGCATTATCCTTGCCGCTGGTGACAGTGGGCTTCGAGGCCTGACCATCAATAACCCCTCCTTTCTCCTTGGGGATACCCTCGCCCTTCTGGGCGCTCTTATGGCCAGTGGGTATCTCATGGTTGGCTCAAAGGCTCGCCAGGAGATGGATGTGTTATCCTATGCCGCAATCCTGTACTCCTTCTCAGCGCTCTTTCTCCTGACAGCCGCGTTCTTCTCCGGGATCCCTTTCACGGGCTATAGGTCATCTTCCTATATGTTTATGGGGCTCCTTGCCATCGTGCCCCAGCTTATCGGCCACACCTCCATAAACTGGGCATTAAAACATCTTAAGGCCAGCATGATCGCCATCACCATCCTGGGCGAGCCGATAGGGGCCTCGATCCTGGCGTATTTCATCTTTCAAGAAACGGTCTCATCCTTTCAGGGAGCCGGGATTATGCTGATCTTTCTCGCCATTATCATCGCATCGAGAAAAGGAAGGAAACGCCTTTGACACAACACATGACCCGGTATCAATCGGGCCGGGCTGAAATGCCGAATCAATAAACTTGTTGACATTACTGAAGAATTTTTTTAAATAGAAAGCTCACTACAGGCAAATCAAGAAAAGGGGAGGAGGATCAACGCTATCCAAAGTTCATTTAAAGAAGAAAGGGGGTGACCGGGAAAGGGATACGAAGACTTGCGTTATGCAAAGCGCTGGGATGTTTTATCTAGTTTCTCACTCTAAACAAGGAGGGAATGTGAAATGAAGAAGTTACTATTCACGGTGTTGGTCGCAATTTTCGCCGGTTCGTTCTGCCTTGGCTCTGCCATGGCGCTCACCACGGAAGATATCGCCAGGGCCTCCACCCTTGAGGAGATCCAAAAGCGGGGGGAACTCCTGGTCGGGATGGAAGCCGGGTATCAGCCCTTTGAGATGCAGGATGAGAAGGGCAATATCGTGGGCTTCGACGTGGATATAGCCTACGAGATGGGAAAGGCCATCTTCGGCGAGGGAGGAGAAAAGAAGGTAAAGATCGTCAACACTGCCTGGGAAGGGATCATCCCGGCCCTGATGACCCACAAATTCGACATCATCATGTCAGGGATGACGATTCTTCAGAGCAGAAACCTCAAGATCAACTTCTGCGAGCCTGTCTACTACATCGGCCAATGCCTTCTGATCAACAAGAAGGACGTGAACAAATACAAGAGCTACAAGGATCTCAATAAAAAAGACATCGTCATTACCAGTAAGCTTGGGGTTACCGGCGCCTGGACAGCTGAGAAGATGATGCCCAAGGCGACCCTCAGGCTTTTTAAGGACGAAGCCACGGGCGCCATTCAGGTGGCGAACGGCCTAGCCGATGCCTTCATCTACGATGAACCGCAGGTTCGGGTGTTTGCGGCAATGTATAAGGATAACACCGTGGGAATTTTTGATCCAATTACGTATGAACCACTCGCGTGGGCCATCCGGAAGGGTGACCCGGACTTTCTGAATTTCCTTAACAACTTCCTGCGGCAGATCCGCGGCGATGGTCGTTGGGATCAATTCAAACAAAAGTGGTTTGCAGACTGGATAGCGGAACTGGCTGCGAAACAGAAATAAGAGCAAAGGGGGGAGCGATTCCACTCCCCCCTTTTTTATGTGGGAGGGCATCACTAGTGAGCTTCAACAAGAGATCACTCATCACACTGGCCATCCTTGCCGTCATTGTCGGTTCCGCCTATTATTTCTTCGCCAGAAAGGGAATCACCTACATCTGGCATTGGGAGAGTATTCCCGAGATGCTGGTGTACTACGGCTCGAAATCCGCCGAAGATGCCGAGCCCAGGCTCAGGATGGGCATACTCATGATCGGCTTCGTCTTGACCTTGAAGATATCCATCTTTTCCATCATCTTCGGCATCATTATCGGAACGATCGTGGGCATCGCCCGGCTCTCCAATGAGCCGGTGACACGGTGGCTTTCCTTGACCTATGTGGAGCTTATCAGAAACACACCCCTTCTCGTGCAGATCTATATCATCTACTTCTTCGTGGGAGCTCTGCTCAGGCTTTCTGCGTTCGCGGCAGGCACTGCCGCCCTCTCGATTTTCGCAGGGGCTTACGTAGGTGAAATCG
The DNA here is from genome assembly GCA_964389665.1 of uncultured Desulfobacteraceae bacterium. Taxonomy (GTDB): domain Bacteria; phylum Desulfobacterota; class DSM-4660; order Desulfatiglandales; family B25-G16; genus B25-G16. The sequence continues at coordinate 1,395 of CAYMFC010000034.1, read as the reverse complement.
TTCGAGCAGGCATCCAATCGATCCATAAGGGGCAGATGGAGGCGTCTCGATCCCTTGGTATGAGCTATGCCCAGGCCATGCGTTACATCGTCCTTCCCCAGGCATTCAAGCGGATCATACCGCCCCTTGCAGGCCAGTTCATATCCCTTGTCAAGGATTCATCCCTGGTGTCGGTCATTGCCCTCGCTGATCTCATGTTTCAGGGACAGCAGGCCGTTGCGAGAACATACCATGCTTTTGAGATATACTTCACCGTGGCCGCCCTCTACCTGGTGATGACCTTTGCCCTTTCCATGGCCACCCAATACGTTGAAAGGAGGCTTGCCATCAGTGATTAAGGCAGATCACGTATACAAGACCTTCAAGACCACTGACCGCAGGGAGGTGAAGGCCCTTGTTGACTTCTCAACCCACATCACGAAGGGGGAAGTGGTGGTCATCATCGGCCCCAGCGGATCGGGGAAAAGCACCTTTCTCCGGTGCCTCAACCGTCTCGAGGAGATAGACAGCGGCGAGATCGTGATCGACGGCGTGGACATCCACGACAAGAGGGAGAACATCAACAAGATTCGTGAGGAGATCGGCATGGTCTTCCAGCTCTTTAACCTCTTTCCCCACAAGACGGTGCTCGAGAATGTGACCCTGGCCCAGATCGTGGTTCGCAAGAGGAGCAAGGAGCAGGCAGTGGAGACAGCCAGGGGGCTCCTAAAAAAGGTGGGAATCCTGGAGAAAGAGAACGTATACCCCTCCCAGCTTTCAGGGGGACAGCAACAGCGGGTTGCCATTGCCCGGGCCCTGGCCATGCATCCCAAGATCATGATGTTCGACGAGGCCACCTCCGCCCTGGATCCCGAGATGATCGGCGAGGTCCTAGATGTCATGAAGACCCTGGCACGCGAGGGCATGACCATGGTCGTGGTCACCCATGAGATGGGTTTTGCCAGGGAGGTCTCCGACCGCGTCATCTTCATGGACGATGGCCAGATCGTGGAGGAAGGCACCGCCGAGCATTTCTTTGTCAATCCCACGCACGAACGAACAAAATTATTCTTAAGCCAGATACTCTGATTTTCCGGATATTCATTCGTTTTTCAGCAAAGTCCCTGCCCTTTCCGGCCGGCGTCCCGGCGCTTTCAGTGAACGACCCCTGCAGTGAAACGCGCGGTATATGACAGGTGCCTCGATACCGTCCTCCCCCTTGACGGGGGAGGATTGAGATGGGGTGTGAAAAGTCCAGAACCTTCACCCTCCCCTTTATCCCCTCCTATTAAGGGAGGGGAATTATACATATGGCATTCATCCCCGCCTTAAAGGGCGGGCATCCTGGCATATAGCCATAAATCGAAGGATATCTAAGAGGTTGATAGAGCGGTAGATTACCCGGAGGAGTGGACA
>CAYMFC010000033.1:0-15680 GCA_964389665.1 uncultured Desulfobacteraceae bacterium | reverse complement strand
TCTTGATGGTTTCGTAAAAAGTCGACATTGGTGTCATTGCGAGCGGAGCGAAGCAATCTCCTTCAATGTAAGTACTTGAATTTACGAGATTGCTTCATCGTGGAGTTTATCCTGAGCATAGCCGAAGGACTCCTCGCAATGACAGGTGAAAAGACTTTTTACGAGTTCATCAATCTTGATAGTGATGTTTTTCAACTTCCTTTTTCGTTTGCCTGAAAGGATATCCTGGCGAAGTCTCTCATCTAAACTCAGGTCGACCGATTCATCGGCAATCTCATCCAAGATATCTCGGTCCTCGTAGTATCCAATCCAGTCTTTCGTTGTATTGATTTGTTTCTCCATCTCTTATCCCCGGTGCTTGTTATAGTATCGCATTTCCGCCCGGCTCATATCCCAACCGGTAAAGGGCCGGACGATACCCTTTTCTTTAGCTCAAAGACAATGGTGAGATATCTTCCCTCGCATGTTGGGCCAAAAACCACGTAGTGTCCTTTTTTGGTCCTCCTGAATAAGGGTTTATTCGCTAAAACCTCTTCCGCCTCCTCCGGTCTTATGCCATGACCGAGTTGCAGGTGTAATGAATTACAACTCTTTTCTACCAAATAGAATAGCCCCCATCAATTACAACAACAGATCCTGTCATATAGTCAGAAGCCTCGGATGCAAGAAATATGGCTGTTCCAACAATTTCTTCCGGTTTAGCAAACCTTCTGAAGGGAATCTTAGAATGCAAGAACTTACTGTGTTTTTCATCATCTTGCTGAGCCTGAACCATTTCGGTCGCAAGATACCCTGGAGCAAGGCAATTGACATTGATATTGTAACGCGCCCATTCCAAGGCAAGGGCCTTGGTCAACTGGACAATCGCCCCTTTGGACGAGCAATAGTGTACTGCCATATTGGCAGCCCTCATTCCTAAAACTGAACCAATATTGATTATCTTCCCCTTCTTTTGTTTTATCATTTTCTCCCCGGCAGCCTTGCATATCAAAAAGGTGGCTCTTAAATTGGTATCTAAAACGGTATCCCACTCTTCAACAGACATATCAATAGCTTTATTCATATGCGCTATTGCTGCGTTGTTGACGACAATATCCAGTCGGCCAAACTCATCAATAGACATATTGATCATCGTTTTAATATTTCGTTCTTCTGTTATATCGAGTGGAAGGGCCATAGCATCCCCGCCCCTTTTGGTAATTTCATGTGCCGTTTCCTCAATATCTTTTGACCTGCTCACAACAACTACCTTGGCGCCTGCTTCCCCATATCCGATAGCGATCGCTCGGCCCAGCCCTCTGCTCCCACCTGTAACTATTGCCACTTTACCCGAGAGTCTAAATGTATCAATATAACCCATTGTCTTCTCCTTATTTTTTTCCGTCCTTCACACTTTTGCATGGGTGAATCTGCTGCCAGGCTCATCCCACGGAGCGGAGACCTGCCTCACCCCGTGCTCGGGGCATCGTATACAGGGCAGACGACAATGGATATAGGTCCCGAACTGACAGGTGTTGAGATGGTGCCAGACTCGCTCGTCACTGTGATCATAGACCGAGGCTTGCTTTCCGCATTCGGGGCAGCTCCATTGGGCCCCAGAACGATCTTCAACCCAGACATCCACCCGACCGGCAGCAGAATCAAGCTCGACCTTCGTCACTCTCCATGGGTCTTGAAGGCCAAGCAATTGTTGGTACAACTCTGTATCGTGCATCGGCATCCTCCTTCACTAGGTTTGTCAACCGATACTATAATACAGAGCTTACATTGACCACAATATATAGGTTCACCCATGCAAAAGTGTGAAGGACGACTTTTTAAGAACGATAGAGCAAAGCGGGAATACGGGGGTACCTTTAGGGCCCTCATCTTCTATTATCCATCAGTATCTTCTACGAGACCCCATTCTCTTGCAGGTAGATCCTGTACATCCTGATCTGTAAGCTCCTTTTCCTGTCCGTACCATACATGAGAATAGGATTTTGAAAATACAGGAATGTTTGGGTCAATTTCCTGACAGACACGGTGCCCTTTTCCATCAAAAAGAGCGCCCACATTGAGTTGCCGCGAGATTCTCAATATGATTGAAATGAACTCAAGTTATCCTGTAGAAGCCGATCAAGACCACGCAAACATAATGATTTTATACGGTTTCCATGGTCCTGGCCGAAAAGGTTTCCTGTTTCGCAGGGCATCTTATTTCTATCGGCCCATTCTCCAGCTCTCAACACAGCCCGGTAAAAGTCTTTATAGCCATCAACGGTCCCCTTTATCAGCGACTCTTTTAGGGCGCGGCCCTGATCTAGCATGAACCACGCATCGACTATATCGTATTCCTCTGATCGTCACTAAAGTTTCGTATCGAAATTCCGATAAGACTTCAGGGGTCCCTCTTATCGTTCGGATCGCATAAGGGTTTTCTCAAATCGATCCTGTGCCCCGATAAACAGAGGGCTACCTCTGTGCGTCCGCTGCATGAGGGATGCATCCTAGCGAAGCTTCGAATTGTACAATGAAAAATGCAAGGTATAAAAATCAAAAGGACTTTCTTTCCATGGGTATAACGGCAATCTTCTGGCATTTATTTTGCATATTTCCATTTGCGTCTTGCATTTGAGGTCTTGAAAAAATTTGACGCAAATGGTAAGATTTTGAGCTATGAAGATGTCTAGAGGGGGAAGGCAAAATGAAAATCATGATCGCCGATGACTCACGCGTGATGCGAAATATTATCGACCGCATCGTTACATCATTGGGCTACGAAACTATACATGCAGGAAACGGACAGGAGGTTATAGAGATCCTCAAAAAGGGGGAAGAGGAGGTCGGCCTCATTCTTTTGGACTGGAATATGCCGGAATGGTCCGGGTACCAGGTTCTGAAAGCCATGCAGGGAAACAACGATTATCGAAGAATTCCGGTGCTCATGGTCTCCACGGATTCGGAAGACGACAAGACGGCCATGGCCGTTGATGCCGGAGCATGGGGATACCTTTCTAAGCCGTTCACATCGGCGGATCTCGCTGCCAAGATCCAGGAGGTCCTAACTCCGAAAAGCTAACGCTTGCCTCGCGTCTCTTTGCTCCCCTTCAACAGAGGAATTTCACTTTCAATTACGAGGAGGAAATGAATAGTGGACAACGTACTGCTTATGGGCTGTCAACCGGAAGTGACGCAGGCCCTCTCGGATTTGTTCGGGGATCAGGTCAGTCTTCAAACAGAGATCTCCGGCAAGAACCTCAACAGCTTCAAAATGATTGTCATCCAAGATGATGGGGACCGGGATGACGTCCTAAATCGGATCCGAAGGCTCAGGTATGCGCTCAAATTCCGGAATGTTCCGCTGGTCCTGATCAAAAGCAGGCTGGACCACACACCCTCGCATCAGTACATCATGGCAGGCGCAACCGAGGTCCTGTCCCTGGCTGATCCCCCCGCTGCCTGCCGTCAGATCCTCAAGAGCCATCTTATCCCGAGTCGTCAGCCCCTGGATCAGGAAAAGGAATACCTTACACCCTTTATCAGGAATACACCCCATGTGCTGAAGACCATGGCAGCCGTGGAAGCCGAATTCCGAGAACTTTACTTTTCGAACGACTTGCGTATATTCGGTGATATTTCTGGGATCATCGGACTTTCCGGAAAGGCCGAGGGAACTGTTGTGATCACCTTCTGCTGGGTCCTGGCGCGCACGATCATCGCCAAGATGATGCAGGTGGATGAAGAGGGTGTCAATGTAGAACTCATTCATGATGGGGTGGGTGAGCTTGTCAATATAATCAGCGGCGCGACCAAAAAGGATTTCGTAGGGAAACCTTACCATTTTGAACTCTCTCTGCCCACTGTTGTCGTGGGATCAGGGCACCAGATCGGTCACCCGGACGATGCGACCATTGCGGTCCTCATCTTTGACGTGGGCTCAGATTCATTCGCATTGCAGGTGTGCCTCAAACCTAGGAAATAGGAAGTGTTTGTCAAAGAGGAGGGAGCTCACACGCAATAATCCGATGCATGGGATGTGCGGGTCCCCCGCTTTACCGGGGCAACATGACTGACAGCAACAACATTTTGCTCATCAACCGGGACTCGGATTTTCGTGAGTCCATCTGCCAGGCCTTGATACGGTCAGGGTATACCGTGCATACAGCCATAGAGATGCATGATGCCTTGTCGATCATCATGGAACAACCTGTGGGTCTGATCATCTGTGACAGCGTTCTGAAGGATGTCAGCGGCTATGATTTTCTATACTACCTCAAGAGCGATCCTCTCAGGAAGGCCATCCCCTTTCTCTTCTTCGTGCCCGTAAATGATCAGGGGCGTGCGTCCAAAGCCTTTCAGATGGGCGTTATAGATTTCTTGGTCTATCCCATGGAGGTGCAGGATTTTCTCAATTGCATTCGCGAAATAAGACCGCCTGGTTCCGCTCAAGAGGATCCATCCCCTCCGGCCACTGCAGAATCGAGCGACGATCCACCGATCGCCCCAGCCTTGCCGACCCATGATGAGCAGCGTAGGTCTATCCGGAAGAGCCCGCTGCCCAACCTCCACATCGAGCTTTCACGGGACGGCTTCCTGTATATGCCCGGGCGGATCAAGAACTTCAGTCGCCGTGGTCTCTCTGTGGAGACCGCCCTGCTCGGGAAGCCAGGGTTGGTCCTGAAAATCCGCTTTCCCCTGCCCGAAGAGAACATCACTGCCGAGGGCACAATCAAGCATGTCTCCTTTGACGATTTCCAGAAGCTCGCAGGCATAGGAATCGAGATGGAAGACAGCCAACAATGGCAGTTGGTCTTCGATTATCTGACCGCCCTTATAGGTCACGGGGAGGAAAGAACTGGGGGCGAAAATGGGGATCAGGCAACTCCGGTACCGGATCAAAGGGCGAAGACCATAATTTTGACGGCCGAGGAGAGGGGCGAATCCGCCCTTCCTGCCATGCTGGACCCCCAATGGCTGAAGTCGGAAGAGACATCCATAGAGAGCCGCCTCTATCACAGCCTGATCGGCAAACAGCTCGATAATTACAAAGCCGTCTCCTTTGTGGGCGCAGGAAACATGGGTGGTGTTTTCAAGGGCTGGGACGTGGTATTGGAACGGGAGGTCGCCCTGAAGGTGATATCCTTTGAGCTATCATCTAAAGAGAAATTCAGAGAGATGTTCGTAAAAGAGGCGCGTCTTATTTCCAAACTGGACCATCCCAATATAGCCCGGATCTACCATATCGGACACATAAACGATATTCTTTATTTCGCCATGGAGTACATCCCCGGAGGCACCATGGCAGACATGATCAGGGAAGGGCGTAATCTGAACACCTTACGCGGTCTAGAATACCTGATCACCATCTGCCAGACCCTCGAATTTGTCAGCCTGAAAAACATCATCCATCGGGATATCAAGCCGGCTAATATCATGGTGAATCAGAAAGGGACACTCAAAATCGTGGATTTCGGTGTGGCTAAAATAACCGACGGACAAAGCAAGGGCGCCCTTCAGGAGGGCATTGTCGGCTCACCCTATTATATATCCCCGGACGTGGTCACTGGCCGCCCCCTGGACCATCGAAGCGATATATACTCGCTGGGCGCCTGCTTCTACCATGCTTTAACCGGCACGCCTCCTTTTACCGGAAAAGACACGAATGAGGTGCTGTCCAAACACCTGAATGAGAATCTGATACCTGTCAAGGAAAAGAACCCGAAAGTCTCTGCTGCCCTCGGGGCAATCATCGAAAAGATGATGGCCAAGGATCCGAACGATCGGTACCAGACTTACAGTCACATAATCGAGGAAGTTCAAACACTCCGCTCGCGCGCTTTGAAGTTCCAGCAACTGAAAAACAAGACGTTGATCTTCCATGCCAAACAGATCCAAACAGGTTGAACCTCCTCTGCGATGCGCCCATGGCCCGAGCCACCTGCTGTGAGCATAGGGCCTCACTTTTGATCCCGCAGCACAGTTTTTTCTTTGACATGCCGAAAGATATTGCTATTTTTTCAATAACATGTGCAGTCTGAAGTGAAGCGGGCCAGTTCATTGTCTTACCTATCCTCAAAAGGTTTGATGCGCTCCGGCCAGGCTGGGTCCTCTCGTCGAAAGAGCAGATAGAGGACATTGATGCTTTGTTCTCCTGTTTTGATAGCACCCTGAACCGGACCGCCCAAAAAGAAGGCTCCACAACAGAAGGCTAGCTGCAGAGAGAATGCAGATAAGAAATCCCTGAACGTTCGATCTCCTCGGCATATGTTAGCTCTATCTTCGGCAGAAGAACTCATTCATCTACCCATCAATATCCCGATTCCTTCCCGGTGATGCTCTCTATTTCCACCTTAATGATCACCGTATCCTTTAACTTGGCTTTCGAATATGGTAAGGACTTACCTGCATAGCGTCGAATGATGGCATTAATGGCCTTGATCTTTTCCTCTGAATCATCGAGGATGGAGGCCTTCCCAAATCCAATAACACTCCGGTAGTTCATGCTCCATCCACATGCTTCTTGTGCCTTTACGATCCGGTGATCTATATCGAACTCAAAGCAAACCTTATTATTGCTCCTGAGTATGTCCAATTTCTTGCCTTTTGGAGCAGAGTGAAAATACAGGGTATTCTCTTCATATCCGAAACAAAGAGGAATAATATAGGGATAATTGTCTTCTGATAAAGCTAATCGGCACACAGATGAGCTGAGGATGATCGATTCCATGACGGTCTTATCGGTAATTTCCTTCTCTTTTTTTCTCATGTCATACCCATAATCGAGAAGCGCAATACAACGCCGGGTTCATCTAAACGGGCTGATCGCTGCATACATAAAAAACTATCAAAATAGCACTCACGCTGTCAATTGAGTTATTTTTTTATACCCTTCCCCCTTTACAGCATTTGTAATAATTTGTATTTATCTCCAAATTATCACGAATAATTTGACTTATCATCCATATTGTCATATTATACTAATTATGAAAACCTCCGAAAACATAAAAAGAATCTGTCAGCTCAGGTTACCTAAAGGCCGCTCAGCCTTCTTATGGGGTCCTCGAAAAACGGGCAAGACGACCCTGCTGAAACAACAGTTTTCCGATGCTTTCTGGATCGACCTGCTTGATTTCGATCTTTTCCTAGCGCTAAGTCAAAAACCGACCCGCTTACGTCAGATCCTCGAAGCGCAACCGGAGAAGACAATCGTTATCGACGAGGTTCAGAAAGTTCCTCAGCTCATGGATGAAATCCATTGGCTGATCGAAAACAAGGGCTACCGGTTTATTCTCTCCGGATCGAGCGCTCGTAAGTTCAAAAGAGGAACGGTGAACCTTCTTGGAGGTAGAGCGTGGCGATTTCTTCTCTTCCCCTTCGTGACAAAGGAGGTGAAAGCCTTCAATCTGGATAGGGCCTTATTTTCGGGCCTTCTCCCAGCTCACTATCTTTCACCGGATCCTAAAATGGACTTGAAGGCTTATGTTCAAGACTACCTCAAAGAGGAAATCCAAGCCGAGGCTCTCACGCGCAATCTGCCTGCTTTTTCGAAATTCCTGTTTTCCGCCGCGCTGACGAATGGAATGCTCTTGAACTATTCGAATGCCGCGAGGGACGCGGGGGTTTCGGTGAAAACCATTCGGGAGTACTACCAGATCCTCGAAGACACCCTGATAGGGAGGCAGCTTCTGCCCTGGAAAAAAGGAAAAAGACGGCGACTCATAGAAACATCGAAGTTCTTCTTCTTTGACGTGGGGATTGTGTCTGCCTTGCTGAACTACAAATCCATCACACCAGGAACCAGAGAATATGGCAGAGCCTTCGAGCATTTCATTCTTCAGGAGTGTTGGGCTTACAGCCATTATAGCAAAATCGAATTCCCCATCACCTTCTGGAGAACGGCAAGCGGGACGGAAGTCGATCTCATCCTGGGGGATGCTGACGCTGTCGTCGAAATCAAATCCTCTGAAAACGTAGGGGACCGACCAAAGGGTCTTCATCTCTTTCTCGAAGAGAAAAAATGCAAAAAATCTTTTATCGTCTCAAGGGAGCCGCTATCCAGAAACCTGGATTCCAACATCACGGTCCTGCCATGGCAAAGCTTCTGTGAAATGCTCTGGGCCGGTCAAATCATCTAAAGGATCTTCCTGCCCCCCCTCGAAATCTCCAAGATTGTGTTCCTACCTGAACCTTAGAACCGCTTCAAATGCCCATTGAAATGCGGCCTTATGCTCTGTGGAGGAAGTGGAAGGGAGTTTTACAGAGGCGTCGAAGAACAGATACGAGGAAAGGTAAAGTCTGCTTTTGACTCATCTATTTGAAGATGGTAGTAGATCGTATGTCAAGGCCGTTGAGAATCAAGTATCCAAGTGCATGGTAACTTGTCATGAGGAGAAATGGTTGTTTTCCCTTGACATACGCTACCTTGAGGTCCCTGAATCGAGATCCCTGGCACCGGATGTCAGAAGGATACGGGCAGTCGTATGTAAGAGCTGTAATGTGACAGAAGAGGCCTTTACCGTAACGAGATGAGGGACAGCTAATGAACCAAGGAACGTGGCCATATATTTGATGAGGCATGTGAGAGGGGATAGTCTTGCAGAGATTGGCAGGGAATTTAGGATAGCCAAGTACAGCTCGGTAAGTAGTGTGATTGAGAGAACCAAGGCGATCATCGCAAAGGATAGACCACTGAGACACCGGGTAGAGAAGTTGAAGGAAGAGCTAAGCATGAGTCAAGAGCAGACTTGACCCCTTTACATTTGGTTGTTCCATACCTTCAAAATAATTGAAGAGAATTTAATCTACCTCTTAGAAGCTTTGCAAAGTCGAGCAAAAATGAAGTCCTTATCCAGTTTCTATGATCCTGATCCAAAAGCTTGCCCGTGTCGCGAAGTATCTTCTTTATGTCGGCCTTTTCTACGATACTCAACATAGCCTGATAAAAATCTCCGTAACCATCAAAGGCCCCCTTTATCAGCGATTCTTTTAGAGGATAGCCGTGATCAAGGATGAACCACGCGTCGAATATATCCCTGCCCGCCTGCCGATTAAGAAAGGCGAGGAGTTTTTCTGTCATCAAAAACGAGGGTTCCAGGGTAAGAATCGGTACTCCTCTGAAGGATTGGATCGTAGTTTCCGGTTCCTTTTTCCTTGTGGAGATTTCAATTTTCACCCGAAAACGTCTCTCCGGCCCAGCGAACCGAAGCTCCAGGAGGATAGTAAAATATTTAACGGCCTCATCAGTTATCTCCCACCTTCTTTTTACAAAAAGCTCTTTTAAAACCCTCATAAGTTCCTGGGGTGAACCAACTGGGAGAGAATCATAGTCCATGTCTTCAGAGTAACGGGGAAGGCCATAGAAAAGTTTTAATGCAGTTCCTCCTTTGAATGCGATTTGAGAGCCGGCTCGGGATTTCGCAATGGCCTGCACCACCTCTATGATCGTCTGTTCCCTGAACTGGTTAAAAAAATCCTGTTTACTTGGCTTCATAGCTCTGCTCCATGAATTCGCGGAGCAATTTCCTCACTGTTCCGGGATAATAGCTGCTGTAATATCTGATCAGCTCATTATCAAGTTTTCCCATATCGACATCCCCTGGCAGGAGCTCGACCAAACCCTTGCTTTTCATATAAAGCGAGTCCAGAAGGGCCTTCTCCGGCTCAGTAATATAGAAATCCTCAGCCTTTACTTGCCCGAAGCGGAAAAGGGATTGCTCTATGCGTCGATAGATGAAGTCGGTATTATCCCTTTCATATCGGTAACTGCGCAGAGATATGGAAAAGATTACCTGTGGAACCTGCACGATCAATCCCCAGTAGTTGAGCGCTGTTTCCAAGGAAATGACCGATGGCTGGTGGAGGGCATTTGCCAGAGAGAAAAGGGAATAGCTCCTGTTGACCAGCGTATAGAGATCACGGCGCAGACGTATGAGAATTCCCCTATCAACGAGTCTGGAAGCAGTAGTCCTCGCGCTCTCCCTGGTGAGATTAAGTATAGCCTGAAGGGAAGATAGCGTAAAAAAGGGAGTTTCAGCGCTGAGCAAAAGGGATATATTATTCCTCGTCATATGTAATACGTTTACAATAAATTATCAAATATGTTTATCTTTTTATATTCTCTTTATGATAAAATGTCAATCCTGCAAACAGCTAGTGCCCGCGCTGCCCACAGGCCGGTCATCATGGGCCTTCCTGCCTCCGGAAATGTGGCGTGAAGCTTCTCTGCAATGCGCCCATATCCCGCTCCGTCTGCTGTGCTCCCTGAGCCTCGCTTTTGATCCTTAAGCACGGTTTTTTTGGCATGCCGTAAGATACGGCTATGTCTTCAATAAAATTTCTGGTTTGATGCGCATTATCAAGGCCGGGCTTTATCGTCGAAAGAGCAGAGAGAGGCCATTAGACTTTTCTCATTTGCACTTAAATTTACGGGATTGCTTCCTGGCTCCGCTCCCCGCAATGACAGGCGAAAAGACTTTTTACGAGTTTCTCGGTTTTTGTGGAAAAATGCTTGCAGGATTACTAATTAATCTTTATAATACATGTAAATTTAAAATTACTTTTTAAAAATACATGTATAAAAGAAGGCAACAATTACATTTGAGTTCTCAAGAGACCTGTTTTCTCTGGGGACCGCGTCAGACAGGAAAGAGTACCCTGCTAAAGATGCTTTTTCCTGAAGCTATTCGATATGATCTCTTGCTGTCTACTGAATATCAAAGGCTTATACGCGAACCATCGCTTATCCGCGAACAATGTCTGGCAGGAGGGCTCGATGCCAATTCACAACGTGATCCGATCATAATAGATGAAATCCAAAAACTTCCTATTCTCCTTGATGAAGTCCACTGGCTCATGGAAAATAAGGGGCTAAGGTTTATCTTGTGTGGGTCCAGTGCGAGAAAACTGAAGCGTGGTCACGCCAACTTACTGGGAGGCCGGGCCATCCGCTATGAATTATATCCTTTGGTTTTTCCTGAAATTCCCGATTTCTCATTAATCAGGGCGTTAAACTCCGGATTGATTCCTCGAAATTATGATAGTGATAACCCGAATAGATTGATCCAATCGTATGTTGGGGATTACCTCAAAGAAGAAATCGTGGCAGAGGCATTGACGCGTAATATCCCCTCATTCAGCCGATTTCTTGAAGCAGCTGCCCTGTCAAATGGAGAAATACCGAATTACACCAACATAGCACGCGAGTGCGGGGTTAGCAGTCCGACGGTCAAGGATTATTTCCAGATCCTGGAAGACACTCTGATAGGGAGACAATTACCCGCCTTTCAAAAAAGAAAAAGACGGAGGTTGATCACGAGCCCGAAATTCTACTTCTTTGATCTCTCCCCGGTGATTCATCTCACTCGTCGAGGCAAGGTAGAGCCGGGATCTGAGCTTTTCGGCCGGGCGTTTGAACACTATATATGGATGGAAATCACGGCTCACTCCAGTTATTCAGAACTGTTTTACCCAATCTCTTATTGGAGGACCGCTTCCGGGTTTGAGGTTGATTTCATATTGGGAGATCATGAAATTTCGATTGAAGTAAAATCTACTGAATTAGCGAATACAACCCATCTAAAGGGACTACGCAGATTTAAAGAAGAATATACAGTTCTTCGAAGCATACTGGTTTCACGGGATTTACAGCCCCGCTTAACAGAGGATCAAATCGAAATACTTCCCTGGCAAGAGTTCCTTAACCGGCTCTGGAGCGGCGAAATAATCTGATAGTAACTGCCCTGTTAACCTTTCCGTTTCTTTCTCACTTTTTGAATCGCAGATTATCGCCAAGATAGTTGAGGAGCATCAAATTTCTCCCTTATAAGCCGGGCAAAATCGATTAAAAATGAGGTTCGTATCCAGTTTCTATAATCCTGCCCAACCCCTTTATGATCCCTTAATCAGATTCCTAAAACCGGAATCGGATACGTATTGAAAATCGCATCATGGATAACGACGGTGAAACCTTTCCAATATCGCTTGCGCAATCAGTATCCGATCAAAGGGGTCTCGATGGTGTTCTGGAAGATCTCCTACAGCATGGGCATGATCAGATGTAATCGCCAGCATTTCAAAACCTTGTTTTTTAATCACATGATAAAAATTCGGCGCAATGTTGAGTTTACCGATTGCCTGTTTGATTCGAATCTCCCATATCACGGCAGCGCTCAGGATGATCACATTGTCAGTGTCCGCAATCGCTTCACGTGCATTCACGGGTAATGACGCATTGTCATCGAGCCACCACAAAAGGATATGGGTATCCAGTAAAAGATTCATTCCCCCTCCATTCCAAACGCTGTTGCAATATCCTCAGGCAATGCATCAAAGTCATCTGCGATTGTTATCTTCCCTTGTAATGCCCCAGGCTGTCGCGCCTGCTTGTTGCGCTCATATCGGATAAGCCTGGCAACCGGTTTACCGGCCTTCCCGATAATGACTTCCTCGCCGGCAAGAACTTTTTCGATAAGCGCCGACAACTGGGCTTTGGCCTCTGAAATATTGGTAATCTGCATGATAGAACCCTCCCTTCATCCATATAGTCTGACCAGACCAGACCATTCTGTCAAATGGTATGTCAGCAAAATCAAGCAAACTTACGTAGGGCGCCCAGGAAGGAAGGCCTCACAACCCACAGAGAAGACTAGCTATAGAGAGAGTGTAGAAATTCCACAACACTCGATCCTCGATCTCCTCGGAATACGTTAGCCTATATCTTCGGCAAAAGAGCTCACTCATCTACCCATCACCATCCCGATTCCTTCTGGAACTCAAAGCAAACATTATTAGTGACTACTCACGTAGTCAGTCCCGCCTTCGGCGGGATTTAGACTGAAGGCTTAAAGTGGTCAGAAAAACATAATTGCAGCACTTTTTTGAAGAAACAGCAGGTTCTAGCAGCAAATATGGCTTCACAATGTGCCGAATTCCCGTTTTTTCCTAACAGTCTTCAGCCTATGGTTCGACAAGCCATTCGACAAGCTCATGGTCGTGAGCAAAGTCGAACGACTCACCATCCTGAGCATGGTCGAAGGACAACCTATCTACCTGAGCAGGTACCATTATTATTACTCCTAAGGATGTCCAGTTTCTTGCCTTTAGGAGGGGAGTGGAAATGCAACATCTTGATATTACAATTATTATAGCTTATCAAATTTTTCTCTCGCCTGCCTGCCGTCCTTCTTGTACGCCGTCTTTGAGTAGGATTGGAGGGACAGGGTAATACAGGATGTTCCTCTCCTTTTCGGATTGAGAAAGAAAAAAGGGCACAAAGTTGTTGGAGCGTCTTTTGAGCAAGGTGAGACCTGAGCACGGGCATGTGCGAAAAGTCGCCTAAAAGCAAAAATGATTGCAATTTTATTTGCTTTGCGGCAAAAATCCTAATGCCATGATGAAGAGATATCTACAAGAGGTTATCCGCAAGGATCTGGAGGAAAAGATGGTCTTTCTCTCCGGCCCCAGGCAGGTGGGAAAGACCACCTTGGCAAAGGCATTCCTGGAGACCCAAGAGGATCTTTACTACAACTGGGATCGCCGCGAAGACAGGAAAACCATACTTGCCGGTCGCTGGCCTGCGGTGCGCAGTACAGTCGTCCTGGACGAATTGCACAAGTACTCGCGATGGAAGAACTGGATCAAGGGTGAATACGATACCCACGGCAGGAAGGTCCGTTTTCTCATCACGGGCAGCGCACGTCTGGACATCTATCGCAAGGGCGAGGACTCCCTGCAAGGCCGGTATCATGCCCACCGCCTGCACGGGTTTTCTGTCGGTGAGCTTCTTTTCCCCAAAGGAGGCCTCCCTTCAGGAGGAGAGATGAATTTTCCGGATGCTTATGACCCTGATCTTTTGTCGGAACTCTTCAGCTATGGTCCTTTTCCGGAACCGTTCTTGAAAAAGGATCAGCGGAATCTGAGGCGCTGGAGGAGGGAGAGGTTGGATCGCTTTTTCAGAGAGGATGTTCGCGAACTTGAGAATGTAAGGGACCTTTCCTCCATGGAATTGCTGTCAGACCTCCTCCCGGACAGGGTGGGCAGTCTTTTGTCGCTTCAGTCCCTGCGAGAGGATCTTGAGGTGAGCCACAGGGCCGTATCCCACTGGATGGACATCCTTGAGCGCCTCTATTTCTGTTATAGAATTGTTCCCTTTTCTCACAGGGCAATAAGGGCCTTAAAGAAAACCCCCAAGGTGTATCTATGGGACTGGTCTTCAGTGCCCAATGAGGGCCCACGCTTTGAGAACCTTGTAGCAGGGCATTTGCTCAAACTCAAGCATGCCCTAGAGGATCAGGAGGGATACCGGGTAGAACTTCACTATCTGAGAGATGCCGGCAAGAGGGAAGTGGATTTTTTTATGACCTTCGAGAGGAAGCCCTGGTTCGCCGCAGAATGCAAAGTAAAAAGCGACTCCGCAAGCCCTTCACTGACCTATTTTGGAGAAAGGCTCAGCATTCCGCATCTCTACCAGACTCACCTTGAAGGCAAGAAGGACTTTATCGACGGCAAGGTGCGTGTTATGCCGGCTTCGAGGTTTCTGGCCGGTCTGCCCTAGCCATTGAATGCCTATAGCGGCACAAATAAAAGGATGAGACGTTCGTACAGAAATTGCTTGATATTCAATTTTTCATTATGTTAAAGCCAGTCGGATTTTGTCCTGGCTCGCGGTAAAGAATTTAGGTTATTCTAGACTGGGAGTAGCCCCTTATCTTAAGGTTACCACATCCTGTATCACCAGGGCTATTTCATCAGGTAAATGGCCTAAAAAATTATCTCTGAGGAATTATGCAACTTCTGCACGAAGATGCCTTTAGACGTTGGATATGGGTGGCGGCCTTTGCGATTGCCTTTGCGTGGGTTGAGGGCGCAATCGTGGTGTATCTCCGTGAAATCTATTTTGGAGGAAGCTTCTCATTCCCCGTGGTCATGGAATGGCGGGAAGGGGAGTTGGTGGTTGATACGCTCATGCGCATCGAGTTTGTGCGTGAGATCGCCACGATCGTCATGCTGGTGGCGGTGGGCTGGGCAGCGGGAAGGACCTCGTGGCAGAGGTTCTGCTTCTTCATGATCGGCTTTGGGCTCTGGGATATATTCTTCTATATCTGGCTTTGGGTCATGGTGGGATGGCCTGAGAGTATCATGACATGGGATCTGCTCTTCTTCGTGCCCCTCCCCTGGGTAGGCCCTGTCATAACGCCGGTGTTGATCGCGCTGGCTCTCACTGTAGCGGGATCGCTCATTATCTACTTTGAGGAAAAGGGATACATCATCTCCTGGCGATGGTTCGACTTCGTCATTCTCCTGGGCTGCGGGCTTCTGTTGATCATCGCCTTCTGTTGGGACTGGAAAAACATCATACGTCTCCCTGGTGACGATCTCCGTAGCGGCATCCCAAACCCATTCGCCTGGTGGTTGTACCTACCCGCCTATCTCTTCTCAGTAGTCTATTTTGCGCTGAGACTTAGAAAGACCGTGGTAGCCAGCAAGGGTCGTCTCTCATCTGAAACCTGACCCTTATGTATAAGTCTTTTCACAAATGGGATCGTGAGGTTCAAGGTTCAAAGGTTCAAAGGTTATAATCTCTCAATATTGTTCATCTACATTTTTCGCTGCGTAAGGCCATAATGTGATGGCTATAATGGACTTTAAGGGCAAGAACACGTACCGTACCCTGGGCCTCAGGAGGGGGAAAGCCGCGATCA
>CAYMFC010000032.1:0-15750 GCA_964389665.1 uncultured Desulfobacteraceae bacterium | reverse complement strand
TGTCTGCCTTGTTCAGATTATCAGGCTCAGAATCGATTTCTTCCTCGTAAAACGCGTGCCTTTTTCTACCAGCTATCAGGGGGGAATTCAAGGAAAACTTCCGTGCGGCTGAAATGATATAGCCCTTTCGGGCTGCTTTTGCGCGGTGCAGACAGCCGCCCCATCGATGATAAAACGGAGGTATCTTGTGGGTAATGGAAACCATTATGGCCAGGGACCCGCGAAACACCTTTTTGAGGGCACACAAGATAAAGGTCGCGGACAAGTTCGAGATCCTGATCAGCAACGATTTCCATCTGACCTTCAGGATCGTCGATGCCGTCCTGCAATTGAGGGGAGTCGGCACCCTTGACATTTGGAAGAAGGACGAATGAACCCCTCGTGCACAAGAAAGTCTCTCCCATTTCAAAACCTAAGTGCTTCGATTCGCAAATATAGTCACGTATCTAAACGAGAAATATCTAAACAAATGCTGGCTCAGCACTTAGTCCAGAGGGAATAAATACGTTACCGTATTTATAAATCGAGGGACTGAGTCCTGCCTCTCAATCCTTATTGGTTGGGCGGCGGCCTCCCCTGTAGTGACCATGCCCCCATCACCACGCTTCGACCCTAAGCCCCTCCACTTCCCTGAAGTGTGCATCACGGGCCACAAGGGTCAAATCGTTCAGTAGCGCTATCGCCGCTATCCAGATGTCGTTCTCTGGAACGGGCCGACCCTTCTGCCGCAGCCCATCCTTCACCTCACCATAGCGCCGTGCCGTGTCTATGTCGCATCCCAACACAATGTTCCGCGCAGCAAAGTCGTCTATGCGTGCCATGTTCTCTGCCACCCTCCTCGACTTGCACGCCCCGTAGTACAACTCTCCAAGCACAATGCTCGAAACGAAGACCTCCTCTGCTTCCTCAAGGCGATCTTTCACCGCCGATTCATCGGCAAACAGCGCAATGACGATGTTGGTGTCCAACAGGTATCTACCACTCATTCACGTCCACCTGTTCACACCCATCCTCAATCGCTTGTCGCATCAGTTCCAAGTCATCCAGGGCAATAGCGCCAGCAAACTCCAATAACTGTCTGCCAGGGACACCCCGTCGCACCACCGTCTGCAATGCCTCCACAAACGCTAAAACCTGTCGCTGCAAGTTCTCAGGAAGGGTCTCCAATTGTTCGATGACTTTAATTTTGATTATACTGCTCATTTCTGTGCCCCTGTTCTCTGTTATCACGCCCGGGTTGCCAAGGAGGACAATCTCGGCCCCTCAACACGATTCAATTGCCCGTATTATATCACCAACGAAGAGTAGCAACCAGCCGCTGCCAACAATTTACTTCAGCAGAAAAAGCTCTGTATTTTCCAATAGAAGCTGATATTGAAGAAATAACTATGTATTGAATTTTTTTGTAATAACATAGGGCATTCATTGAAATATATAATATAATACCTGGGTATAGTATGGGCAATGAAAAGGATATGTCAATGATAATCATCAGCTCTTTTTAGGATTCGTACCGGGATGCGGTGATTGAATCAGGCATGCAGGAGACCGTTTGGATGCAGGTTGGTATTATGCCCGGTATCAAGAGGTGCTTGAGGGGAGGGTGAAACATCTGGATTTTCCACCCCACCTCAATCCTCCCCTGTCAAGTGGATAAGCGCTAACTAAAGAATACGGTGTTCTGGGGAATTCGTCATTCCGGCGAACCCCGGATCGGAGTCCGGGGCAGGCGCCGGAATCCAGAGACTAACATATGAATAGGCAACCTGCGGTATATATTCTTGCAAGTAAAAGAAATGGTACGCTATATGTCGGTGTAACGTCAGACTTGATTAAAAGGGTATGGGAACATAAAAACAATGTAGTGAAAGGATTCACTGAACGATACAGTGTCCATCAACTTGTCTGGTATGAATTGCACGAAACCATGGAATCGGCTATTAGGAAAGAAAAGATGTTGAAGAATTGGAAACGGGCCTGGAAACTGGAATTGATCGAAAGAAGCAATCCGAATTGGCAGGATTTATATGAAGAGGTTGTTTGACTGGATTCCGGCGCCTGCCCCGGACTCCGATTCGGGGTTCGCCGGAATGACGGTGCATACTAACAATCGGAAACTGCGGTCTATTGAATATAGCCTTAAGTTAGCGCTTATGCCCGTCAAGGGGGAGGAGGGTGTCGAGGCACGTGTCAGATACCCAGCCTTTCAACGCGCTGAGTTTTACTCAACCTCTCTAAATTTGGGGAAGGCGAAGAAGAATCCCACGGCGGCACAAGTGAGGATCACCCCGCTCAGCGCGAGGGAATCGGGCGTTCCGATGCTCTCTGCGAGTGCGCCGAAGGGAACGGCGCTCAGGGGCATGAGCCCGAAGGTCATCATGGCCATGCTCACGATGCGCCCCCGCATCTCGAGGGTTGAGTAGGTTTGCATCAAGGTCATGTTGAGGGACATGAAGATCGCGCTCAATAGGCCGATGAGCAAGAGGAGCGGCAGGGCCATCGTATAGGACCCGCTCTGAGAGAACATGGCCAAGGAGATGCCCCAGGCGAGGCTGTTGGCCATGAGGAAGGCCCCGCGTCTCCTCATTTGGCGGAACGATGCGAGGATCAGGGTCCCAACCAGCGAGCCCATTCCCATGAACATCATCAACAGACCCAGGCCATCGGATCTCACGTTCAAGGCCTCACGCGCCCAGGCCGGCAGCAACGCCAGGTAAGGGAACCCAAAGAGCGCCGGAACGAATCCCATGATGACCAGCCCGAGCAGGGTGGGGCTTCCGATCGCGTAGCGGAATCCCTCGCGGATGTCGGAGACCGCACCCTTGCCGGAGCGCTTTGCCGGTGCGTGGCCGGTCCGCAGCATGGCCATGCAGCCAACCGAAAAGACGTGAACGCCGGCGATCAGGTAGAAGACGCCCGCGGTATCGAGATAGAGGATCAGGAGCCCTGCAACAGCAGGTCCGATGGTCCTGGTCAGGTTCATGCCTGCGGCATTGAGGGAGATGGCGTTCATGAGGCTTTCAGGGGGTACGATATCGGATACGATAGACTGCCTGCTCGGCATGTTGAAGGCCGCCAGCGTGCCGTTGATACATCCAATGACCATCAGGTGCCAGAACCGGATGAGCCCGGTGATGTCCAGGGTGGCGAGGAGCAGGGTCATCACGGCATTGCCGCTCTGGCAATAGAGGATCATGTGCTTTCGGGGGAAACGGTCTGCCATCAAACCGCCCAAGACCGAGGCAAAGGTCAGGGGCAGGGCAAAGGACATCATCACCAGGGAGAGGGCGAGGGGGGAGTCGTCTGTGAGCCTGAGGATGAGCCACCCCCTGGTGATCTGCTGCATGTGAATGGCCATGAATGCGGACAAGGTGCCCAGCCAGAGCCAGCGAAAATCGTGGAATTGAAAGGACTCGACGGTATGAAAACGCTTTAGGGAGGAAAGCCATGATGGTTTCCTTTGTATCTCAGCCCCGTTATCGGTTGTCCTCGGAACCAGGCTTTTATCCACAGTGTTTTCCTCAATAAATTAAGGGATTTCCGATGGGTATCGAAAATCCCTTTGCTGAAATGTCTTCAAAACCCGAGGTATTGGCATGTATCCGGCTGGGGCGGCTAAAGACGTCGAATGTAAAATTCAAATTGAAAATTGAAAAGTACAACGTGAAAGGCAGGAGATTGCCTCCATAGCCATATAATGAAACGTAATCTTGATGGCTTCGTAAAAAGTCACTAACATCGTCACTCCGGCGAACTCCGGATCGGGGTCCGGTGCAGGCGCTGGAGTCTATCACCTATTGAAAATACTGGATTCCGGCTTTCGCCGGAATGACGGCAGAGGCAGATTTCAGACTTTTTACGAGACCATCAATCTTGAGTTTTGGACTTCGCATTCTTGATGACGTTCGCTGCGCTCTCCAGCTGAGCTGGAGGCGAATCTCTTATGCCTCTTTTGCCTCGCTTCTCTCGATGAACTTGAGCTCGCCCTCCCATGGGGAGAGGCCAGGGTTTCCTTGAATATCAATGCTCACCCCATAGCGCTCCTCCAGGTCAGCCAGCTCAGAGCGCTTCTTGTTCAACAGGTAGTTTGCCACCTTGCTTGGCAGTATCCCAGTGACCGTCTCGACATTATCCTTTGAGGCGCCGAGCCATATCTGGCGCAGGAATGACACCGCGGTAGCCTCAACGGACCTCACGATCCCTCTGCCCTGACAGAATTCACAGATCTGGTAGCTCTTTGATTCTATCGATGGCCGCAGCCTCTGTCTGGATAGCTCCATTAATCCGAACTTCGATATAGGCGAGAAGCTTATCTTTGCCCTGTCCTTCTTCATTTCTTCCTTGAGCTGCTTTACCACTTCCCGCTCATGTTTGTGGTCTTTCATGTCGATGAAATCGATGACGATCAGGCCGCCTATATCCCTGAGCCGTAACTGTCTCGCGATCTCCCTGGCCGCCTCAAGGTTCGTTTTGTAGGCGGTGTCCTCTATACCCTTGCTCCTTGTTGATCTGCCGCTGTTCACGTCGATAGAGATAAGGGCCTCGGTGGGATCAATAACGATAGAGCCCCCGCTCTTTAAAGGAACCCTGTTGCTATAGATCTGTTCGAGATGTCTCTCGATTCCATACTCTGAGAATATCGGCGCCTTTTCCCGGTAAAGCTTAACCCTCTTGAGATGCTTGGGCGAGATGACCTTCATGAACTCCTTCATCTCCGACCATGTCTCCTTGTCGTCAACGACAACCTCATCTACCTCGGCACTGAAGAAATCCCTTAGAGTTCTCAGGCCGAGGTCTTCTTCCTTATACAGCCTGGATTGGAGGGGTTCCTTTTCCACCCTTTTCTTGATGTCCTCCCATAATCTCAGGAGGTTCTTGAGCTCACCGGATATGATCCGTTTTTTCTGTCCCACGGCGGCGGTTCTCACGATATAACCAACCTCTTCCGGGAGATTGAGTTCATTCATCAGCGACTTTAACCTCTTCCGCTCCTCCTCATCCTCTACCTTATGGGAGACGCCGCCGCTCGGCCTCCCAGGGGTCAACACGAGATACCTCCCGGCAATGGAGATGTAGGTGGTCAGGTAGGCGCCCTTTTTCCCCTCTCGCTCCTTGGTGACCTGCACCAGAAGCTCATCGCCCTTTTTGAGCACATCCTCTATCTTGGGGCCCGCCTTGGATGAAGAGCTCGTTTCCTGGGAGTGAAAATATTCCGGGTGGATCTCACCCATCGGCAGGAAGCCGTTCTTGTCGGCCCCGTAATTTATAAAGGTAGCCTGAAGAGATGGCTCGATCTTGGAGACCGTTCCCTTATAGATATTTCCTTTGATCTCTTCCCGGGTAGAGGTGGCGATGTAGAACTGATCCAGTTCTCCATCCTTGAGAATGGCAATCCGGTATTCCTCCGGATCTACCGCATTTACCAGCATCTTGTACATTTATGGCCTCCCATGCGCCTTACAGTGTTGAGATGCCTGATACATGAAGGTCCGCAAGGCCGCTTCCCTGCCCGGTTGGAATGAGCCGTCGTAGGAGACATCGATATAGGGCACATTGAGCTTTGCCATCAATGGCTTGGCAATGGAAGCGGTGAGATTGCTCGGCATGCAGGTAAAGGGAAATATGTTTACGATCCCGTTATATCCATGGCGGGCGAGGACCAGGGCCGATGAGATGCTCAGACAGGCCTCGGTGCCGACCTCGAAGGAGAAGGCATTGTTCTTTGTGAGCACCTTATCCAGATGACCTATCTTGTGGTCTTCTATGACGTCGATGTAGTTCCGTACCATCCGGTACACCTTTCTCTGCTGCATGTATTGATACAGGAGGGTCAGGTTGAATTTTAGATACTTCAAGAGATCTTTCTTTATCTCCTTGAGCTGAAGACTCTTGAGGTGTAATCTAAGGGCAATCCTGGCCATCCTTACCTGATCATAGGTGGTGTAGTTGATCCACTCTCCGAGAGAAGCATTCACGGCCTCGGCGCCGTATCTCTCGAGCACCCTGATGGTATCCTGGTTGGATTTCACGTGTGTTCGTACGTAGATTTCGCCAACCACGCCTATGAGCGGTTTTCGGGGAATACTCGGATCGATGAGCCCCTTTGCCTGCTTGACGATTTCCTCCAGATCGAGCAGTATGGGGGTGAGATTGCCTGTGGATGAGTGTTTCGCGAATGACTCGCTCAATCGCATCCTCGCTTGGAGGATGAAGGCATCGGTTATTCCCTCTGATCTCTCATAGGGCCGGATCCTCCACAGCAGCCTGTCGAGTATATCTCCCACCACAATAGAGAGAAAACCGGCCTTCCTGAATTCCTGCAGCTTCTCCGTTGGAACCAATCCCGCGAGATCATAGGCGTCATCGGAACTGAGCGAGGTGATCTGCACCCTTTCCAGGCCGGGTAAGGTGTCGAGGATTATCCTGTGCAACTTGTTGTACATCCCGAACCGGCACGGGCCATCCGCCTCCGGCATAAAATACATATAGTTCTCGGGATTGAATTTGTCGCCAAGCCTCTCCTTCTCCTTTTCCATGAAATAGAGGATATCCCCCAGTGTTACCACACAGGGGAAGCACTCCTTGCCCGAGGTATACTTTTTCCCAAGGTCCAGCCCCGTATAGGTTTCCATGACCTCTGCCGGGGTACCAAAGCCCTGAAATACCCCGGCCAGGAGGTGACTGTTCATGGGGTTCATCTCGGGGATGAGAAACCTCTTTCCCTGAGCGGAGAATCGTCCAACGCGCTCGGCCATGTCCCTGAAGGTATCTAATTGCGTAACTTTTTCCATATCTTAGTCCCCCATTGCGGTGACTTTTTTGGTTTCATATCCCATGGATTCCATTTTTTGCACGGATGCTATCACGTTCTTGAACGCCTCAAGCCGTGTCATCACTCCTGCAACGGCACTGTGTTCATCCAGCTCCAGGATGAGGTAGGGCTTGTCTTCCATAATGTATTTATAGAAGTGCTCGTTGAAGGAATCCTGGCCGCAACTGAAGTTGGTGAGGTGAAGGCCGAAGAAGTTGGGCGTTAGTTTAATACGCTTGGCAGCTTGCAGTATCTGGTAGCCGGAAGCCCAGTACATGTTCGGAAAATCGGATAGATCCACGCCCCTGATGTCGATGAAGTCCATCGGAAGGGCTGTTAAGCCGATTTTGGCCAGGTTCTGTCCGAGCCTGAGATTCAGCCGCTCATCAAACAAGTTATACGGCCTGCCCGTTACCAGAACCAGTGGTTCCTTTTGACCGAGGGATGCTATGACCCTTGCTCCATGAGCGTAAAGCGCGTTTTCAAAGTCGTGGTGCCTGGCAAAGGCGATGTCGATTGCCTCCCTGATCTGGCGCAGGCTCTTGCCCAGCCTCTTGCCCATGTTGGAATGTAATTCCATGCTGATCAGATCCGGGCTGTAGTTGAGGTGGATGGTGGGATTTAAAATCTCATCTTCCTTCAGGCCCAACGCTGTCTTGAGCATGTATTGATTCCCTTGAACCAGCGGGCAATAGAAGGAATTCTCCTTTTTGGACTCAGAAGGAACATCGATAATAGTGGGAAGGAACAGGTGCCTTGTCTTTCCAAGGAGATCTATGACATGCCCGTGGGAGACCTTCACCGGAAAGCAGGTCTCTGTCGTCATTGACTCAATGCCCAATTTTGAGATACGGTCGTTGGTCTTTGGCGTCAACACTGCCCGATACCCCAGCGCATCGAAGAAGGCTGCCCAGAAAAGGGCGAATTGATGATTGTAGAGCGCCCTCTGCATACCCACGGTCGGCCTGCCATTGATCTCGAAAATAGCCCTGTTGTCCTCCTTGGCATCCCGTTTTAGATCTCCCAGGTCATGGTAGAGCCCCTTAAGGTGGCTCTCCCAGATGGTATCCCGCAGCTTGAAGTAATCTTCCTTTTTCTCGCCATATTGGTCTCTTACCTCATACCTGCCGCACTCCCCTCCCCATACGCTCTTCCTTCCGCCGAAGTTGTAGATCTTCAGCTTACACTCGTTGTGGCAGTTGGGGTCTGCATGGCATACGGCTTCCTTGAACTCGAGGGTGTCATGAATCGCCTCATCAATATCCCTGCATGAGGATTCCGTCTTGCCTTCATTGGCCATCTTTTCCTGCACGCCGATGGCAGCGCCGAATCCTCCGAGCACCTCCCGGTGCTTGGGGATCAATATGCCCTTGCCCAGCACTGCCTCAAAGGCCGCCACGATTGCCTTATTGAGGGATGGGCCTCCCAGAAACATGATCCTCTCGCCTATCTTTTTATTGCCCACCACCCTGTGTAAATAGTTGAAGACAATCGCATAGCAGAGGCCGGCGATAAGATCATTTTTTTCGGCGCCCTTCTGCGCATACGATACGAGATCTGATTCCATGAATACGGTGCAGCGTTCGGTCAACTTGATTGGATTGTCTGATGATAAGGCTATCTGCTGGAACTCCTCAACGATGTTGATGCCGTTCTTGTTTGCAAGCTCATGGAGAAAGCTCCCTGTTCCGGCTGCGCATACCTTATTCATGTCGAAGTCAAGGGGGTGGGTGTTGGAGATGGAGATGTATTTGCTGTCCTGCCCGCCGATCTCGAAAACAGTATCGATCAAAGGATCAATCTCTACGGCTCCCCGGGCATGGGCGGTGATTTCATCGATAATCAGGTCCGCGTTAAGGAAGTCACCGACTACCATTCGTCCTGATCCGGTTGTCGCCACTCCTCGTATATCAATAGAATTTCCCTGCCTTTCCTTGAGTACCCTCAAGAGCGCTTGAGTGCCCTCGATGGGCTTTCCCATGGTCTGCCGGTATTCCTTGTCAATGATTTCCCTCTTCTGGTCGATCAAGGCATATTTGACGGTGGTAGAGCCTATATCAAGCCCTAAGAATACCGGTATCTTTTTGCTTCGAGTAGGCAACGGCTTTACCACATTGTCCTGCGGGAAATCCGTGTTGATGAGCTCCAGTTTCGGGGCAGACGAGAATGAGAAGGCGCCCTTTTTGGTAATGGCTTTGAGGTCCTCTAATGCAGGCTTGGTGGCGACACCCTGTTCTCTGGCCTGGAGCGCCACCCCCAAGGAACCGATAGATGTAGAATGCTCGGGGAAAATCAGGTCGGGAAAGTGCTGCCTGAATGCCATTACCTGGAGCTCGTTCAAGGTGAGGCCGCCGATAAACATGATGGGTGGTAAGAGCACGCGATTCGAGACAATAGTGCTGAGGTAGTTGGATGCATTCCCTTCATGAAGGCCGGCAATGATGTCTTCGAGTTTTTCACCCTTGTTCTGGAGATGTATCATGTCGGACTTGGTGAATACGGTGCACCGGCAGGCCACTCGTGCCGGGCTCTTGCTCTTCAGACCCAGGGAAATAAAATCTTCCAGGATCTTGGTTATGTGCGCCTCTGAGGTATCGAAGTCCTTTCCATAGATTGACGAGGCCAATCGCTCTGCCTGCTGATCGATAAAGGAGCCGGTGCCGGAAGCGCAGGGGGTGTTGGTGTTGAAGTCCTCGAGCTCCCACCTGCCCTCGTGGTGAGTCAGTATATAAAGGGCAGTAT
Source organism: uncultured Desulfobacteraceae bacterium (assembly GCA_964389665.1). Lineage (GTDB taxonomy): Bacteria > Desulfobacterota > DSM-4660 > Desulfatiglandales > B25-G16 > B25-G16. Next base: position 6,197 of record CAYMFC010000032.1, on the reverse strand, counting down.
CCTGCCCGCCCATGCTGATGATGGAGCGCACACCCGGCAACAGGTGCACGGAGCCGAGGATCTGGGCAATCGATTCGAACTCATAGAATCCTCCCAGCCGTTCGCTAATAATTCTTCCATGATTCCCGGTGAAGGCAACGGCCTTGATGTTCGCAAAGCCGAAGCGATCATAAAGATCGCTCAAGATTTCATGCACACGGGCCTCTACTGCGCCAAGGTGTCTGGTATAGGGATACTCAGAGATCGGTTCTCCCTTATCGTCAACCACCATGGCATTCACACTCACCGAACCAGCGTCAACGCCGATATAATAGCCTTCCATATTCGATTCCTTTTTTCAGTTTTTAAACATACTCTCCAGTATGTTCTTGATAACAAACGCACCACGGATAACCGACACCTGAATTTTTAACGAAGCTTCGCCTCAAACCGACAAGTACCATTTGGATTAAAATATGATCCGCATTGCTTTAGCCTTGTGCCTTACGCCTTGAGCCTGTTCTCATATCATCCTCAATCAATTAAAAACGCAACATACCTCGTAGGATCTTGACCTATGAAGGTATCTAGTGTGCCTCGTCCCAGTTGCTGCCCCAGTTTATATCCACTCGCAGGGGGATTTTCAAGGGATAAACGCCCTCCATCTCATCTTTTATGATCTTTGTGGCCATCTCGAGCTCTTCCTGGGGAACCTCGAACACCAGTTCATCGTGAACCTGGAGGAGCATCTTCGTGCCCAGGTGTTCGGTGCGGAGCCTTTCGGCAATCCGTATCATGGCCATCTTTATGAGGTCTGCGGCCGTGCCCTGAATCGGGGTATTAACCGCCGTCCTCTCAGCCTCGCTCTTGAGGTTTCCTTTATCGCTGTGTATGTGCGGGAGGTTCCTCCTCCTGTTGAACAGCGTGGTCACGTATCCGTTGTGCCGTGCCTGGGCTATGATCTTTTCCTTAAATTCCTTCACCCCCTTGTATCGTTCATAGTAGCTATCGAGGTATGCCTGAGCCACCTTGTTGCTAATCCCGAGCTCCTTGGCCAGACGAACAGGGCCCATACCGTAGATGATCCCGAAGTTGATCGTCTTGGCCATGCGGCGCATATCAGAGGTGACCATCTTCGGGTCCAGATTAAATACCTCGGCTGCGGTCCTCGTGTGGACATCCTCTCCCCTTTTGAATGCATCAAGCAGAACGGGATCGTCAGAGTAGTGGGCGAACACCCGGAGCTCGATTTGGGAGTAATCGGCTGAGAGCAGCAGATGGCCCTTTTCTGCGACAAAACCTCTTCGTATCTCCCTGCCTTCCTCGGTCCTGACGGGGATGTTCTGGAGATTGGGGTTGCTGCTGCTCAGCCTTCCTGTTGCAGTCACCGTTTGGTTGTATGAGGTGTGCACCCTTCCGGTGGAAGGATGAACCAGATGAACCAGGGCATCCAGATAGGTGGATTTAAGCTTGCTGATAGTCCTGAATCGCAGGAGTAGTGAGGGCACCTCGTGAAGGGCGGCAAGCTCGGTAAGGACCTCAAAATCCGTAGAGTATTCCGATTTCTTTCTCGTCTTCTTCTTGACCGGCAGTTTCAATTTCTCAAAGAGTATGGCGCCCAACTGCTGGGGCGAGTTGATATTGAACTGCTCGCCGGTAAGCTCAAAGACCCTCTGCTCGAGGGAGGAAAGCTCATGGGCAAAACGCTCAGACATAGCCTTGAAGAATTCGACATCTATCTTGACCCCGGTTGTCTCCATCGCGATCAGGACAGGGACCAGCTTCATCTCCAGATCCTGAAACAGGGCATAGTTATCAATCTCATTGAGCCTCTGCTCCAGAATGGATTGTAGTCTCAAGGTGATTTCGGAATCCTCACAGGAGTACTCCTTGGCCCTATCAATATCCACCGCGGCGAAGCTTTTTGCCTTATCGTGGCCGGTTACCTCATCGTAGCTCACCATCCGGTAGCTCAGGTAGTGCTGGGCCAGGTAATCCAGGTTATGCTGGCGCAGGGTCGGGTCGATCACGTAGGAGGCCACCATGGTATCGAAAAACAGCCCCTCAACCTTGATGCCGTACCTGGCGAGCACCTCGGCGTCGTATTTTATATTTTGACCAATCTTCTTTATCCCCGCATCGCGGAATACCCCCTCCAGAAGGCCCAGTGCCTCGTCCACATCCAGCTGATTAGGTGCGCCGGGATACGTATGCCCCAGAGGCAGATAGAAGGCAGTTCCGGGCTCAAGACAGAATGAGATCCCAACCAGTTCCGCATCCAGGTGGCTCCTGCTGGTGGTCTCCGTATCAAAGCAGAGCATCCCCTTTTGTTGTATGTGATCGATGAGGGCCTTCAATCCTTCCTTGGTCGTTATCAACCTATAGTCCTTTTTACTGAGCTCGGCATGATCCGTAAATTTCTGGAGAAGGGTTCTGAAATCGAGCTCTCGAAAGAGCTCGGCGAGCTCCCCCTTTTTTGGTGGCCTTCGTCTGAGATGATCGATGGTTACATCGATCGGTACGTGATTATCGAAACTGACCAGTCTCTTGCTGAGATAGGCCTGGTCCTTGAATTCATCGAGCTTGTTCTTGAGCGAGGTCTTGGCGATCTTATCAGTATTCTGGAAGAGGTTTTCTATGGAGTGGAACTGCTGTATGAGGGTGAGGGCTGTTTTTTCCCCGACGCCGGGAATCCCGGGGACATTATCCACCGGGTCCCCCGAGAGAGCCATTACCTCGATGATCTGTTCCGGTTCAAGCCCGTAATCTCTCTTTAAGCCATCGTAGTCGACGAGCTTGTCGCTCATAGGGTCCCACATAACGGTATGTTGAGACAGGGATTGTTTGAAATCCTTGTCTCCACTCACGATGACCACGTTCAGACCCAGGTTCTTTGCCAGCACAGCAATGGTCGCGATGATATCGTCCGCCTCATAGCCCTCCTTTTCCAGCATCGCGATATCAAATCCGGCAACCACCTGCTTGATATAGGGAATCTGTACCGCCATATCCTCGGGCATGGGGGGCCTGGTGGCCTTGTATTCCTTGAATAGACGGTGTCTGAAGGTTGGTCCCCTTGCATCGAGGACCACGGCTATGTAGTCCGGCGATTTCTCATCGAGTAGTTTTATAAGCATCCTGGTAAAGCCGTATACGGCATTGGTAGGGAGGCCTTTGGAGTTTGCCAGGCCCTTTATTGCGTGGTATGCCCTGTGTATGTATGAGCTTCCGTCAACGAGGTAGACAGTCTGGTTATCCCTTTTCATTTCATCTCTGGATGGGCCGTTCCTGCACAGAAAAGAAGGGTGCAACACAGATATTTTAGTGAAGAAGATGTGAGAAATCAACATGCTTTTTTCCGTATAGTTAGTTTCTTAGGAGAGCTCTTCGTTTCCAGGGGTTTTACTACCGGAGGATTGCTCGCATTGGGGCGATAATCCTTCGTAACGAGCAAAACAAGGCGCCGATGATCGCCGGCATAATAGTATTGACATGAGGTACGGTTACACGGTATGCAAAAAGTCGATTTACGTGACAGAGCATGGATGAAGAGAACTCGTTGATCTTCACCTAATCACGCTTTAGCAGGGAGGAAGTGGATGATGGCTCAAGGAAAACGCAGACTCGGCAGAGGTGTAGCGATCGTTGGGGCAGGGATGTCGGCCTTTGGGATCCGACCGGATGTTACCAACCGTGAGTTATTCGCAGAGGCCTTCGCCGATATGAAAAGATCGGTTGATAAGAAATTTAATCAACAGGATATCGAGGCATTGTATGTGGGAAACTGCGGGGCTGAGATGTGGGAGTCCCAATCGGTGATGGGAAGCCTCTGCGCCGATATCATAGGATTGACGCCCCGCCCGGCGCGCAAGATTGAGGATGCCTGTGCGAGCAGTTCCGTTGCGGTGAGAGACGGGGTGATTGCAATAGCATCGGGGCTCTATGATATGGTGCTGGCGGGCGGTACGGAGAAGATGAGCAGCCTCTCGACCAACTGGACCACCATGGCCCTTGCCTGTGGTTCGGATACCACCTTCGAGGGTTCGGTGGGGTTTACCTTTCCCGGGCTCTATGCCGCTATGGCAACCGCGCACATGCATGCGTACGGAACAACGCACGAGGATATGTTGCGGGTAGCGATCAAGAACCACAATAACGGCGCCCTCAATCCAAAGGCCCATTTCCCCATGACCATTAAAGACGTGATGAATACGCGGGCAGCCAAGGCCAAGGAAAAGGGAGGGCCGGTTCCCACCTGGGCCGATGAGATAGCATTCCTCAATGATCCACGGTACAACCCGGTCATCGCGTGGCCGAATACCCTCTTCGATTGTTGCCCCGTGACCGACGGGGCGGCCTGTTTGCTTCTCGTTTCCGAGGAGATCGCCAGGGAGTTCACCGACACCCCGATCTACATCATCGGCACGGGGCAGGCCAGCGGACATAACCTTCACGACAGGGACACCCTCACCTCTATCCCCGCAGCCAAGATCGCGGCACAGCAGGCCTATGAGATGGCCGGTGTGGGTCCTCAGGATATCAAGATCGCCGAGGTACACGACTGTTTCACCATTGCCGAGATCATGGCCACTGCCGATCTGGGATTCTTCAAGGAAGGAAAGGAGGCGGCCACCGCCGCTTTTGAAGGCAAGACCACCAGGGACGGGGTAAAACCGATCAATGTCTCAGGCGGCTTGAAGTGCAAGGGGCATCCCGTGGGTGCGACCGGGGCTGCCCAGATGGTGGAGATATTCCTGCAGATGAGGGGTGAGGCGGGCAAGCGACAGGTCACCACTACCGACATCGATCTCGCCCTGAATCACAACATCGGGGCCCATGGAACAACAGCCGTGGTACAAATCTATGAAAGGAGATAGGCGCGATGAAGGAGATACCCTTTACCATTGCCTCATTCAATACATTCCTGTCCGAAAGAAAGCTCATGGCCTCCAGGTGTGCCGGCTGCGGTGCGCTCTGGTTGCCTCCTCGTCCGATCTGCTTAACGTGCAAGGATGATACGATGGAGTGGGAGGAGCTCAACGGCACGGGCACACTCGTTGCCTTTACCGTGATCGGCGTCGGCCCTATGCCCATGATAGAAGCCGGGTATGGCAGGGATAAGCCTTACTGCGTCGGCATCGTTCAGGTTGATGAAGGCCCTCGTATTGGCGCCCAGATACTGGGCGTTGATGCGGGCCACCCTGAGAACATCAAGATAGGCACGCCGGTCACTGTGGACTTCGTGGAGCGGGGAAGCTGGCACTTCGTGGAAGAGGTTGCCAAGGCCAGAAGGACCTATCTGGCATTCCGGGCCTAAAAGACCTTGTGTGCTGACATGTATAATACTCCTCGGATTATCCAGGCATGGGGCGTTGCCGTGGCAGTCGCCACCTATCTTGTCCTGCTCACCCAATGTTGTTCCGCTCCCCTGCCAGATCCGGACAAGCCGCACCACACGAAGGACGGCTTCACGAATATCCACTCTTCCGATGAGCCGGGATTCCTCGATTTCCTGAAGTGGCGGTGGCAGCGGCTCTGGAAGAAGACGCCACGTATCGGGGACTACCGTTTCCCCCTGGCCAAGAATGACCCTGCCTTTCTGAGATCCAATCGAGAAAAGACCACCCTCACGTGGATCGGCCATGCAACAGTGTTTCTCCAGGTTGGCGGGAAGAATATCCTCACCGATCCTCATTTCTCCGAACGCGCTTCACCCTTTCAGTGGATAGGGCCGCGGAGAGTAGTGCCCCCTGGGGTGGCCCTTGATAAATTGCCGGGGATTGACATCGTGGTGATCTCCCACGATCACTATGACTCACTCGATAAGGGGAGTATCAAGAGGCTGTATGAACGCAATGGCGGCACATCGACGAGGTTCTTTGTGCCCTTGGGGCTCAAGGACTGGTTTGCGGATCTCGGGATCAGCAATGTGGTCGAGCTCGACTGGTGGGATTCACATGATGAAGGCGGCCTTAAGATCGCCGCAGTTCCGGTTCATCACTGGAGCAAGCGGGGGCTCATCTCGCAGAATAAGACCCTGTGGGCAGGCTGGGTAATCGGATCGGCGAATTTTCGCTTTTTCTTCTGCGGCGATACCGCTTATAAGCCGCTCTTTAAGGAGATCGGCTCGAGATTGGGTCCCTTTGATCTCTCCGCCATCCCGATCGGCGCCTATGAACCCAGATGGTTCATGCGGCATCATCACATCTCACCCGAGG
>CAYMFC010000031.1:0-15808 GCA_964389665.1 uncultured Desulfobacteraceae bacterium | reverse complement strand
GCAGATGGACATAGCACAATTCACCGGTTTTAGTCTGGCTGAACCGACGGTTTCATTTCAATTTCCTCGCATAGCCTTTTCCAGAGTTCGTCTTTTCCCTGGCCGGTTTTGGCGGAGAAACGAAGGGGGTGATCAAGCCCTTCCTCTGCAAGTTGTTGGGATATGAGATCAACCCGTTGTTTCGCCTTTCCCCCGGATATCTTATCTGCCTTGGTGAGCACGATTACCGTTCGGATCTCATGGGCTCTGAGCCAGTTCAGGAGTTCTCGATCAGCATCTCCGGGCCCTCGCCGTATATCGATAATTACCACCACAGCCTTGAGATTAGGCCGTCTCGTGAGGTAGGCCTCAACTAAGTGTTTCCAGCCTTGCCTGATCTTTCGTGAGACGGCTGCATACCCGTAGCCTGGCAGATCAGCAAGATAGAAAGAGTTTTCCACCGAAAAGAAGTTGATGGATCTCGTCTTTCCCGGTTGAGAGCTTATCTTTGCAAGCTTTTTCCGTTCCACGAGCCTGTTGATAAGGGAGGATTTTCCTACGTTCGATCTGCCGGCAAAGGCAACCTCGGGTCGGTTCGGAGGAGGGAACTGGTCGGGCTTGAATGCGCTGGTTAAAAATGAAACTTCTCGTGCCATGAGCTCATTATGTGCTGGTTGTTTGATTAGATGAATCATCAGGCATTGTGAGCGTTCAGGGTTCAGGGGTTCAGTGTTCAGGAAAGATATCTCAGTTCATGGCTTTTGCTCCCCCTGAACGCTGAACACTGAACGCTGCACACTTGGATACTCGCATTACTTGAGGCGTTGAAATAATGATAAATGTTGATTCAAAGTTGGAGCGAATTTCAAATATGTTTGACTGGTTATTTGAGGCTTGTAACTTCCAATCGAGGACCATCCAGTATCGAGCATCACGTATCGATCTATCGATTCTTCAGAAATTCCTCGATCCTTCTGAGTCCCTCGGTGATGTTCTCCAAGGAGTTTGCGTACGAGAACCTGAGGTATCCTTCTGCTCCCGTACCGAAATCGATTCCGGGGGCAACACCTACCCCAGCTTTATCAAGTATTTCAAAGGCCAACGTGTATGAATCATGGGAGATGTGGTCCGCCCTGGCAAGTACATAAAATGCCCCAACAGGATCAACCTTGATGCCAAAGCCGAGCTCCCTGAGCCTCGTGAGCATGTAGCGCCGCCTCTGATCAAAGACCGATCTCATGTGTTCGACATCGGGCTGCGCGTCTCTTATGGCAGCGAGGCCCGCATACTGCGAGACGCTGCTCGCAGAGATGAAGAAGTTTTGCTGCATCTTTTGCATGGGACGGAGAAATTCCTCCGGGGGAATCACGAACCCGAGCCTCCAGCCGGTCATGGAATAGAGCTTGGAGAATCCATTCAGCACGAATGCCCTATCCGAATACTCCAGTATGGTATGCTCTTTGCCTTCATATACGAGGCCGTGGTATATTTCATCGGAGATCACGTATGGTCCGAGTTCGAGCAGTTTCTGCATTCTCTCAGCGGAAAGGAGGGTTCCGCAAGGATTTGAAGGGGAGTTGATGAGTATTGCCTTGGTTCGGGGAGATAATCCCTTGGCGACCTCCTCGGGAAGAAATTGAAAGCCGTGGTCCTCCCGCGTATCCACGAAGGAGCACCTCCCTCCCGCGTATTCGATGACGTTCGGATAACAGGGATAGTAAGGATTCGAGACGATAATTTCATCCCCCTTTTCCAGGATGGCCGAGAAGATCAACAGCATTGCAGGAGAGGTTCCGGAGGTGATGAGGACCCGATCCGGATTAAGGTGAACCCCATACCGTTCCAGGTAAAAGTCACAGATGGCCTCCCTCAACTCCAGTACGCCAAGGCTGTGGGTGTAGTGAGTTTTTCCCTCCTTGATGGCCCTAATGCCGGCTTCCCTGATGCATTCGGGCGTATCGAAATCCGGCTCGCCTATCTCCAGGTGGATGATGTCACGTCCCTGCCCTTCAAGGGCGCTGGCCCTCTCCATGACATCCATCACGATAAAGGAGCGGAACTCTTTTGCCCTGGTTGAGACAGTCATTATATCATTCTACCTCTCTCAAAAGACGCCTTGCCTCGGGTGCATAGATATTCTGCTTATTCAACCGTATGGTTTCCTCCAGGTTCCGGGCTGCGAGGGTTGGTTCGTTGAGCTTCCTGTAGAGCCTGCCGAGGTAGAAATAGGAAGCAGGATTGTCAGGTGCGTAACGTATCGATTTCTTGTAGCTCTCAATAGCCTTTTCCCGTTGGTCCAGGCTCTCGAAGGCAATTCCCATGTTATGGTAGGACCTGCTGAAGGAAGGCTGCAATTGAACGGCCTTTTGATAGCATTCGATAGCCCTGCGAGAGTCGCCCTTGTTATAATGGGCGAGGCCCATGTTGTTGTAAGCAAAATGGGGGGTGGCATAAAGGTTGTTCTTGAGGGCATTCTTGAAGCAGCCGATCGCGAGATCCCACTTCTTAAGGATAAGGTAAACCGTGCCGAGGTTGTTATATGCCTCGGAGAAATCCGGGTCTAATTCCACGGCCTTGGTGAAGTGCCTAATCGCCTCAGGGTACATCTCCATTTCCCTGTATGCCAGCGCGAGCTCGTTTTGTATCTCCGGGTTGCCCGGATCAATGGTAGCCGCCTCAAGAAGCTCTCCCAGGCCGGCCGTGTAGTTCCCCTGCGCCAGGAGGGATCTGCCCAAATCCTGCTTGGCTTGGGCCTGCCTTTTTCTCAAGGCCCTATCCTCAGCACATCCGAGCAAGGCAAAAGCCAGCACGGATAGACTGAGTATAAGGGTTGCGCCTCTTCGTAGTTTCAGGGTCATCAGATCACCTTGTTGAGCGGGTATTCAATGATCCCCACTGCCCCCGCATTCAGCAGCTGTGGGATAAGGTCTCTCACCTTCTCCGTATTCACCATGGCCTCTATGGAGACCCACTCGGACTGAAAGAGATGGGCCACGGTAGGCGATGTAATGCTGGGGAGCAATTCTATGATTCCGTCCAATCGTTCCTTGGGGACGTTCATCTTGAGCCCCACCATGCTTTCGGCACAGAGTGCACCCTTGAGGAGCAAGACGATCTGCTGGATCTTGCTCCTCTTCCATGGATCCTCCCAGGAGGATTTGTTCACGATCATCACGGTATTCGATTGCATGAGCTCGTGGATGATCTTGAGTCCATGGGCCCTGATGGTGCTGCCGGTTTCAGTGACCTCAACCACTGCATCAGCAAGGCCTGCTGCAATCTTGGCCTCCGTTGTTCCCCACGAGAATGCCACCCTCACGTCTATGTGCCTTTCGGAGAAGTATTTTGTGGTGAAGTTCACCAATTCGGTGGCTATTTTTTTGCCCTGAAGGTCGGAGATCTCCTTAATATCGGAGTTAGCATCTACTGCTACAACCCACCTGGTGGGTCTATTGGTTGACTTTGAGTACATCAGGTCAGAAACGATAACCACATCAGATTCACTCTCCACCACCCAGTCCTTGCCGGTAATACCGGCATCAATGGTGCCGTTCTCCACGTGAATGGGCATTTCCTGGGCCCTCACGATTGAGCAGGCAATATCTTTGTCGTTTATCTCGGGGAAGTAATTTCGGTCAGCAGTCGTTATCTTCCATCCGGATTTCTCAAACAACCTGACGGTGGATTCCTCGAGGCTTCCCTTTGGTATGCCGAATTTAAGCACGTTCATTTTCCATATACCCTTGCAGGATCAAATATCCTTTCACCAATGATTGTTATATCCCCGTTGCTTTCGACCCTATTGTGAAAACAGCTTTCGTACCCGAGATGGCATGCGGCGCCTCCTACCTGCTCTACCTTGAGAAGGATTGTATCAAAGTCGCAGTCGGCGAAGATCTCCTTTACGATCTGGATATTGCCCGAGGTTGCCCCCTTATGCCAGATCTCTCCCCTGGACCTGCTCCAGTAGTGTGCCTCACCAGTCTGAAGCGTACGCTCCCAGGCGTCGTTATTCATGTAGGCGACCATTAAAACCCTGCCGGATCTATAGTCCTGCGCGATGGCGGGCACGAGACCGTTGCCCTTTTCAAAATCCAATGTGACCATATCTCTTCTTTTACTCTTCTCTTCTGTATGGTAAAATAAAAAAATAATTGTACTCCGACCTATATACAAAACATCCTTTCTGTTGTCTAGAGTGCTTTTATAAAAATAACAGACCTGTTCAGCCACCAAGGCACAAAGACCCGAAGACCTGCCCGACGGACGGCAGGCCGGGAATATGAATATACATTAAATAAAGGTATTTTTTAAATGATTTCAATATGCCGTGGATTAATTCGCTTCAGGCGTATTAAAACGGTTATTATGAAGAATAATTCTGTAATCTTGGTGTCTTTGTGGCAAAATAGCTGAGTAATCACAAGATGAAATAATAAAAAGAGAAAGGATGTGATTATGACGATGCAGGTGATCAGGGAAACACATTTTCCAGGGCTAAAGCTTGCCAGTCGGGGAAAGGTGAGAGACATCTATGACCTCGAGGATACCTTGCTTATCGTTACGACCGACCGAATGTCGGCCTTTGATGTGGTGATGGATGACCCCATACCGGATAAGGGGAAGGTCCTGAACAAGATCTCCCTGTTCTGGTTTGAAACAACCTCCCCCATTATCGGAAATCACGTCATTACCGCGAATCCCGATGAATATCCCGAGGCGTGCAAGCCGTACCGGGACTATTTGGAGGACCGAAGCATGCTGGTGAGGAAGGCCAGACCTCTGCCCGTGGAATGCATCGTGAGAGGATATATCTCGGGGTCGGGATGGCGCGAATATAGGGATAAGGGGAGTATTTCAGGCGTGGCTCTCCCCGATGGGCTGAAGGAGTCTTCGAAACTGCCGGAACCCATCTTCACGCCGTCTACCAAGGCGGAGGGAGGGCTCCACGATGAGAATATTTCTATTGATGAAGTTGCTCGGATCGCGGGAGAGGATGTAGCGAGCGAGATCAAGAGGATTAGCTTAGAGATATATGAGTTTGGAAGGGATCTGGCAGCTGAGCATGGAATCATCATTGCTGATACAAAGTTCGAATTCGGTAAAAGAAATGGAACCCTCATGCTCATCGACGAGGTGTTAACCCCGGATTCATCAAGATTCTGGCCCATAGATGAATACGAACCGGGGCGGCCTCAGAGGAGTTTTGATAAGCAGTTCTTAAGGGATTACCTCGATGGGCTTGACTGGCCCAAGAAGCCGCCGCCGCCAAAGCTGCCTGAAGAGGTAATCGCCATCACAAGGGATAAATATCTCGAAGCCCTTCGGAGGATCACGGGAAGGGGCCTGTGAGTTCCTTACTCCTTTGGATGGCAACTCCCCCTTCTGATCGCTCCTTACACATGCCGGATGAGCCCCATCTTCTAACGGCCCTGCCCTTGACAAGTACGATACTGATGCTTAACATCTCCTCTGACAGTTTTGCCTTATAGTTTAAGGAGTTAGTCTCTATTTGAAAAAAAGAAAGTGCGGTCCTTGAAATACGGGTCCGCGAATTTCACGGTATACTATAGTTCACAATAGAAATCTGAAAGGCATCCAGTGGTGGTAGGCATATGGATGACAGAGAGGTAAAAACGAACGAGGAGACAGATGCGATGGCCAAGGAGTCAGCAGAGCCTCGCCAGGAGGATTCAGAGAAAACCAGTTCGAGGAACAAAAGGGAAAGGCAGAAACAAGCAGAGGAGATGACCAAGCAGGAACTCCTCGAGAAGCTCAAGGAGGTTGAGCAACAATCTCAGGAAAACCACGACCTCTACATGCGGGCTTATGCTGAGATGGAGAATATCAAGAAGAGGGGGGTGAAGGAACGGGAGGATCTGGCGAAATTCGCGAATGAATCCCTTATCAGGGAGATTCTCCCAGTAATTGACAGCCTGGAGAAGGCACTCATTCATGCGCGGGATGGTACTAATCCCTCGGGGTTAGCTGAGGGCATCGAGATGATTCTCAAAGGCCTGATGAATACCCTGGAGAAGGCAGGACTCAAGGAGGTTGAGGCAATGGGAAAACCCTTTGATCCCCACGTTCATGAGGCCATCTCCCAGCAGCCGGATGATACGGTTCCACCGAAGCACGTCATTATGGAGATGCAAAAGGGCTACCTGCTCAACGGTCGCCTTATGAGGCCCTCGATAGTGGTTATCTCTCAGGGAAATGGCGCAAAAAATGACGAAGATTATGCATGATGATATGCATGGTGCATACTAGCTTTTAAGGAGGAGATAATGAGCAAAATAATCGGAATCGATCTGGGAACCACGAATTCCTGCGTTGCCGTGATGGAAGGGGGCGACGCAAAGGTGATCGCGAATGTGGAGGGCAACAGGACCACGCCTTCTACGGTGGCATTTACCGATAGCGGAGAACGGCTGGTGGGACAGACTGCGAAAAGGCAGGCAATCACCAATCCGGATAACACCGTGTATGCGGTGAAGAGACTGATCGGCAGGAAGTATGACTCTCCCGAGGTCCAGAGGGATATCAAGATATCACCCTTCAAGATCACCAAGGCGCCGAACGGCGATGCGCAGGTGACCGTGAGGGGAAAGGATTATAGCGCAGCAGAGATCTCATCGATGATTTTACAGAAGATGAAGCAGACCGCCGAGGAGTACCTGGGTGAAAAGGTGATCGATGCCGTGATTACCGTCCCGGCCTATTTTAATGACAGCCAGAGGCAGGCCACCAAGGATGCCGGCAGGATCGCGGGATTAAACGTGCAGCGGATAATCAACGAGCCGACAGCTGCTTCACTCGCCTATGGGCTGGACAAGAAGAAAGACGAGAAGATAGCGGTCTTCGATCTGGGAGGAGGAACCTTTGATATCTCGATCCTGGAGATAGGTGAAGGGGTCTTCGAGGTCAAGGCTACGCATGGAGATACTCACCTCGGAGGTGAAGACTTCGACCAGAGGGTGATCGATTTCCTCGCCGATGAGTTCAAGAAGGATCAGGGCATTGATCTCAGAAATGACAAGATGGCGCTCCAAAGGCTCAAGGAGGCTGCCGAGAAGGCGAAGATGGAGCTTTCCACCTCTATGGAAACGGATGTAAACCTTCCCTTTATCACCGCTGATGCGAGCGGTCCAAAGCACATGAATATTAAGCTAACGAGGGCAAAGCTCGAGGCCCTTGTGGACGACCTGATCGAGAAGACCACTGAGCCTTGTAAAATAGCACTCAAGGATGCCGGCATGAAACCCAGCGATATCGACGAGGTCATTCTGGTTGGCGGCATGACCAGGGTGCCTAAGGTCCAGCAGAAGGTAAGGGAGATCTTCGGAAAGGAACCGCACAAGGGTGTGAACCCCGATGAGGTCGTTGCAGTTGGTGCTGCTATTCAGGGCGGTGTGCTACAGGGAGATGTGAAGGATGTCCTCCTGCTTGATGTGACCCCTCTTTCGCTGGGTATCGAGACCCTCGGCGGCGTTTTTACCAAGCTCATTGAGAAGAATACCACGATTCCCACGAAAAAAAGCCAGATATTCTCCACCGCAGCCGATAACCAACCGGCAGTGTCCATCCATGTGCTTCAGGGTGAACGGGAAATGGCGGCCAACAATAAGACTCTTGGCCGGTTTGAGCTGGTGGGGATACCAGCGGCACCGAGGGGTATGCCCCAGATAGAGGTGACCTTCGATATCGACGCGAATGGCATCGTGAACGTTTCCGCCAAAGACCTCGGCACAGGAAAGGAGCAGTCGATAAGGATAACCGCCTCGAGCGGCCTCAGCGAGGATGAGATAAAGGGGCTCGTCAAGGATGCGGAGCTTCACGTGGAAGAGGACAGAAAGAAGAGAGAGCTCATCGATGCTCGAAATAACGCTGATTCTCAGATCTATTCGATTGAGAAGTCCATGAAGGAGGCTGGAGATAAGATCGATGCCGGTACGAGGTCTGAGATCGAGAATGCCATCTCCAATCTCAAGAAGGCAATGGAGGGTGAGGATGCGGCGGAGATAAAACGACTTTCCGACGAGCTGACGCAGGTATCTCATAAGATCGCAGAGATCCTGTATGCACAGGCCTCTCAGCAGGCGCAAGCTCAAACAGGAGCGGAATCGGCTGCTGGAGCAGCCGGCTCGGCTAAGGCGGATGAGGATGTCGTTGATGCGGATTTTGAGGAAGTCAAGTAATACACCTCGGCCAATAGTCGGGGCTTCACATGCAACAACTCCTCACTTCCACCCTTAGGTACTGTTCAACAAGGGCAAGAATGTGGCCCTCGACCTCGTGTCGGGGGCCAAAGAGAATTGCGCTTTACCTTTGGACCACCTCATAGTAACATTCTATATGTAATAGCTTTTGACCCTGATTTGGCGGTACCCTTCATTTCCTATCGTCAAACAGACGAGACATTTTTGGAATCCTCATATAGAATGAAAGCACACCAGATCATTCGGATTGATAAGCTCATTGTTGCGGGTATGATTGTGGGGGCCTTCTTTATGGTTTCCTGCGAGAAAAGGATTGCCCTCAAGGAGCCGGAGCCTTTTCCCAAGAAACCCATCGCGATGAAGCCACCTGCGGAGAGACCCGCCGAGGAGCAAGCGATAGCAAAGAAGGCACCTGAAGAGCTACCACCTGAAGAGATTGTAAAGGAGGGGATACCCCCCGAGGAGTTATGGCCTGAGCGGAGGTCGCTCATCGATCAGTTCTTCATGGCTGAGCATTACTTTCGGCAGCAGGAATACGACCTGGCCTTGGAGGCCTATGAACAGTACCTCTTGGAATATCCCTTGGGCGACAAGGTCAAGGATGCCCTTGCCAAGATGGGAACCATCTATTACTACAGAAACCAATATGGGGAGGCCCTGTCTCTTCTTAAAGAGGCCATCAAGGCGTTTCCCTTAAACGGCAGGAGGGCCGAGGTTCACCTGTTGATCGCCAAGATATACTATCATCTTGGGAAACATGAGGAATCGAAAGAGAATGCTTTGCGGTGGATCGAGCTTTATAAAGACTATCCCAGAAAGGAAGAGGTCTACTATCTGTTGGGCCAAAACTCGATGGAGCTCAATGAGTATGCAAAGACGCTTTCCTGGTGGCTAAAGGTTCTCGAGTCGCCATACCTCACAGAGACGAGAAGACAAGAAGTGAGGTCTCATCTGACCGATCTCATATCCAAGGCAACGGAGGAGCAACTGGAGGAGATGGCTGCCTATGCCAAGGGCAGCGATCTTATTGTTCCCATAAACTGCCGTCTGGGTACCTTCTTTCTCCGATCAGATAGATTGGATGAGGCACGAGTAGCCGCGATGGAGATCCTCAGGCTTGCCCCAGGGGAAGACTGGATCATGAAGGCACGAGAGCTCCTCGAGGAGATCGACGAGAGGCTGAGGGTAAAGCTTGATGTCGTTGGGTGCCTCTTGCCCCTGAGCGGACCATTTGCCATCTATGGACAGGAGGTTTTACGCGGCCTGGAGCTTGGTCTAGGCCTATTTGACAAGGGCAGCGGAGTCCCTTCATCTCTTGAGCTTGTGGTAAGGGATACAGAAGGCAATCCACAAAAGGCAGTCGATGCAATCAGGGCGCTCAAGGAGGATGAGAAGGCGGCACTCGTGATCGGGCCTCTTATTAGTAGGGTCGCCGAGGCGGTGGTGGAGGAGGCGCAGGAATTGGCTATACCCATAATAACCCTAAGCCAGAGTGAAGAGATCACGAACAAAGGCGAGATGATCTTCCAGAATAGCCTGGCTCCGGAAGATCAGGTTAGAAGCCTTGTCAATAAGGTTATGGATGGGATGGGCCTGAGACGATTTGCGATCCTGCATCCCGCAAATCCGTACGGCACGTACTTTATGAATGTATTTTGGGATACGGTTGAAGAAAAGGGAGGTGTGATCAATGCGGTGGAATCCTACGACACCCAAGGCACGGATTTCACCGAGGAAATCAAGAAGATGATCGGCCTATTCTACCCAAGACCAAACCCGGAAATGGAGGAGGAAGGAGGGGAATCGGAAGAGCAGCCGGAGCCTATCATCGATTTTGATGCCGTATTTATCCCAGATAGCTATCAGGGCGCTGCCCTTATTTCCTCCCAGTTGGCCTACCATGATGTGGTGGACGTAACCCTGTTAGGGACCGATCTTTGGAACTCAAAGGAGTTGGTGGAGATCGCTGGAAGATATGTGAACGGAGCGATATTCCCTTCGGGGTTCTTTCCCGGAAGCGGATATCCGGGGGTGAAGAAATTCGTTTCGCAGTATTCCTCAAGCTTCGGTCAGGAACCGGGGCTCCTCGCTGCGATGGGCTACGATACGATCCGGATAGTCAAGCAGATTTTAGAGGAGACCTCAGAGCAGATAAAGACACGCTCAGATTTTTCCGCTGCGTTAGCTGAGGCACGAACCTTTGAAAGCATGACAGGGCCCATGTCATTTGATGAGCAGAGAAGGGCAAAGAGGAATCCCCTTCTTCTGACTGTGAGCGGGGGGCATTTCCTGCCCATGCCGTAAGCCAGCATTCCTCAATGAAATCGCTTCGCTCAGGCGAAATGGGCTGACCTTTTTGCCGCTCTACAAAAGGAAATTCCGAGACGTCAAATTATAGGGCCACCTTTATGAGGGTCAGTATCCCAAGCAAACATGTCATCACACCTACGCCTGAGCGCACCGCATATTCTGGCAAAAACTTGACCGTCAAGGTTGCCATGGGCACGGATAACATTGCTCCGAGGGTGAGCGGAGCTGCGAGCATCAGATCAATATGTCCATGGATGAGGATATAGGCGGTGAACCCAACGATACAGGTCAGAGCCTCTGCCAGGGACGTAATGGCAATGGCATGCTTTGAGGGCACTCCAGAAACGACTTGACCAGCAGTTACCAGTGGACCGTATCCGCCTCCGCTGAGGCCTTTATTGAATGCGGCGATTGCTCCCACGGCAATTATATGGCCACGGCGGTACCGGAGTTGCCTGCGAATCGTCACCAAAATGGTGATGCCTACCGAAAGGATAATGATGGCGATAATGGCTGTGAGCCAGAACTTCGGGACATGGAGAGCGAGTGTGACCCCAGTGAGGGCACCTATTATGCTGAGCAATGAGAGCAATATCAATGTTCCTCGTACTTGTCCGTTATGTAAGAGATCCACATTGCCATCACGATGATGCATCAGGCCAGCAGTAATACCAGTCAGGAATTCACTCAGGAGCACGCAGGGGACGATTTGTAGCGGCTCAAAGCCTGCTAAAAGGAGAAGAGGTGTAAGGGTCGTCCCGTATCCCATGCCGAGGCTTGAGTCAATATATTCGCACAACAGTGCGGTGAGGAAGATAGCCAGGACCGCACCGGGTGCGAGACGCCCCATGAACTGTGGCAGCACTTTCCATTCTGGCACCAGCATTTGAAGGACTAGCAGGATCACTATACCGAGAACGAGTCCCGCCCAGATTCGAACACGCCTTATACGAATTACGGGTACACGAGATAGTCTATGTGCGAACATACCTTTTTTGCCAACATGAGTATTAAGCATTTTCTCTCCTCCATGCTGAGAATTCAGATGAGCAGCCCCCACTGGTGATTTCTCAATTCGTGTTCTCAATTCGTTGACTCGAATCTCGATTATTTATATGATTTTGATATGATAGATTCAATAAGGGTCGAGATCTCCAAGATATCCATGAACACGTGAAGTATCATTGAGCAAATGCCATGCCACTTTTATTTCGAGCTCGCTAGGCCCATTTATGCCCGGTAAATGCTGATATTCGAAAAAAAATCATTGACAGATATAGTAAATATGATAGATAATCCGTTATATTTAATAAGTAACTATAGTATAACACGGGTTTAGCGCACGCGATGGAAAAATTTATGCCCCTCTTGCTCGATGTCTGGCGCGAGGCTTGTCGCCGTATCGAAATCTCGGAGTCGGTTGAGCGGATGGCGCCAATTCTCGCGCGCCGGTTGCCCGTGGATCTCTTATTGGTTCGTCGACTGGATCTGCAACGGTCTTGCCTCGAGACGGTAGCGACGGGACTATCCCGATCGGTATTCCCGCCGGAGCAGCTCGTGACCGACTGTTCATCTGAGGATATCGAACGAATACTGGAGTGGTGTCATGAAGGAAAGGTTATCCACAGTCATTCACGAGACACGAGCGCCCCTTTGCCGGGGGTCATACCGCCGGGTATTGAAGGCAGCCTTTTGGTGGGAGCGTTGTGCAGCTCTACGGAGCACATAGGAGTGCTGATACTTGTGGCCTCACAACCGCGGTCATTTCGAGTCGGGCACAAGGCAATGGTGCATGCCCTTCTCGAACCATTCAGCGTTGCCCTTGAAAATGATCGGCAGGTTCGCGAACTGGTGAAGCTGCGCGAGGCCGCGGAGGCGGATAAACATGCGCTCCTCACGCGCTTGGGCCGCCAGAATATTACAGAGACTATCGTGGGGACTGATTCAGGGCTCCGGCATGTAATGGAACGCGTGGAACTGGTGGCCCGCACCGATATCCCCGTGTTGATCTTCGGGGAGACGGGATCTGGAAAGGAAGTCATAGCCAGGGCAATTCATTCCCGCTCTAATCGGTCTGGCGGCCCCTTTCTCCGTGTCAATTGTGGAGCAATTGCGCCAGAACTGATAGATTCTGAGCTTTTCGGGCATGAACGAGGAAGCTTTACCGGTGCGGTGAGCTTGAGAAGGGGGTGGTTTGAAAGAGCGAACGACGGCACGCTGTTTTTGGATGAAATCGCGGAGTTACCGCTCGCGGCCCAGGTTCGGCTCTTGAGAATACTGCAAGACGGTCTGTTTGAGCGTGTCGGCGGTCAGCGACAGCTTCATGTCGATGTGCGCCTAGTCGCCGCAACTAATCGCGATCTCCGTGCAATGGTAACCGAAGGTCGTTTCCGCGAGGATCTCTGGTACCGGCTCGCCGGATTTCCCATCGATTTACCGCCACTTCGTGATCGGACAGAAGACATGGCGGCGATGGCAGCTCATTTTGCGCAGCGGGCCTCTCGAAGGTTTGGATTAACCCCCCACATGCCCACTCCGGAGGACATCAACTTATTAATCTCTTATCATTGGCCCGGGAACATACGTGAGTTAGCCACAGTGATCGATCGCGCCGCAATCCTCGGAAACGGTGCTCGTCTTGAAATCGCAAAAGCCTTAGGTTTTGACACAGGAGCTGCAAATCCGAAAGGACCATCGCAACGGCAGGGGGACGCGTACCAGGGATCCACAGACCGCTTCTCCTCGCTCGATGCCGCCATGTTGCGTCACATCGAAGCGGCACTGAGGAGGACCAATGGACGGATTGAAGGGCCGTACGGTGCAGCAAAACTATTGGGCATTAATCCCCACACCCTGCGGGCTCGAATGCGTAAACTCCATATCGACTGGAAGGGATACAGGCTTGATGGATATTCCGATAGATGAAAGGTCTGCTCCATCAATTCCTTATGGCTCTTCTTTCTCTGAGCTCTCTTTTTTCTTACGATATACCCCTTTGCTGAGGAAGATGCTCAGCTCATAGAGGATAATAATGGGAACTGCCATCATGATCTGGGTGGCCACATCAGGTGGCGTGAGTATCGCCGATAGGATAAAGGACCCGAGGATGGCAAACTTACGGAACCGCTTCATGGCATCCGGGGTGACCAGGCCGATCTTGGTGAGAAAGAGCACCACTATGGGCATCTCGAACACGAGCCCGAATGCCAGGAGCAACCTGATTGCAAAGGAGAAATACTGCTTCACGGAAGGAAGGGCCTGGATATCCTCGGTGGCAAAGCTCATGAAGAATTTGAATCCATAGGGAAATACGATGAGGTATCCGAAAAGGGCACCGAGGATAAAGAGGATGCTGGAAGACACCACAAAGGGGACGAGGTACCGTTTTTCTTTCTGATAGAGCGCCGGAGCCAGAAACATCCACACCTCGTAGAAGATGACCGGTATGGCCACTATGATGCCGGCAACGAGGGATACCTTGATATAGGTGATAAACATCTCGGGAAGATTGGTGAAGATGAGCCTGCTGTCCGGGGGAAGGACTTTTGTCAAGGGAAGGATGAGAAGGGAAAAGAGCTGTTTGGAGAAGGCATAGGAGATCGCGAAACCCACGCCAATGGCGATCGCGCACACGATCAACCTGCTCCTCAGTTCCTCTAAGTGAGCCAGGAATGGCTGCTTCTCATCCATCGGTATCTTTTTTCTCTGAGGTGCTCCTTAGCTCGCCCTTTCCTTGATCCTCAGGGGCGTTTTCTGCTTTGGCCTCTATTTCATCGGTTTGTTCCGAGGCATTTGCTACCAATCCGCTCACTGAATCTGCTATGTCCTGCTCCATCCCCTTGAGCTCATCCTCGATGTTGAGATTTGCCTTGATATCGGAGGTGGCCTTTCTAAACTCGGCCATTCCCTTGCCAAGGGCCCTGGCCAGGTCGGGCAATTTCTTTGGCCCGATGAAAATCAAGGCGATCACAAAGATAACGATTAATTCAGGCATGCCTATACCGAACATAGGAGCCCTCCTTTTACAGTCCGCTCACAAGTATCTCTTTTATGAAAAGCGAGGGAGCCCCGATTCTACCGAGAAATCTAAGGTCATCCCCCACCTCCTCTACGGCGGAAAACAGATCATAGATCGTGCCGGAGATGGTTACGCCCTTTACGGGAAATGCGTCCTTCCCCTGTTGGATCCTCATCCCAGATGCACCCAAGGAGAACTCCCCTGACACCGGATCAATCGTATGAGCGCCCATAACCTCTGTTATGAAAAGGCCGTCATCCATCTTACTCAGGAGCTGTTCAGGCGATGAGGAACCGGGACCTATAAAGAGGTTGGATACAGATGTCGTTGGGGGGGATGCGATCTGGGGCCTAAAGGAGTTACCCGTTGGCTCAGCGCCCATCTTTTTCGACCAGTATCCATCGAACAGATATGAGGTCAAGGCCCCATCCTTTACCAGGATGGTCCTTGCCTGGGGAGCTCCCTCGTCATCAAAGGGCGCACTACCCATACCCCTAACAGAGAGCCCGTCGTCAATGAGCTGTATCATCGGAGAGGCGACTGTCTCATTGATCCTGCCCTTGAGAAGGGATTTACCCTTGTATACATTCTCTCCAAAGAAGGATGATGCCCAGGCGCCGAGCATATCGGTGACCACCCTGTTTTCCAAGACCGCGGGACACCTGCCCGTCGAGATCTGGCGACCGCCCAGCATCTGTATGCCTCTCTTAGCCGCGCTGAGCCCTATCTTTATGGGATCGAGGTCGGTATAGAACCTGGCGTTACCGAGCTCCCAGCCCATCTCGGATGAGCCGTTGTCCTCAGCGAGGACCATGATCGACATCGTGCAACTGGTTTCTTCCCGTTCGAGATCCAATCCCCTGGAGTTCGTCAATGAGACGTGATGGGTTACCTCCTCGTACTCAGCCCTCCTGGCCTTTTTTATGCGGCGATCTGAGCTCAGGGCGCTGTGCTCCATCTCCTTGACATGGGCTATCTTGTCATTCTCGCGTATCGTCTCGAGGCTCGGGTCGAAGAGTTCCAGATTAGGCACCTCTAATCTCGCCCCCGCATGAAAAGAAGAGTGTGGATCCGCATCATTCTCCCTTGCCGACTCAATCGCTCGATCCGCGAGGCCGTGGAGTCCACCGGGGGTTGGTCCGAAGAGATAGGCAAACCCCAATCTACCCTGTTTAAGGACCCTGAGCGCGAGCCCTATCTCCCTGGATGAGCGGAAATAATCGAGGTTGCCGTCCTTTATGCCGATGGATACTACCTTTTTTCGAGACAGGAATATCTCGAA
>CAYMFC010000030.1:0-15999 GCA_964389665.1 uncultured Desulfobacteraceae bacterium | reverse complement strand
CTACGGGAAGCGGTTCCGCGGTATAGACCATGATCAGTGTCCTCACCTCCCCTTTCTCCCGCATGGCGTACCAGGTAGTGTGGGGCCAAGAGAAGTCATCCAGATCCCCGAGCTCGTAGATATGCAAGGGGACATTTCTCCTTAGAAACGCCTCAAGTTCCTCCTTATCGTGTACTATCTCTAATTGCATTTACTTTTAATCTCAATTGCTTATAAAATTTATGTAATAATTTCGTTTAATGTAATAAAGGGTGCCTAAAGATTCTCTTTTGGACAATTGGGGATGCGCTCTGATAAAAGGGGTTCATCCTCATCGTACGGGAAAAGAGGCAGGGAAGATGGGCCTTCAAATACTTCATATAAAGCGCCCGCTCATGCACGAGCAGGATATATTCCCGCTTGATATTGCCGGCGAGATGCGTGTAACCGCTTTCGGGCAACTTCTCTTTTGATCGTCAATCACTTCGCGGATGCTGAGTTCAGGGAAAATTACTGTTTGGTCTGGCCGGCAACGGCATCGGCCGCCTTTTTTGCGGTCTCTGGGTCTCCCAGATAATAATGTTTAATCGGCTTAAGATTATCATCCAGTTCGTATGCGAGGGGGATGCCTGTTGGGATATTGAGTTTGAGAATTTCGTCCTTGGAGATGTTATCCAGGTACATCACTAATGCTCGCAGGCTGTTGCCATGTGCTGAGATTAGTACTCTTTTTCCCTTTTTGAGTGTTGGCACAATAGTCTCATGCCAATAAGGAAGGAATCTCTCCACGGTGTCTCTGAGGCATTCAGCAAGGGGAATATCCGCTTTGTCCAGCTCCCGGTACCGAGGGTCATGACCGGGATACCTATCGTCTTCCTCTATCAGTTCCGGCGGCCTCACATCATAGCTCCTCCTCCAGAGGAGAACCCTATCGGCTCCATATTTGGTTGCAGTCTCCGCTTTATTCAAGCCCTGAAGGGCCCCGTAGTGCCTCTCGTTAAGCCGCCAGCTTTTGTAAACCGGAATCCACATAAGATCCATGTCCTCCAGGATGATCCACAGGGTCTGGATTGCGCGTTTCAGGACAGAGGTAAAGGCCACATCAAAGATATAGTTTCCTTCTAATAGAAGCTTCGCAGCGGAATAGGCTTCTCGCCTCCCCAACTCCGATAGGCCGACATCTATCCAGCCTGTAAACAAGTTCTTTTCGTTCCACGTGCTCTGACCATGCCTTACAAGCACTAATGGGATCATCGTACACCCTCCCCTTCCCTTTCAGGCAAGTTTTTTGGTAGAGTAAACTGAGACCATCGGTGCTATAAGATACCATCTAGATTCATTATTTTCAATTGAAATGAATTGCCTTCCAGCAATCTGCAGGGTATCAACGAGGCCTTAGAAAGGAGGCATTCGGCTGTGATCAGCACGAAGGTCCTCCACATATTGACAGCGATAACAGTAGATGATAGAAGAAAACTGGAAGTGGAAAGCTCACTGGTGGGGCTCCCGGACTTCAAATCCGGTGCGCGGGGCTAGTACCCTCGCGGGTGGGTTCGATTCCCATGCACTTCCGCCAAGCCATACCATGAATTCAATCCTGGACCGAAGTTACTGGTCGACATGGCGGACTTGGGCGACATTTCTTTGGTGGACCTGTTCCCCGCCCCTCCCCCCTTGTTCTTTCATTGCTTTGATGTTTTGCTTTAATGGATTGTCTCGCAACAAAAGTCTTCTGCCCAATAAAAACAGTTAACCATTGACCACATCGATTTTCTCACAATACGTCGTTACTTATGCCTGGCCCCGTTTCCATTCCCTCTGCCGCACAGCTTCATACAAGACGATCGCCCCGCTGCATGAAGTATTCAGGGAATCCATCTGTCCTCGCATGGGGATCTTGACCTTGCTGTTTTTTTTTCGCAACCATTCTGACGGCAAGCCTTCCTTTTCACTGCCAAGACAAATCGCCACTGCCCCTGTATAATCCTCCTCGGTATAGTCCTTCTCCCCTGACGGACTGGTAAAAATCATCCGAATCCTGTTTTCCTGCAACCAGTGCCCGGTTTCCTCCCAGGATAATGGAAAAGTCCGTACCGTAAACAAAGCCCCTAAACTGGAACGTATTACGTTAGGATTATACAGATCCACCTCTGCCCCGCAAACGATCAACACCTCCACTCCTGCTCCATCTGCGGTCCGCAGCAGTGCACCCAGATTCCCTGGCTTCTCTATTCCAGCTGCCACCAGCACCAGGGGGTCTTTCGATAAAGACAATGTATAAATATCCCGCTTCGGTATCTTAGCCACACCCACTATACCCTCGGTATTTTCCCGTACGGCAATTTTCCCGTACACCCGCGGAGAAACCTCTACCGTTTCCACTGCCCTCGTTCTACCGATGCCGAATCTCACCGCCAACGATTCCATGCTGGTCAACTCCGCATTGCCCACAAGCAATTCCCGGCAAAAAACTATCGTCTCAAACTCAATCCCGCCTGCTAGCGCATGCAGCAATTCCCTCTCACCTTCAATCGAAAAAACACCTTTCTCGACACGCAGCCTCTTCTTCTTCCGCAGGCTCACCAGGATCTTCACCAGCGGATTTTGTGCGCTAGTAATTATGTTTGCCATAGCCAATCCGTGCCCTTCTGGAAGCACTTTTATTTACTTCCAGAGACTTTGTCGAACAAGATCGCACCAATAACTTCATATCGAATTATTATCAGGATATAGAAAAAAGATCTTGATAGCCTCACGCTCTCGCCTGCGGCATTACGCTCTCTGATAAGAAACTACATGCAAAAAAGCACGGAGAGATCTTTTTTTCCTATGCCCTCATACAGGCATGACATCACCGCCCGCCTCGCCTGAGCGGCTCGCGATGGCGGGCAGGTGCCCTGAAGCCAAACGCCGGTGTAATATGCTACTATCTACTACTGGCTTTCCTGAAACGGGAAATTACTACAAGGTAGCAAAGAGATCCTCCAGCCGTTGCTGCTTATCGTAGTCGATAAGCCCCTTAATCAACCCGTTCATCTCCCCCATCATAATCTTGTCTAGGCTGTACAGACTCAGATTGATCCGATGGTCGGTCACCCGGTTCTGCGGGAAGTTATAGGTCCGGATCCGTTGCGAGCGGTCGCCAGAGCCGATCATATTCTTCCGGGCCGAGTCTCGTTCTGCCCGTTTCCTCTGCTCATAATAATCGTATACCCGGCTACGCAGAATCCGCCACGCCTTGGCCCTGTTTTTGTGCTGGCTCTTTTCCTCTTGCATACTCACCGTTATACCAGTGGGGACATGCTGCAGCTTGATCGCAGAGCTCACCTTGTTTACATTCTGTCCTCCAGGCCCACTAGATCGGGAAACATGCTCGATAACCTCGTCTGGTTTAATATCAATTTCCAGTTCTTCCGGCTCCGGCAACACTGCCACCGTCGCCGCTGAAGTGTGAATCCGCCCCTGAGTCTCCGTTTCCGGCACCCGCTGGACCCGATGCCCCCCACCTTCATAACCCAACTCCTGCCAGACCCCCTCACCTCGTATACTGATAATAATTTCCCTGAATCCCCTCAGCTCCGTCGGCGAAAAATACATAGGCTCCACCTTCCATCCCCGATTTTCCGCATATCGCGTGTACATTCGGTACAGATCCCCCACAAATAGAGCCGCCTCTTCTCCCCCCGTCCCCGCCCGGATTTCCATGAGTACAGAACCAACCCTCTTATCACCCGACATCACCAGCTCTTCTTTGGCCTTCTCAATCGCCTCCTTCATGCGCTCCTTCAATTGACCGATTTCCTCCTCTACCAACTCCCGCAGGTCTGCCTCTACGCTTTCTTCTGCCAGCATCGATTCCGCATCTTCCAGTTGTAGCTGCAACTGGTTATAACGCCGGTACTCTTCCATTATCCTGCTAAGCATGCCATATTCCTGCGCCAGCTTACTCATCTGATGGGGATTGCTCGCTACCGCCGGATCGTTCATCTGGCCTTCCAACGCTTCATATCGCCGTCCCAGCTCACCCAGCTTCGCCAGAATCCGCTCTTCCGTTTTGCTTAATTGTACTGCCATGTATACCTGACCGTTCCCCCGGGCTTTATTCGCCCATATCACTTGCCCATTCTTACCTCAAATATCACACACCGAATATCTATAAAAAGCCCTAATCAGCATACTCTGCATACCCATCTTCTGCAACTGATTAACGCCATGCCATGGCGCCAGTATCTGAAAGACCGAGTTGGGTTCTGATGAGGGAGGTAACCAGATCTGGCTTTTCGGTAACGAGCTTCTGGATTCACTCGCCTTCGCCAGGGTGCCCCTGCAGAAGCACGGGGAGCTCCATTTCTCATAATAGTGACGTTTTTGACTATGTTGAATAATTGAACCCCTTTCTTCTAACGTGGATAGGTAAAATCTGGGTTATCTTTTTCCTAATGGGAAGGACAAGACAGGACGCGCATAGGAAAAAATCCACGCCCTGAGGATGTGCCTTTGTTTGGAGCTCCCTGAAAGGGGACAACCGTGTGCCCTCAGATCATGGGATTGTCGTAGTAATGGAGTAATGGAGTGGTTGAGTAATGGTCTCAAATTGAAGGAAGGGTTTTGAAAGTCAGGAGAAAGTTACACCGACACTGTTTCCCCTGGAACGTGTGTAGAGGCTATCCGCTACGATGGTTTCCAATGCTCCAATCATCCATCACTCCGCGCGAAAGAAAGAACCATGACCGGCAGAGCCACCGCCTCTGACCACGCCCAGAGGACGTGGTTTTCTGAGATGAAATAAAACTGCAGGGAGTTAGGAGGGAAAACTCCCTGCAGCATATAGACTAGAGTATCATGTCACTCTAGCCCTTGTGCCCTGCTACGTAAAGGAGGTGAAAAACGCAGGGCGCACAAAGCTTTTTGAATTGATAATAATCATCATCTCACACAATGCAAGTCAATTTGTGACTACTCACGTAGTCAGCCTGAAGCTGTTTAGACTGAAGGCTTAAAGTGGTCATAAAACCACTATTGCCGCACGTTGTTGAAGAAACAGGAGCTTCTCGCACCAAACATGGCTTCACAAGGCGCCGTATCCCCGTTTTCTCCTAACAGTCTTCAGCCTAAAACCTATCTGCCTGAGTAGAGCTCGCTCACCTCCCCAACATCTATAACTTGGAAAGGTACCAGTTACGTCAATTTTTTAGCACCATGGCCTTAGTATACATCCTTAAAGAGGTTGCGGATCACCTCAGTGAGGGTAGCATTGAGTTTTTCCCTGACATCCACAATATCGAAATCCATACCCTTGGTCTTGGGAGTGCTCTCTGCAGTTGTGATGGAAACCTTCTTTTCCAGTACCTGCCCGATAAATGCAACGAGCTTTACCTTGTATGTCGTCTCTGTAATGGCAAGACCGGAATGCGCTTCAACCATGAATGACTCGATATTTCCTCCTACCACGAGAGATATCGCTTTGGGTGCCCCTGAGAGCCCATGGATGCCCTTATTCCATGTATTATAATCCGTAACCTTGTATCCTCTCTCGGAAAAGTAGTCCTTCACAGCCCGAGTAACTGATTCAGAAACGCTCATTGCTTCTGTTTTTAGGAAATCCACCTTCTCACCTCTCCTGTGCCTGAGGCCAATTTCTCCTGGATGTGCTTTTCCCCTCGAATCCTCAAATGGACACACTCCCACCATCCGGGAGCTGAGAGGGGACTCTTTTTCCCCGATATACCTTAGGTCAATGAGGTAGGTTCTATTTCCAGCACATCCATGAAGAGTTGCCATGATGCAGCATAGGATCAAGGCGACAATTGCGTGTGTCCTCATCGGGCTTGCCTCTGTTGTTGAAAAAATCCCTTACCGGGAGGGCCTTCTCATAAACACAATTAGTATAAGAAAAAGACGAATTGATGTCAATTCCGGGATCGGTGATCAGGCAATCGGATTAGCAGCATGGATTTTCCTATGGAATCCACAGAGAAGCTAGCCAAGCTTCTGCACGGGGCATCCTGGCGAAGGCGAGTGGACGCTCCTGAGGAGCTATAGGCGACCTGAGATTTAGTAAATGAAGAGGTTTTTCGAGGAAAAATTCGGATCGCTCGTAAGGTTCACGCCTAACCGCCTCAACCCTGCTTCATCTCCTTGCGTAGGGATGTGCGTCATATGGACCTCACAGCCGCGAAGATCCATTAATTTCTCCAGGGCCAGCTGAGCGGCAGAATTCGTTGTGGAGCTGATGCCAAGCGCAATGAGTGTTTCCTCTAGATCGAGGCTGACAGACCTTTCGTTCAGCACTTCTGTCTTCAGCTTTTTCAGTGAATCCGTTATGTGAGGGGGCAGCAACTTTATCTTGGGAGGGATATCAGCGAGGTGCTTTATGGCATGTAACACCAGGCTTGATGCCGCATGCATGAGGGGCGAGTTATTGCCGGTGATGATAAATCCATCCTTCAACTCTATGGCCGCTCCACAGAAAGTGCCCTTATTGCCCTTATTTTCCTTACGTGCCTCGCTAGCAGCCCGGCGCGCAGGCTCAACAACACTGCGATATTCCGGTGCAAGGCTAAAATCCCTGATAAAGAGCTCTACCCTCTGAACGGTTTCCTTGTCAGCAAATCCCATTGCATACTCACACCGGTATCGAAAGTATCGCCTGATAATCTCCTGCTTGGCAGCATCTTGGACGATGGCATCATCTGTGATGGCAAAACCCGCGCGATTCACTCCCATATCGGTAGGAGACCGATATGAGGGTTCAGCACCTGTTATCTTCTCCACGATTCTCTTAAGCACAGGGAAGATGTCTACATCTCGATTGTAATTCACCGCCGCCTTACCATATGCTTCCAGGTGAAATGGGTCGATGATGTTAAAATCTCCGATATCCGCGGTAGCTGCTTCATAGGCGACATTAACCGGATGCTTTATGGCTAAATTCCAGATGGGGAAAGTCTCGAACTTCGCATAGCCGCTCTTAATTCCCTTCCTGTAGTCATGATACATCTGAGAGAGGCACGTAGCGAGTTTTCCGCTACCTGGACCGGGGCCGGTGACGATCACAAGGGGTTTCGTGGTCTCTATATAGGTATTTGCCCCGTATCCATCATCGCTTACGATCGTATCCACATCCGTTGGGTAGCCCTTTGTATAGCGATGGGTGTATACTTTAATGTCTCTTCTCTCTAATTTATTCTTAAATATCACGGCCGATGGCTGGTGATCGAAACGCGTGATGACCACGCCAAGCACATTGATCCCCCACCCCCTCAATTCATCTATGAGCTTAAGCGCATCAGAATCGTAGGTGATGCCGAAATCCGCCCGTATCTTTTTCCTCTCTATATCACCAGCGTAAATGCAAAGTAAGAAATCAGCACTATCCTTTAACTTCTGCAGAAGCCGCATCTTCACATTTGGATCGTACCCCGGTAAGACCCGAGAGGCGTGAAAATCGTAGAGCAGCTTTCCTCCAAACTCGAGATACAGTTTATTGTTATATCGTTGTACCCTCTCGTGAATGGCAGATGTCTGCTCTGCTATATATTGCTCGTTGTCAAACCCTCTTATCCTTGCTCCTGCCATAAGGCGCCTTTCTCGTTCATTGTGCGTTCTTTATAAAGGGAATGGGGAAATCATGTTATCTGTGAGCCCTATTGAAAGTCACGTGTTTTACGGAATTGCCCGTTTGTCCATACCAGGATTGGGATCGCCCTCCGTTGAGATCGATTCAGCAATAAGGCAACCTTTTCTTAAAACGAAAAGCCGGCACTCTAAAAAGGCCGGTTTTTTTGCATCAAATACGGGATTCCAAAGGCCTACCTCGTCCTTACTATGACCTCGTATCCCTTTTTCTTTATCTCCTCAACAAAGGCTGTGATGTCCTCTGTATCCAGGTGGATCACAATGTCCTTTTTTTCACCGGGCTCCTCTGGAACATTGATCACGTGTACGGTGATAATTCTTATTCCTTTCTTGTTTGCCAGCGAAACCACATCTTCTATGACCGTATCCTTAGCCTTGCCTATCACCTCCATCCTCGTGCCGGGCATGCCAATACCGAGGACCGGGTTCGCAATCTTATAGAAGAAGTCATTGGTGGTAACAATGCCCACCAATCTTTCTTTTTCAACCACTAGTAACGCCCCAACACCATTGCGCTGTGCTACCCCGAGTGCCTCTTCTACGGTCATGTCCGACGTCACGGTGATCACATTCTTCTCCATGATATCCTTTACCGGTGTGTTGCCGAGCAGGTAGCCGATCTCCCACACGCTGAGCGAGGTTGCCTTGGAAGGAGTGTATTGTTCCAACCTCCGTTCGGTAACAATGCCAACAAGCTTTCCCCTGTCAACAACGGGTAATCGTCGAATCTTATGAGCATCCAAGATCCTCTTTGCATCGGCGATTGAGGTTTTGCTGGGGATACTGACCACATTCATTGTCATCATATCCTTTACGAACATTTCAGGCCTCCTTTTCCTGTTACATGGTTGACTTCTTAAGGCTTATCTTGCACACCCCTGAGCGTTGTGCTGAGCCTTCTAAGCAGCAGATCTCTCGGCATCCCTCAAGAGGGTCTCGCCGTAAGTGTCCAGAAAGGTATCGAGATCCCTTTTCCAGCTCGGCATGATGTTGAGGCCTTCTGTCTTCAACTGTCGATTCTCAAGAATGGAATTCGCCGGCCTCTTTGCCGGTGTGGGATACTCGTCGCTGGTGCACGGCACAACGGGGATTTTTATGCCCATGCGTTCGAGAAGGTACCGCACCCAATCGTATCTACTGCAATAACCCTCTGAGGTAGCATGGTACATGCCCTCCTTTCCTTTATCTATCAATAGCTTTGTCTGCTGAGCAAGCCTAAAGGACCATGTGGGAGAGCCGAACTGATCATTCACCACGCGGAGGTCCTCCTGATCCTTTTGGATGGCCCGTGCAAGAATCCTCTTAATGAAATTGTCGCCCCGTATGCCGTATAGCCAGCCCGTTCTGATGAGGATATAATGAGAGGCATTCTGCTTTACGGCGAGTTCGCTCTCCATCTTGGTTGTACCATAGAACGAAAGGGGATTCATGGGATCATCTTCAAAATAAGGCTGTGGGACCCTCTTGCGTCCATCGAATACAAAATCGGAGGAAATATGCACTATCATCTTCTCGTATCGCGCTGCTCCTTGTGCGAGATTTCTCGGGCCTTCTACATTGATCCTCTCAGATTCCTTTTTTTTCGACTCACACTCATCTACATTGCTAAATGCGGCGCAATTGAGAATAATATCGGGCGATACCTGACTGATAGTCATTATCACAGTATCCCAACTGGTAATGTCGAATTCCTCCAGGTCTGTGTCGATAATCTTGTAGTCGCTTTTCATAACCTCCTTGCACTCACTGCCGAGCTGCCCTTTCGCCCCAGTCAGAAGAATCTTCATCTCGATCTATCCTCCCGCATCCCATTTTTCTAAACAAAGTACCCTACCATTCATAGCGATCTTGTCTTTGTTTCATCGGACACCTTTACTATAACCTAATCAAATTATTTTATCAAAGATTGGTTGATAAATCACTACAATTCAAACACTGGACGTCTGCATAAATCAAGATCGTGGCATTTGTTTTAGGTTTTTGAAGACGTCCGATGCACAATGCAAATTGCCTGCCCTGGTGCGACTACACAGGCATATGATCCTGTTTCGTAAATATCCTGGTATCGGTGTCTCTAAACCCAATCCTTGCTTGCCAGGTCTGGGCCAGGGAAAAAGGCAAGATGAGGGGTAGAAGATTGCCGTTATAACCATGGAAAGAAAGGTACGTTTGACGTTTACACCTTGCATTCTTCATTCTACAAGGCGAAGCTTCGCCCCCTGTATGCTGGTAACACCTTCTCGGTTTGAGACGAAGCGTCGTTAGAGATTATGCAGCAGCTGAAAGATCTATTTAAAGCAGAGCTGCAGACACTCTCCCCCTCGCAAGCGAGAGCGCTTGGGCAAGGATAGCAAAGCTGGTTTTTTGACTTCCGCAGACCCTGGAGCAATAGGCTGCTCATTCAACGATTATTAAGGAAACGTTACCTTGAGCACGGAGAAAAAAAGACATCTCCGTGCTCTTGCATGTAGTTTCTCAGGAGAACTGAAGATTCTCCTGCTGGTTTTTCTCCGTCACACAGTAAATCCCCTCTCCCCCAATAGCAGCAGTCAGGCAACTGTTTTCAGAAATGCAGGTTGATTTGCGGAGATCTCCATCTCTCCAGCGATTGATCAGATCAGGCTCCCTGATAAAGGGGCGGCTCATGGATAGGTAATCAGCCACGCCCTCCTTCACAAGCCGCTTTGCTACCTGAAAGGAGCGTATCCCGCCCACGAGGATCAGGGGCACGGAAAGCTTCTCCTTAAATGCCCGTGCCTCACCCTTAAAATAGGCCTCACGATCCTCGGATATGATCCCCTTGCGGATCATTCCCAATTCCCTTGAGATCGGAAGACCCCCGCTCAGCTCGATGGCATCGATACCCTCATCCTCCAGCATAAGCCCGACCTGAAGCGAATCCTCCAGAGTGAGCCCACCATCCACGAAATCCTGGGAGTTCAGTTTCGCCAGAACCGGATAGTCCCTTCCCACAGCGCCCCGTATCGCCCGAAAAACCTCAAGCAGGGCCCTCGCCCGATTCCCGATCGCGCCTCCATAGTCATCGCTGCGACGGTTCAGCTTGGGGGAGAGAAACTGGCTGAGTAGATACCCATGCGCCGCTTGGATCTGAACCCCATCGAATCCGGCTTCCCTGGCACGCATGGCCGCTGCTCCGAATGCCTGGATCACCTCCCGGATATCCTGACGGCTCATCTCCTTTCTCGGCGTCTTTACCATGCCTTCCAGGGCCGAAGGGCATATGGGGGTTATCCCCGTCACCTTCGAGTTTGCGAAAAATCCTGCATGGGAGACCTGAAGCACGATCTTCCCACCATGATCGTGTACCGTCTGTATCATGTCCCGGAGGCCGGGAATGAGCTCGTCTGAGTATGCGCCGAGCTGCTTAAGCCCTGCCTGGCCGTCCTGCCTCACATAGGCATGACCGGTGATAATCAGGCCTACCCCACCCTGTGCGAGGTTCGTCAGCAGGTTCACCAATTGGAGTGTAGACCTCCCGTCCTCGGCAGCCATGGCTGACCAGGTCGCCGATCGAACGAACCGGTTTGAAAGTCTCATGCCGTTGATCTGGGTCTCGGTAAATAAGATTGTCATTGCACCTCCGTTTTTTTAATGAGTGATGTTATTCGCTGTCCACCGATAGCTTCTGTGTTTAAAGGCTGAGTGCCTGGTTGTCAAGAGGTATCATGGTCGAGCAGAACAATGGTATTGACCGGAGTCGCTGTTTGCGTTAGGAGATATAAATAGCTCCCATTCTTTTCGAGATAAAAGGAGGAATCTGTGGAATCTTTAATCGCACAGGGCGGCTTTATGGTGCACGATGCAAAAAAGATCCTGGTGTTTGCAGGCGCAGGATTGAGCACAGAATCCGGCATCCCCGATTTCAGGAGCCCGGGAGGGCTCTGGAGCAAGTACAATCCATCGGATTTTACCTATGACAGGATTCTCTCAGATGAAGGGGCCAGGATGCGATACTGGAAAATGAGCACGGAGTCCTACGAGATTATGAGAGATGCGGTGCCGAATCGTGCCCATCTCGCAATCAAGGCCTTGGAAGATCTGGGAAAGTTGATCGCTGTAGTGACCCAGAACATCGACCACCTTCACCACAAAGCGGGAAACTCGCCTGAGAGAATCATCGAGATCCACGGCACTGCCTTTGCGGTTTCCTGCCTGAAATGCGGGAAGCGCTTTGACAGGGATGAGATCCACGAGCGGATAAAGCGTGGTGAGTATGTGCCATACTGCGATGCGTGCTCCGGCATCCTGAAGCCCGACACCATCTCATTTGGCCAGGCCATGCCCCAGGATAAGCTGGCACGGGCTGTTGTCCATGCCCGGGAGTGCGATCTCTGCATTGCAGCGGGTTCTTCTCTGGTGGTATATCCCGCCGCCTCAATCCCGGTGTATGCAGTTGAAAGCGGCGCCAAGCTCATTATCGTCAACCGCGAGGAAACGCCCCTTGATGCCAGGGCCGATCTCGTGATACATGAATCGGTCTCAAAGGCCCTGGGCCAGATGGTGGGGATTTGAATTGCTAGGGAGGATAGATAGCATGTTGAAAATTGGTTTTATAGGATGGCGAGGCATGGTCGGCTCGGTTCTCATGAGCCGTATGCTCGAAGAAGCTGACTTCAAAGACTTTGAGCCGATATTTTTCACCACCTCGAACATGGGGGGCGCCGGCCCTGATGTCGGAGTCGATATCCCGCCGCTCAAGGATGCCTTTGATGTTCCCGTGCTCTCCTCTTTGGATATCGTGGTGACCTGTCAGGGAGGCGATTACACCAAACAGATATACCCTGAGCTTAGAAAAAACAGCTGGCAAGGCTACTGGATAGACTCAGCCTCGGCGCTTCGCATGAACGATGAGAGCATTATCGTGCTCGACCCCGTCAACAGGGATGTGATCGATGCCGGCCTCTCATCGGGCATCAAGACCTATATCGGCGGGAACTGCACGGTGTCCCTCATGCTCATGGCACTCTCAGGGCTCTTCAGGGCAGAGCTCGTTGCGTGGATCTCCTCCATGACCTATCAGTCCGCATCAGGAGCAGGCGCGAAACACATGAAGGAGCTCATTCAACAAATCGCAATCCTGGGGGATGCCTCACGGGAACGGTTATCTGACCCCGCCTCAACCGCGATCGAGATCGATGAGATCATCACAAGGGAGCTCAGGAGCACGGGCTTTCCCATCGAGAATTTCTCCGCTCCCCTCGCAGCCAGCCTGATCCCCTGGATCGACTCACCTATGGAATCGGGACAGACCAGGGAGGAGTGGAAGGGGTTGGTTGAGACGAACAAGATCCTCCAGACAAAAACACCCATCCCTGTTGACGGCGTGTGCGTTCGTGTAGGCGCCATGCGCTGTCACAGCCAGGGGTTTACTATTAAGCTCACCAGAGACGTGCCCCTTGACGAGATTACCGATATCATTGCAGCTGGGAATGACTGGGTGAGGCTCGTTCCGAATGACAAAGAGTCAACCCTGGAGCACTTGACCCCTGCTGCGGTGAACGGAACGCTCACGGTCCCTGTTGGAAGGGTGCGCAAGATGATCATAGGACCGGAGTATATGGCAGCCTTTTCCGTAGGGGATCAGCTTCTTTGGGGCGCAGCTGAACCGATCCGCAGGATCCTGAATATCGTACTCGATGAACTATCCTAGATCTCTCGCAGAGCCCACGGAGTTCACGGAGAGATAAATTTCTTTGGCCTGATTTTTTGAGGGGAAAAATCATGCCAACCCTCAGCCCCTGAAGGGGCTAAAGGTACGGAAAAATTGCCAAGTTTGTCTGAAACGAGTACCTCCATTTAATACGCGAAGCGTTGATGGGTTGACCTGAATCGCCCCCTCAGCGATTCAGGTCATAACTCAGTGATCTCAGCGGGCTCTGCGAGAGATATATTTTGCGACAGCATTCCCTACCGAGCGAGGCGGATCATGCGAAGCTCGCTCTTGACCAGGTCGGGCACAACTACCATTAATCCGTGAGCCTCGGACACAACGCAGAAATCGGCCGGTCCCTTGAAGCCTGTTGCTAATCTCTTCACCCCGGCCGTCCTGTCCCACCAGAGGAGAAAGCCGGCCTTCCAGTCCGTTACCAGCATGCTTCCATCCTCGATCTGTCAGAGACCGTCAAGGCTGCCCAGACCGGTTGCAAGAACCCTGATTTCACTTTCCATCCTGAGGATGGCACTTGTGGTTGAAGAGGATGAACCGTCTTATCTCCATTACATAACTCTCTTCTGTCCGGATGCTATAGCGCAGAATGGGAATCATCTCACGGATATGCATGAGGAAATTATCGTTGCTCATTTCATATCATTATGCTAACAATCTTTAATATTACTGATTTCTTTCCCGCTCTCCTCTCAAACAACTCATAGCTCCTGTGAATCTGGTACCAACATATACCATGACGCCTTGCTGAGATCGTCCAGAGGGCTTGCTACACCCCGTAGGCGTATGATGATAACGAAGATAGGGAATGATCTAACTATGATGGTTGTTTTCTGATTCCAGCGAGCAGCCTAGAGGAGGGAATATGCCCACGGTAAAGGTTAACGACATCAGCATGTACTATGAAGTCCATGGCCAAGGTGAGCCGCTCGTATTGATTAACGGCGCCGGAGCCAGTATCGAGATGCTCTACAGGCTCATCCCGATCTATTCCCGTGATTACCGGCTGGTGCTTTTCGATAACCGGGGTG
Source organism: uncultured Desulfobacteraceae bacterium (assembly GCA_964389665.1). Taxonomy (GTDB): domain Bacteria; phylum Desulfobacterota; class DSM-4660; order Desulfatiglandales; family B25-G16; genus B25-G16. Next base: position 1,665 of record CAYMFC010000030.1, on the reverse strand, counting down.
TCGGCCAAACCGATAAACCTGACGTAACGTACACGACACAACTCATGGCAGATGATCTCGCCGGGTTACTTGACGCCATCGGCGTCGATTCGGCACACGTGCATGGGACATCGATGGGGGGTATGATAGCCCAAGAGTTTGCTCTGCGGTATCCAGATATAGTAAGGAGCCTCATCCTGGCGGTCACTCATTGTGGAGGACCTCACAGCATTTTGCCGCCGTCCGGCGATATGGCCCAGATGTACAAGCTACCCCCAAAAGCGGCTGCCGAAGCCATGCTCAGATTATGCGTAACCGAGGAGTTTATCTCAGAGAGACCAGACTCCTTTCAACGATTGCTGGCATTCACCGAAGAACACCCATTTGTTCAAACCAGCCTTCAAAAACACGCTCAGGCTGTCGCAAGTCATAACACCTGCGATCGCTTGCCGGAGATCACAGCGCCGACCCTCATACTCGCCGGTGACGCTGACAGAGTGGTACCGGTCGACAATTCGAGGATTCTCGAAACGAGAATTCCCAATGCTGAACGTATTATTTTCAAGAATGCGGGTCATATGCTTGTTGAAGTCGGGGACGAGCCTCACCGAGTAACGATAGAGTTCCTCAAGAGGCACCGAATAGAGAACTGATCGCTGAACCAGCCTCGAGAGGGCAGCCTCGATTCTATGAAGAAACCCCATACGTACGGAAAAAGCAGAGCGTATGGGAAAAAAACGAAAGGCGAACTGAATGACCTGTAAATGGTATGATTTTTGTCCTCTAGGGCGGCTCGAAAGATCAGGGCTTATCGATCAGAGCTGGGCGAATGCATATTGCAGATCCGACAGCCGATGGATAGACTGTAAGCGGTATCAGCTCGAGGAACAGGGCATACCTCACCCCGACAACATGCTGCCTGACGGCCGACTCTGCGATACCCGTGATTACGACTCATAAGTGAGAATATGCATAAGATAAAAGAGAGAGATAGTGTCGCGCTAGACCATGAACTAATTTATCAAAGATATTTCTTAACATATTGTATTACTTTATTATCCAAGTTTTTTTCAACACTTGCAAGGTAATGTTTTATTGAAGCCTTACTGCCATGAGGTCTGGCAATATAAACCATCGAACCGGCTCGGATCTCAAATCGTAAAATCACCGCCCTAGGTAATCACTTGTAATTTTTTGAAAAATATCTGATCATGGGATAAAGTTTTGCGCATGACCGCTATGGTACTGCTGCTTTACAGCGGCAGCCAGCCTTGCTAACGGGTTCAATGCCGCAACGGTTAACCGATGGAGAATCGAAAGGGGTTGCGATGAATGCAAAAACGAAGATCGGAATCATTATCTGCGATCGCTATCGCCGCTGTGCGGGTGGGAAGTGTCTCCGGGCTATGCGGAACAAGGACGGGGCTTTCAGTGTCTACACGGATACTGAAGTTGAACTTGTTGGGTACACATCGTGCGATGGGTGCCCTGGCGGCAATATAGAATATGCGGGCGAAGAGATGGTGAAAAATGGTGCGGAGGTGATTCACTTGGCGACCGGCCTTGTGGTTGGTTATCCTCCCTGCCCTTATATTGAGACATTCAAGGCCTTTCTTGAAAAACGCTACGTCGTCAAGGTCGTTGTAGGCACGCACCCGATACCGAAAAAGTATCTTGATATGCACA
>CAYMFC010000029.1:0-16541 GCA_964389665.1 uncultured Desulfobacteraceae bacterium | reverse complement strand
ATGCATACAGAACAATGGTTCCTGTTGGGGAGGATAGGCCGTGAGAGGCGAGATTATGCGTAGATATCGATAAACATGCCCTTTTCCCAGGGGGTATCGGATTCGAACTCGAGCTTCTCGGCTTCGATCAGTGATCCCCTTGTATCCTGGGAGGGCGGGTGAGGGTTTACCCTTCTCTGAGGGATGTGCTCATCAGGCCGGGCAATAGGGAGCAGATACCAGTCATCTCCAATCCTGTTATCAATCATAATTGATGAGTTCGTAAAAAGTCAACATCGGTGTCATTGCGAGCGAAGCGAAGCAATCTCCTTCAATGCAAGTACTTGAATTTACGAGATTGTTTCGTCGTGGAGTTTATCCTGAGCATAGCCGAAGGACTCCTCGCAATGACAGGTGAAAAGACTTTTTACGACTTTGTCATAATTCATTCGATTATTTTTTATCGTATTAGCATGGAAAAAACGATAAATAAAGGGTTTCTCCGTGCGTGGCCCACCGCATGGAAATCAGCTATGTACGGCCTTGAATTCCAGGTGAGATGTATCCGCAGGGACATAGTGTCCTTCTCCTGTATCCCTCCCAGGTAAATTCCAAGATTATAACAACAGTTGACACGATGCGTGCCGAGCTTATCAAGCTGAAGCGATAGCGGTGAAGGGGCGGATGTCAAGCCCTTGACGTCTGCCCCTTTCGTTGACGTTGAGCTCCCGTGAGGAGTTCTCTTAACGGCGATTGAGCAGTCATATCTCCCTGTAATGCCTCGCTTTATTAAATGCTTTCAACATACCTCCCTCTTAACAGAATATGGCACAAAGGTTGCTATATAGAAGGTTAATTCGCTTTAGTCACTTTAACCCGCTGCATGCCTTGGTATCCAGGATTAATCAGGTGTTGGGAAGCACGCTGGTTCACAGGGTTTACTTCACGGAGTTTGTTGTGCAGCAGGTAAAACCGTAACCGTTCACCGTTTTTAGACAGATAAAGGCATACATGCAGTTTAAACAGGAAAAGCTATGAAAAATATCTTATCGCAGGATGAGGTCGACTCCCTTCTCGCGGGGATAAGCAAGGGAAAGGTTGAGACAGAGACCGCTATTCCCGAAGCAGATGAGGAGACAGTGCCCTATGATTTTCGTAGGCAGGAAGGGCCCGTCAACCTCAGGATGCCCACACTGAATAGTATCAATGAACGGTTTGTGGGAATCCTGCAGAACGAGCTCTCCGCTGCCACCCAGTCGGTTGTCGGTGTGAACATCTCTTCCATTGATTCCTTGAAGTTCGGTGAATTTTGTCGTTCCCTTCCTCTCCCCGCAAGCTTAAATATCTTCAAGATCGAGCCTCTGAGGGGGTTTTCGCTGCTCGTGATGGAGGCAAAACTCGTGTTCTCCTTTGTTGACACCTTCTTCGGGGGTAAGGGGGTTAGTCATGTGAAACTCGAAGGAAGAAACTTCACCAGCATTGAAACGAGGATCGTAGACAAGATAGTCAATATTGCCTTGAAGGGCTTTGAGCAGGCCTGGTCTGATGTATATGAGATAAAGGCGACATTGACACGATCGGAGATGGATCCACAATTTGCAGAAATCGTCAATCCGAATGATATGGTGATCGTCATCAGGATCATGATGGATCTTGAGAGTGCCTCAGGGACGATGACTCTCTGCATACCCAACGGAACCCTTGAACCTGTAAGGGACAAGCTGCAGTACCATTTTCAGGGAGAACGGCTTGAGGTGGATCACAAGTGGCGGAGCTATATTGAGCGAAGAATAAGGGAGTTCCATGTTGGTTTAGGCTGTTCATTGGGTACTGCGAGGATAACCGGCAAGGATCTGCTGGAGATGAAGGTAAATGATGTGATGCTCCTGAATCAAAAGGTAAGCGATCCCATTATTATTCGTGTAGAGGGTATCCCAAAGTTCAAAGGTCACCCGGGAGCGTACCATAACAAGAAGGCGGTAAGAATAGAGGAAAGGTTAAACAGGGAGTAAGCCATGGAGAAAACGAATACAACAGCTCTGAATGATCAGGTGGATGCCTTGCAAGAGGAGGAGGTAAATCAAGAGGAACCATACGATATCGATCTCATCCTCGATATCCCCCTTGATGTGAGCGTGGAGCTGGGAAGGGTCAAGATGCTGGTTAATGATTTGCTTCAGTTGGGCCAGGGTTCCATTATCGAGCTCAACAAGGCCGTCGGTGAACCCCTTGAGATCTATATCAGCAACAAGCTGGTAGCACGGGGCGAGGTCGTAGTCATGGAAGAGCAATTCGGTATAAGGGTGACCGATATTATCAGCCCACACGAGAGGGTGAAATCCCTTGGTTAATGGCAATTGTTGATAACAGATGGATGGTATGGGCGAGTTTGACCTGCTGAGTAGTGGATTTAAGGCAATAGCAATGCTCTGTCTTGTGCTGGGATTGCTGATTGTCGTGCTCTACCTCATGAAAAGGTTTTTCTTTTTGAGGCGGAAAAAAGAGGGAAACGTGTTTATCAAGATACTCACCTCAATGCATCTTTCCCCCAAGCAGAGGATTGAGGTTATAGAGATTATGGGTGAGAAGATAGTCTTAGGTGTTACTCAGGAAAGTATTCGATTTTTGACCAAGCTCTCCGATGATCCCGTAAACCAGAAGGAGCACCAGGACAGGAACAAAGATTATGAAATCAAAGAGTGATGCCATGCGAAAAGCACTTTTTGTGCTTATCCTCATATCGGCACTTGTGACGGTGTATTTCCACACTGCCTGTGCCGCTGATTTCCCCCTTCCCTCCTTCCATATAGGGATTGAAAAGGGAGAAGGGCCCGGGGATGTTTCCCTTTTGCTTCAGGTGGTGTTCTTTTTAACCATTCTCTCCCTCGCGCCGGCTATTCTTATCCTTATGACGTCTTTTACGAGATTGGCTGTGGTTTTTGCCTTTTTACGTCAAGCGCTGGGTACGCAGAATACCCCCTCTAATCAGATCATTGTCGGATTGGCCCTCTTCTTAACCTTCTTTATCATGACGCCCGTGTGGCAGGAGATCAATACCAATGCCTTACAGCCGTATCTCAACGAAGAGATCTCTCAAGAAGTTGCCTTGAAAACTGCGTTGGAACCCATTCGCCAGTTCATGTTCAAGCACACCAGGCAGAAGGATTTAGCACTCTTTGTGAAGATGTCGAAAACCCAGAGACCTGAGAACCCTAACGATGTCCCCACCTCAATCCTCATCCCGGCCTTTGTGGTTAGTGAGCTCAAGACGGCCTTTATCATCGGGTTTGTGCTCTATGTGCCGTTCTTGATCATCGACATGGTTGTTGCAAGCGTTCTTCTCAGTATGGGTATGATGATGCTGCCGCCGATCCTCATCTCATTGCCCTTTAAGCTGATGCTCTTCGTCTTGGTGGATGGCTGGCATATGTTAACGGGTTCCTTGGTTAAGAGTTTTGTTGGTGGATAGAGGGGCTTAAAAGATAGCTCCGGCATCATTGATGGAGAAAAGATGCTTGTGAGCGGGAGATAACCATGACACCGGAATTTGTCGTCGCCTTTGCACAGGATGCGATTAAAACGACCATAGTGGTGGCTATGCCGATGCTCGGAATGGGCCTTGTGGTAGGGCTTATCATTAGCATATTTCAGGCGGTGACACAGATCAATGAAATGACCCTCACGTTTGTGCCGAAGATATTGGTGGTGCTTTTAGCACTTCTGCTCTTTGCCAATTGGATGATTGAGCATTTGATGCGTTTTGCGATGACAACCATTGAGCAGATACCGTTTTACATACGATAGTCATAGGAATTGAAGCATTTTGGGAACCATGAGGAACTGGTCAGGACATTCATTTACCATGGAGCATGGACATTATGTTGCCGATCTCATGCAATGATGGCAAGACATTTCTTCTTATATTGATACGGGTCGGCGTGATCCTGTTCATGTTCCCCTTTTTTAACTCAAGGATTATACCGGCGCTGCTCAAGGCTGGACTGGTGCTTGTGTTGGCCATCATCCTGTTTCCTGTCGTTGATCGTGAAATTCTCGAATTCCCCGATACCGTATTGGGAATTGTACAATTGATCATCGCAGAGGCGATCATCGGCATGATCTTAGGTCTTCTGGTGCAGATCTTCTTTGAATCGGTGAGGATCATGGGCCAATTAGTGGGCTTTCAAACAGGGTTTGGCATAAGCAATGTCCTTGATCCCCAGAGCGGCATTCAGGTCTCAATCTTATCGAATATGGCATACTTACTAGCCATGACCATGTTTCTCATCATGAACGGTCACCATATACTGATTGTTGCGATGCAGGAAAGCTTCGAGATCATCCATGTGGGGCGTTGCAGCCTGAGTGGCGACATGTTTCAAAAGATGATGGGATTGTCCGCGGATATGTTCGGGATTGCTATAAAGATAGGGGCCCCGGCTATTGCGTCTCTTCTGTTTACCCAGGTAGCCTTTGGGCTGATCACGAGGCTGATGCCCCAGATGAATATTATGATTGTGGCATTTCCCGTTCAGATAGTGGTCGGGCTTTTATTCTTCGGCATATCACTCTATGGGTTGCTAGGGATCATGGAGCGATACGTAGGCAATCTCAGGCCCTTGTTGCGCGGTACCATGACATTGCTGGGGATGGAGGGTTGATTGATTTGCGATTTGCGATTTTCGATCGTGGATTGAGTCATTTTCTGTGGCTAGCGAGAAACGAATAACAAGGTATAGCTGATGGCTGAGGAGAGTTTCGAGGAAAGAACCGAGAAAGCAACGCCCAGAAAGAGGGAAGAGGTCAGGAAAAAGGGGCAGGTTGCAAAAAGCAGGGAGATCCCTTCAGTCGCTGTGCTGCTGGCCGGCCTGGTGAGCATAACCGCCTTTGGGTCCTATCTGTATTCCCATATCGGCCTCATCATGAGGGAGGGATTCTCATTTTACACCATAAGCGATTTGTCTATTCCCGATGTGTTGCTCTTATCGAAGAAGATGATCGGCCTGTTTTTCTTCGCCATAGTGCCGGTCTTAACAGCTGTCTTTCTCACCGCGATATTTTCAGATGTCATGCAGGTAGGGTTCATGGCGTCAGGGGAGCTGATCAGGCCAAACCTGTCGAAAATCAATCCAATCAAGGGCTTCGGAAGGCTCTTTTCAAGCCAATCGCTTATGGAATTATTCAAGTCATTGGTAAAGCTGGCAATCGTGGGAGCAGTGGCCTACTTCACGGTACGAAGCGAGATGAAGCACGTTCAGTTTCTGGGGGATATGGAGGTGAACTCGATTGTCACCTTTCTCCTGCGGACCATCTTCAAGATCTCCATACGGTGCATCCTGGCAATGCTGGTTTTGGCGGCGATCGATTACGCCTTCCAGAAATGGGATTTCGAACGCAAGATCAGGATGACCAGGAAGGAGGTGAAGGATGAGTTTAAGAGAGTCGAGGGCGACCCGTTGGTGAAATCGAGAATACGAAGCATCCAGAAACAGATGGCAAGAAGGCGGATGGTGCAGGCGGTTCCGAAGGAAGATGTGGTGATTACCAACTCCACCAGCCTTGCTGTGGCGCTTCGATACGATAGTGTATTGATGAACACCCCGCAGTTGGTTGCGAAGGGATCAGGGGAGATAGCCAGGAGGATAAAGGAAGCGGCCGAGTCGCATGACGTTCCTATTGTGGAGAACAAAGCTTTAGCCGAGAGCCTGTACTCTATGGTGGAAGTAAACCAAGAGATCCCACCTATCCTTTATCAGGCAGTGGCTGAGGTCTTAGCCCATATCTATAAATTGAAAGGAAATTTGAGTTTATTGGGTTCGTGGAGTTCATGAGGCTTTGGTAGGTTAAAGCCCCTGAACCCAATAAACCCAATAAACACAACAAACACACATGGAAGAGGCACTACGATCAAAATCCAGTCCCGTTGTGGTCAGTGAGCTGATGACGGTCTTCGGGGTGGTGACCGTTCTCGTGGTGATGATCATACCATTGCCACCCATGCTCCTTGATTTTCTCCTAGCACTGAATATCACGCTTGCCATTGCTATCCTTTTGATAGCCATGTACACGCTTAAGCCCCTGGACTTTTCCATATTCCCCTCCATGTTGCTGGTCACCACGCTGTTCAGGCTTTCCCTCAATGTGGCGTCTACCCGGCTCATCCTCCTGCACGGCAACGAGGGATCTCTGGCTGCGGGAAGGGTGATCAAATCCTTCGGCAGCTTTGTGGTCGGGGGGGATTATGTGGTCGGTATGATTGTCTTTATCATCTTGGTTATCGTGAATTTCGTGGTTATCACCAAAGGCGCGACCAGGATTGCGGAGGTAGCCGCACGGTTTACGCTTGATGCTATGCCCGGTAAGCAGATGAGCATCGACGCGGATCTGAATGCCGGCCTGATAAACGAGAATGAGGCAAAGAAGCGCCGCAGTGATATTGCACGAGAAGCGGAGTTTTACGGGTCCATGGATGGGGCGGCCAAATTCGTCAGGGGGGATGCCATCGCAGCGATCATGATCACCCTCATCAATATCATTGGAGGATTTATCATCGGGGTGCTTCAGAGGCAGATGTCCGTTATGGATGCCGCCCAGAATTATACCCTCTTGACTATCGGTGATGGGCTGGTATCGCAGATTCCAGCGCTCACCATATCGACAGCAGCGGGCATCGTTGTAAGCAGGGCAGCCTCAGAGTCAACCATGGGAAGCGAATTCGGCAGACAGTTCTCCCATTATCCAAAGGCAATCTACCTTGCAGCGTTTACCGTCTTCTTTTTCGGCCTCATCCCGGGCCTCCCTCATCTGCCGTTTATGCTGATCTCCGCACTCATTGGGGGATCTATGTATCTGCTGAGCAGGAAAAGGCATGCAGAAAGGGTAAAGGAGACCGAGGAGGGAAAGAAGGAGAAGGTCGAGATGGGACCTGAACCTGTCGAACACCTGCTTCTGGTCGATCCTCTGGAGTTGGAGGTGGGATACGGCATCATGCCGCTGGTCGATAGAGCGCAAGGGGGAGAGTTTCTCGATCGGGTTCGCTCCATCAGACGTCAGTTTGCAGTTGAGATAGGCCTGGTGATACCCCCAATCCATATTAGGGATAACCTCAAGCTGAATTCATCGGAGTACCGGGTCCTGCTCAAAGGGGTACCGGTAGCCCGCGCTGAATTGATGGTGAATCACTATTTGGCTATGAACCCAGGGGATGCATCACAGAGGATTGAGGGAATAGAGGCAAAGGAGCCTGTATTTCATATGCCCGCGATCTGGATACCGGAGACGACAAAGGAGACGGCAAAGCATGCCGGTTATACCGTGGTCGATAACGTCACTATCATGGCCACGCACCTCACCGAGGTTATTCGGAATCATGCGGCAGACCTGTTGGGACGGCAGGAGGTCCAGAATCTGCTGGATAACCTGGGAAAGTCTTATCCAAAGGCAGTGGAGGAGTTAGTGCCGAATCTGCTTCCATTAGGGATCGTGCAGAAGGCTTTGCAAAATCTCCTGCGGGAGCGGATATCCATCAGGGACATGCTCACGATCGTCGAGTCCCTCGCAGACTATGCGCCTTTGACAAAGGACTCCGAGCTCTTAACCGAATACGTGAGACACAGGCTTTCTCGGTCCTTTATAGTTCCTCATATTGGAGAAGACGGTGTACTGAGATTGATCACCCTGGCCCAGGAAGTTGAGGACCAGCTGCTAAAGAGTGTCCAGAAGACTGAGCAGGGCTCATATCTGTCCATTGACCCAAAGGTGGCGGAACCAATTATCAACTCAATCAAGAGGGAGGCGGAAAAGGCCATAGCACAAGATATACAACCAATTCTTCTCACCTCTCCCACGGTGCGAAGGCATGTGAAAAAGATGGTGGAGCATTTTATCCCCTCCCTCATGGTACTGTCCCAGAGCGAACTTTTAAGTGATATGAGATTTCAATCCATTGGAGAGGTGAGTTTACGCTATGCGGCTTAAGACATATCGAGGAAGGACCATCAAGGAGGCCATTGCGAAGGTGAGGAACTCCCTGGGACCAGAGGCTTTAATCGTCTCCACCACCCCGGTCAACGGCAACGGCAGAAAGACTGGTTTTGAGGTTGCCGCAATGCAGGGGAGGGATGATACCAACGATACCCATCTCAGCCCTGTTGGTGATATCAAATCGGAGCTCATGAGCATCAAGGAGATGATCTATCGTTTGAATCACTCCAGCCCCCTAACTGAGGCGCTGCTGATGAGTCCGGATACCCTGAATCTATATGTGAGATTGATCAGGAACGGGATTGACAGCCATTATGCGAGGATGTTTCTGGAAACCGCTTGTGCCCACAAAGCCGAGTCTTCTGAAAGGGGTATCGATATCAGGAGGAAGACCATAGATGAAATAAAACGTGTAATTGAGGTACGCAACCCTTTTGACTTACGTGATAAGAATCGAAAAATAGCGGCCTTTATTGGGACGACGGGAGTAGGAAAAACCACCACTATTGCAAAGCTCGCTGCCCGGCTCGTGCTGACGGGGAGACTGAAGGTAGGCCTCATCATGATAGACAATTATCGTATAGGGGCTATGGCGCAACTCAAGACATACGCGGATATTATCGGAATACCCTGCTTTCCCGCATTCAATCGAAGGGATTTGCTCCTTGCACTGGGGAGGTTGGAGGCACGAGATGTGGTACTGATCGATACGGCGGGACTGAGCCACTACGATACGCATAGGATGCGCGAATTGCGGGACATGATAGCTGGTGGTGATCCGCCTATTAGTGCTCACTTGCTCATGAGCGTATCAACGAGGAGCTCGGAGATGCTTAAGGCAGCCACCAATTTCAGACCGCTGGCATTTCAGAGCTACATATTTACCAAAATGGATGAGGCACAGCAGTGTGGATCGATTATAAACCAGGTACTGCAACATCGGGCGCCGATTTCCTTTATTACAACAGGCCAGAATGTGCCTGAGGATATCGAGAAGGCCAATAAGGAGAGGATAGCAGCGAGGTTGTTAAATAATAATTGAGCTTGTTGGAGTATGGGAAAATGGATCAGGCAGCGAATTTAAGGGAGAAGATGAGGGCAGAGGAGACAAACCGGGTTCTCGGGCATGCCGGAGACGGAAACGTAACGTCATCTATGGCGTCAAAATGCCCCAAGGCAATCGCCATAAGCAGTGGTAAAGGGGGTGTGGGAAAGACGAATGTAGTGGGCAACCTGGCAGTTGCATGTCAAAGAATGGGCAAAAAGGTCCTGATCTTCGATGCCGATCTCGGGCTTGCGAATATCGATATTATCTTTGGCATTCATCCCACGCATACCATTGAGGAGGTGATCAAAGGTGAGAAGGAGCTATCTCAGATCATTGTGAAGGGACCGGAAGATGTATCCCTCATCCCAGCCAGCTCAGGCGTACATGAATTGACCCACCTCACGGAAGGCCAGAAGATAAACCTCTTAACGGAGTTTGATATCCTGAGTAACATCTTCGACCTCGTACTGATTGATATAGGCGCAGGAATCTCATCGAACGTGATCTATTTTAATCTGGCAGCCGATGAGAGGATCGTCGTGGTGACCCCTGAGCCCACATCCATCACCGATGCCTATGCACTGATTAAGGTGATGTTCTCTCAATACGGCACCAAGAGTTTTTCGCTCCTGATCAATATGGTCAAGGATGAGAAGGAGGCCAGATCGGTTTACGGGGGCCTGAGCAAGGTCATAGAGAGATTCATGGGCAGGATATCGTTAGATTATGCCGGATTTATCCCATGGGATAGTCGTCTGCAGGATGCGGTAAGCATGAGGAAACTCGTGGTGTGCCATTACCCCGCGGCATCTTCGGCTGAGAGCTTTCGCGAGTTGGCCCGTAAGGTTGTGCTGCTAGACAAGGAGATGCCGGTAGATGGAAATATCAAATTTTTCTGGAGACGTCTTCTCTCGGGAGAAATGGAGCAGGGACAATGAAGGCGGATATTCAAAGGTACCAGCAGGTGTTCGATAGACATCAAAGAAGGGCCGAATCAGGGGTCAGAGAGGATCGCATCATCAAATATGCGCCGGTGGTAAAATACATCGTTGACAGAATGGCCATGAGATTCCCACCTAATATTTCTAAGGATGAGCTTATAAGTGCGGGCATATTAGGGTTGCTTGATGCTCTTGATAAATTCGATCCGGAAATGGGGATTAAATTCCAGACCTATGCAGAGCATAGGATAAGGGGAGCCATCTTAGATGAGTTGAGAAAAATGGATTGGGTTCCCAGGTCTGTGCGGAAGGATATTCACAGGATCGAGAATGCGGTTACAGCCGTTAGGATGAGGGCCGGCAGGGATCCAGAGGATATCGAGGTTGCCAAGGAGATGAATATTGATATCCACTCATACTATAAGGTTGTCGATAGGGTTCGAGGTGTTGAGCTCTTAAGCCTCGATGAAACCCTACCGGATGGTTCTACACCGAGATTCACCGTGCAGGCCTCGGGCCTTCCTTCCCCATTCGATGAGCTGGAGAAAAAGGACTTAAAGCGGGTAATCTCCCAGGCTCTCGCCCAGCTTTCCCCCAAAGAGCAATTGGTTATCTCACTCTACTACTATGAGGAGTTGACATTAAAGGAGATAGCCAAGGTATTGGATCTAACGGAATCGAGGATATCCCAGATCCACACAGGGGCAATAATAAAATTGCGGGCAAAGATGAGGGCCTATTACAAAGGTTGATGATGTCCCAGGATGATACTCACCGAGGTGATAGTGGATTTCCCGGAAAAGAGCAAGAAGGACGAGGCCATCGAGGGGATGCGTCTTTTCCGGATGATGAGCAGTTCACGGGAAACGAACTGGATGAAGACGCTGATGGAGAGCTTCAATCGATTCCATGTGAGACAAACCGCCAAGATTCTGGAAGAAGGCATGGGGGAAAGAGATGGCTTTGGCCTTGTATTGCCTTGGGCTTATGTTTTGCTATGGGGCTTGGGTATTGGTCCATGAGGCGGGTGAAGATCACTGCTGCACCCAGTGAGATCAATAAAACCCTGCAACAGGGATTGCCGGTCCCAAGGGTTCAACTGATACACTTTCACTCGCTCGTCATTCCTTTTCACAAGAGCAAGGATTTTACCTATCTTTCCTTTAGTATTTCCTTTTGTGTGCCGAATAATAAGGTGAAAGAGGAGATGAAACGCAGGGAAGTGCAGTTGAGAGGCATCATCTACGACATGTTGGCCCAGGAGATCAATCGAAGCAGCGAGGTTGCCCCATTGGAGAGACTGAAGGAGCTTATCATAGGTGGGATAAACGGGTCATTGTCTGAGGGAGCGGTGAGAGAGGCCTATATCACCAGATTTTTAGCCGTGTGAGGTTCCCGAATCGCCGTTCGTTATACCCGGACAATCAGAACTTCTGGCACAACAAAAGAGCGTTGCGATGAATTGAGTGGCTGTACGGTTTTCCATCTCCAGAAAACCTATGTTCAAAGGAGGTATCTTGGAGGAGGCAATGATGAGCAGCACAGAGGTAAGTATCATTTTGGGACAATCAGATGCCATCGAAGAGGCGCATTCCGTCAGGAAGCAGGCCCTGGAACTGAGCCAACAACGAAGGATACAGCAAGAAGAGGATAAAAGAAAGCAGGAAAAGGACAAACTGAAGGAGTTTGAGTCTGAAAAGAGGATAGAGGCTGAGGGCGAGAAGAGGAAGGAAGGAGATCGCGAGGATATGCAAAAGGGCAGGGGAAGGGAGCAATCAGGCAAGGAATCGAGCCCCTCAGAGGGTACGCTTATTGACATCAAGGTTTAGTCATGTCTTTCAACGGGCTACTGCTCTTGTTGTTCACTCAGATAGGGATTGATGTCGCCCTGTACCCAGTGCCCTAAGCCGCATGAAAAAGGAAATTTGGGTTAGGTTTTAATCCACCGGTAACTGGTTGGTTTGAAGGCGAAACTTCACGAGGGAGACGGTATCTTGCTGGAAGTAAGGCATCCCCTCTCGCAAATATACGGTGTGTGTCTCCCTCTGATAAGGAAGGGTTAACTCACGTCCCTTTTAACATCAACGATCCTTGAAACCCTATCCTCAAGGATCATGACCTGCTCAATGATGAGTTTCAAGTCCTTCTTTTGTGGGTCGTCCTCAGGCGTCTTTTCATACAGCCTCCGCGCAAATCCGCCGATTATGGTAAGGGAATTCCTGCACTCATCGGCGACCCTATCGGCCATTTTGCCTAAGGCAGCGAGCCGTTCCGCCTCAATGAGTTGTTTGCCCTTTTCATCGAGCTCTTGTGTCCTTTCTTGAACCGTTCTCTCAAGTTCCTGGCTGACGGTATATACCTTGTCATAGAGCTGGGATATCCTTATTGCCGTGCCGATCTGATTGGCGATAATGTAGATGAGGTCGTTAAATCGCTCATAAAAGTAATTCTTTTTCCTGGAAGAAGTTACGAGAACCCCGATAATCGCACCCTCTGCCTCTATAGGAGTTACCGCAAATGATTGGATGTTCTCGCCAACCAGAAGGGTCGTTGAAATGGGCTTATCGATTTTCTCGGCGTCATTGATGATGACCATCTTTCCCGTAAGAAAGCACTCGCCTGAGTAGCTATCGGGAGTTGGTTTTCTCGTTGCTGTTTCCACGAATTTCTCGCTCAAACCCCTTTGGCTCCTGATCCTGAGATTGCCGTCCCTGTCGAGCAAGCGGATTGAGCATGCATCAAGACGGAATTGCCTTGTGAGAAGTTCGACAATAGCATCCAGCACCTCCTGGAGGTGAAGGCGGGAGGAGACGGTTCGAGTAATCTCAAGGAGTATCTCGTGCTTCTGCTCGCTTTCCCGTAGTTGCCGTGCGATTCCCCGAATGGCCCGTGGAAGATCCTCACCCTCATCAGAAGGCCGTAAGGAAAGCCCCTCTAGGTTGCCCTCATGGAGCTTATCCAGATCTCCGGTAAGAGTCTTGAGCCGCTTTGCTGCTGAGATGTTCAAGAGTAGAGAAACCAGCAGGGCGGCAGCAAGGAGGGCAAAGGGAGCGCCAAACAGGGCCGGGGGCTTGTGAAAGAGGTGGAGGCACAATTCCTGGAGTAGGACAAAAAGGCATAGCGCAGTGCCTATACCAATCAGACAGTATAACAAGGTTCTCTTCTGTCTCGACATTTCGAACCGCCGCCCTTTTAGGAATCAAGCTTAAAGGTCCCTTCAGATATCCTCCCAGGCCTTCTCGTGGGTACTATCCTATGACAAACCTATGAAAATCGCAACCCTTGCCTCAAACTGTATAGGTATGGGCAAGGAGTGGATGGGATGTGTTTTTCATAACAGATGGCTCTGGATATTGAATACTGAGGGGGAATTTGTCTAGGAGCACCGTTTTTATCCATCTCAGAAAACACGTCCTCTGGGTGTGGTCAGAAACGGTGGCTCTGCCGGTCATGGTTCTTTCATTGATAAGGAGTAATGGAGTATTGGATGATTGGAGTGTTGAAAATCATCATAGCTGATATCCTCCATAAAAAGATCCACGGGAAAAAATGTTGGTGCATCCTCCCTGATTTTCAAAACCCTTCCTTCAGTGAAAGACCATTACTCCACCACTCCAGTACTCCATTACTCCGACAACACAGTGATCTGGGAGTACACTATCGGCCCTTTTCCGAGAGGCTCCAAAGCCACGTCATCTGGGCTTGAATTCTTTACCTGAGGGCTTTTACAGCACGGAACTTGGTGCGGGATCGGAGAGTTCTTGGAGGTAAGCTGCCGCCATCCGAGTGCAGACTATCCCTCTTAGGGAGAGACGCATGCACCGGGGATGCGGTTTTTATCATTGCCTTAGAGGCACGCATGGCTCTCCCTCTTCAAATGTTTCACCGATTCTGTAAAGGAAATGCCCGGAATCCCTCGGATCAGTCTTCCCTTCGGGGTATCAACCCAGAGTGAACTACCTCGTTGGTACCTAGAAAACCTTTTTATCAATGGAAATGAATGCCTGACGGGGATTTCTTAGTGGCTTCTTTTCGATGCCTTCAAGGGATTGAGCTTATGGTTATCGTCTACGTGATTTCTCTTCACGTGGGTAGCCATGTTGCAAACCCCTTTTTTCCATTTAGCGGAAGGATCTAGAAAGTTCATGCAGAACTTACCGGTAGGATAGTCGACGATTCTCTGACAGCCATCGCACTGCTCGACAATAGTATGACACCTGCCTCCATTGAATTGGCATCCTTTCTTGGTCATGAAAACACACTCATAACCCTCTCGTAGCGTTGTACAAACCATGGGTATCACATCCTTTCTTTTTATATACTTAGGTTCCCTGCGCGCATGTTGCTAAAGTAGCAACCGCAAAGGACTGCTCTATATGCCCGAACGTAACGGCATTGTCAATATAAATTTTTGATCATAAATTTTTGGTCACAAGGTAAGCATAGTTTCTTAAATGTCCAGGGTTTGTTTCGCCCTGTCTTTTCAAAGAACCTTGCAGGTATGTGTCCATGGCGTAACTTCTCAATAAGCTCGGACAACACTTTGCTCTCCTGAGAAACTGCAATGCAAAAGCATGGGGATGTCTTTTTTTTGTTGTACACCCTTTTCCCGAAAAGCTATGCATGTGAGGAACAGGGGGATGTCTTTTTTTGCTATGCCCTTATTATGCTCTGACATTTGTCCCGAAAAACCGGATGAATCCAATCCGCATACTACCTTTATAGGTTGGTTGCCCTTCGGCCTCGAGCCATTCGGCCCCGAGCTCAAGGCCGAGGGGCTCATGGCCGAGAGGCAATTTATCCCATTTTTCGGGACCATGCAATCACCTTTATTTTAAGGGAATATGTCAAAAAAAGACATCTCCCTGTTCCCTGCAAAAAAAGACATCCCCATGTTCAGCGATACGTTTCTTTCATAATGAACCCTGAAGCGAAGTGCCGGGGTCATGTGCTGAATAGTATGTGACGTCATTGCGAGGAGCGGAGCGAGGTGGGTTTTTCTCGCGAGATACCAGGATCTAAAACGAGGCTGGTTTGCAGATGACCTCCTTTACCTTGAGGTCAAAGAAGGTATGGGTATTAGTCCCCCTCAGCACCAGCGCCGTGTCAACACCTTGTGAGGTCCCTCCGATCGAAATAATATCCTCATCAGTCCTGACAAGCCCCGCATCTGCTGCCATGAGAGCAATCTCAATGGCTACCTTGGTTCCCTGCCCGAAGGTCCTCAAGGTATAGGCAATGACCTCATCGATCTGGTAGGTACCCGTTTTATTCCTGAATGCCCGGCCAACCCCGCCAAATGCATGCTCGGAGGTCACCACATGAGCACCCCTGCCTAAGAGATACGTTCTTTCCTCTTTGGGAAGTTCCTGGTAGTTGGGTTCTTTGAAACCGGTAACGTGCGTGACGACGATAATGGAAAAATCGTTCCCAAACAGGGCAAGGGCCTTGCGGGCGGTCGTCCCTCTGCAGCTGGATACCACAATGTTGCCTATTTTTAACTCCTTTGCCCTTTTTTTTGCCGCCTCAAGGGTGGCATCCGTATTGTGCGGGCCGGGCTCCGTGAAATAGCGGCATACCACCTCGTCACAGGCCTCATTTCCTTTGTGCCTCGATGGTTGTTTTTCGGGTTTTATCGCACCGGATTCCAAAAAAAGCTCCTTGACAGTATCCCGTCCTTTGGCAAGCAGCAGATGATTAAGGTGCTTGAACTCCTGCGGCACAGTGATGATCCTCGCCTTTGGGAGGATTTCGATGACCCTTTTTACGGCCGTGTCTCTATCCACGGTGTTCGTAAAGCAGACTGTTGCCTTCATATCTGAAAAAAGTTGCAGTTGCGACAACGTCTTCAAGCTTGGGAGGGAAACACCCGTCATTCCCGTGCTCAAGAGGTCGAGGATGCCGTTGGTGATGATCACCTCTTTGAAGTTCTTCTGCATGTTGAAAATCCCGGTTTCTAGGTCGCTCTCCTCGTGGCAGTATTCCCTGCCTTCCATCATGATCTTCCCGTCAACTTCCGTTGATTCGATCGTCAGATATTGAATCCCTACGATCACAAATCCTCTTATAAGGGGAAAGGCGAGGGCCTTTCTCTCCGGGCAGTATCCGATCAGCTTTTTGGGGAGCAGCTCATTGTAAACGATTCCCCTGTCGATCCCCTTGACATCGCAGAGGTAACCACTGGCCATTTCTGCGATGTCTTTCTCCTTCAGCATTAGGTTGAAGAGATGGTCAAAGTCTATGGTGCCTTTGGTATTTTTTGCGTTCATATCAAGCTCCTATAATAAAATCGTGTAACGATTTTATTCCCCGATTATCTTGACCAGGACCCTTTTACGCCTGCGGCCATCGAACTCGCCATAGAAGATTTGTTCCCATGGGCCGAAGTCCAGCTTGCCATCGGTAACGGCAACCACAACCTCTCTGCCCATGATCTGCCTTTTGATATGGCCGTCTGCGTTGTCCTCGCCCACATTATGCCGGTACTGGGAGACAGGCTCATGGGGAGCGAGCTTCTCAAGCCAGGTATCGAAGTCGTGATGGAGGCCTGCCTCATCATCGTTGATAAACACCGATGCGGTGATGTGCAT
>CAYMFC010000028.1:11062-17115 GCA_964389665.1 uncultured Desulfobacteraceae bacterium | reverse complement strand
AATCTCGCCTCTCACGGCCTATCCTCCCCAACAGGAACCATTGTTCTGTATGCATAGTGGCCTATCTCTTCCTTGCGAGTTCTTCGCTTATCGTAGCCGCCTTTTGTACATCCAGGAATGAAAAAATATCGCCTACTATATCGCCCTTCATGTTGGACAGAAGCTCTATCGCAAGGTCGATATCCAGCTTTTCAATCAACCTGGCCGCTTTCTGCTGAGGTGCTGGGTCAGGAGACTGATTTCGTGCCGGAGTTTCTCCTCCCTCGGGACTATGCCCACGTTCTGATGCTATGGCGCTTGCCTCCAAGGGCACGCCTCCAAAGCTCATCTGATAGACGAAAAGGGAACCCACGATGATCTTCACGGTGAATAGAGAGGCTACGATGACCTGGCTCAACATCCTCATGACTCGCGCCCTCTTCTCAGGATAACCAATTCATCCAAAACCTTCTGCCCCTCTCTCTCCAGGTTCTCATCATACCTTCTGCGCCTCAAATCCCTGAGAGCCTCCAGCGCCTTCCTGTTTATCGACTCCCTGAGCAGAGCCTCCTCCCGTGTCCTCACCTTCTCCGCTGCATTCATCAATTCGCCATGTGCGTCCTCAAGCTCACTGCGGAGCCTTTCCAAAAAGGACCCGTACATCATATAGAGGGGGACATACATACCTGAAAATGCCTCATCACTGCACCTTTTGGCGAGATCCATCCTCTCTGAGACCAACCGATTCACCGCCGTCTCCATCTCTTTTTGTCGACTTCTCGCCTTTGCTAACTCGCCCTGAGCCTTTTTCTCCAGATGCCCCCTATAGCGACGTATACTCTCAAGCCTGAAGATGAATGGTTTCATTGATCAAAACTCGAACCATGAAAGTGAAAACGCTCATTCATACATAGTTATTCCGAAAACAATGCCTTGAGCCGGGCAATGCTCTCATCAAAGCGTACCTTCTGGTGGATGTCTTGCCTGAGAAAGGAATGAATCGCTCCGATCATCCTCTTGGCATAATCTATCTCAGGATCACTGCCATCCACATAGGCGCCTATAGTAATCAAGTCCTCCGCATCCCTGTAAACTTTCAGCACCTGGAGCAGCTTTTTCACGTTGCCCAGATGTTCAGGCTCGATGATATCCCTCATCACCCTGCTGATACTTGCCAATACATCAATGGCAGGGTAATGCGCCCTGTTGGCGAGGTCTCGAGAGAGTACTATATGGCCGTCTACCACGGAGCGGACCGCATCGGCGATCGGCTCGCTCATATCGTCGCCCTCAACCAGCACATTATAGATTCCGGTAACGCTTCCCTTACCCTGGACCGTACCAGCCCTCTCGAGCAGCTTCGGTATCTGGGTGAATACGCTCGGGGTATAGCCCTTTGCCGAGGGCGGTTCTCCCGCCGCCAATCCGACTTCCCGCAGCGACATGGCGAATTTGGTAATGGAATCCATCATGAGGATCACATCCAATCCTCTATCACGAAAGTATTCCGCCAGGGTGGTTGCGAGATAAGCTCCCCGTATCCTCACTAAAGCCGGGGAATCCGACGTTGCAACGACGACAATAGACTTCCTCAGTCCCTCCTCACGAAGGCTATTCTCGATGAACTCCCGCACCTCCCTGCCCCGTTCCCCGATCAAGGCAATAACGGCAACGTCTGCCTCCGTATTTCTTGCTATCATGCCCATCAGAACGCTCTTCCCCACGCCTGATCCTGACATGATAGCTATTCTCTGCCCCTTCCCCATCGTTATCAACGCATTGACGGGACAGACGCCGACATCCATCACTTCCCGGATCACCTCCCTGTTCAAGGGATTGAGTACATCTCCATAGATGGGGTATTCCCGTTCCGCCCGTATGACGCCCTTTCCATCGAGGGGGTTGCCGAGGCCATCTATAACCCTGCCCAGATATGGCTCTCCCACTCGGGCGTAAGGCCTTTGGGCTAGATCAACGATGCGGCTTCCGGGCTTTATTCCTCGTGTCTCGGCAAAGGGCATAACAAGCACCCTTTTATCCCTGAATCCTATTACCTCCGCCTGGATATCGAGACCTTCTGAATCCCTGATGGCGCAGATGCTTCCTATGCCCAACCCCGGGCCATGGCCTTCCGCAACGAGCCCTGCCACTTTAACGATCCTGCCCTCCAGCTTCACGGGCCGGCATGAGCCAACCGCAGAGAAATAGTCATCCCATTCGATATGGCCATTTCCATTGCCCGTTGCCTGCCCGCCATCGCTCTCGCTCAGGCGAGGCGGGCGGGTCCGCTGTCCGTTGTCCGCTGCCATCGCTCCTCGATAATCCTCCCCTAAACCTGGAAATCCCATTCTGACATCTATCATTGGTTCAACGTTATGCACTTATAACGTTTCCTTATAAACCCCTTCCAGTGTCTGGTAGACCCTCTCAAGCTGCGTTTCAATCCTGGCATCTACTTCTCCATAAGGGGTTTCAAGCAGGCATCCTCCTCGCGTGATAGATGGATCCGAGGTAACCGTCATAGACTTGAGTTCCTTAAATCTCGTAAAGAACTCGGGTCGTAACTGCTCAACGAAGTTGAAATCCTCCGGATTGATCCTTATGGTGAGCTCACTTTTCTCAGCTGCTAACTCTGCTGCCTCAAAGAGAACCCCCTTAACAGTCTCTTCATTTGTCTGTATTGCCTGATGGATTATCCTCTTTGCAATGGCGAAGACAAGCTCAATGATATCTTTCTCATACTGCTTTACCAACTCTCTTCTGAGACGGGTCATCCCTTGTGCGAGTTCCTCGATATGTTCAATCACCTTTAATGCCTCTTTCTCCCCCAGCGCCAGACCGTCCTTTTCTCCCTGGGTAAACCCCTTTTCATAGGCCTCCTGCTCAATCTGAACGGCCTGTTCATGGGCTTTTTTCACAATATCCGCTGCCTCCTCGCTCTGACTAAAAGCGCGTTCACCTCGGGCAAGGGGAATAAATGCTGCCTCTTCATGCTCCCCACTCTGAATGGAGACAAACTCGCCCTCATAAACCTCCCTGGACCCGGATGGAGCTCCAAATGCCTTCAACTCATATGCCGTCCAGAATTTGGCCTCCCCCATATTCCCTGGATCTTTATCAGACAAAGACCTCCTCCTTTCCCTTGCCGCCAAGCACTACCTTTCCTTTTGCCTCGAGCCGCTTTGCGATCCTTAGAATTCCCTGCTGAGCTTCCTCGCCCTCCTTCAACCTCACCGGACCGGCCGCTTCCATGTCCTCCTTGAGCATCTCAGAGGCCCTCTCCGAAAGGTTAGCGAACACCTTCTGTTTCATCTCATCCGAGGCGGTCTTTAGGGCCTTTATCAACAACTTATCTATATTCTTGAGAATTTCTCTGAAACCCCTGTCATCAACCTGCAAAAGATCCTCGAAAACAAACATCTTCTGCCGTATCATCTCAGCCAGATCTCCATCCTCCTTCTCCACATAGGAAAGGACAACATCTTCCGTCCCTTTATCGACCTCATTGAGTATGTTGGCCAATACCTGCACGCCATCAATCTTCTTTGACGCAACGCCGATCCTGGAGAGATCCCTTTTAATCGACTCATCCAGATCCTGCAACACATCATCCTGCACATGCCCGATCTTCACTATCCTGAGGCTTACATCCGCCTTCATCTCCTCTGGAAGGAGGCTTAGTACCTCTGCGGCCTTCTCCTGGGGAAGATAGGAGAGGACGACCGCTATGGTCTGGGGGTGCTCCCCCTTGATGACATTCACCAGGCTATCCGCAGATACATAGACGAGATCACTGAGGGGTACATTGGCCGTTTTTGATCCTATGACCTTAAAGACATCCCTTGCGGTTTCTTCATCGATGCTCTTGGCTATCACTTGCTCGAGGAACTCTCTGCCTGATACGGCGAGGTTAACGTTGTTTTCGAAGTTTGTTAAGAACTCATCCATCACTGCCTGAAGCACGTCTGAAGGGATGAAGGTGATCTCCGACATGTATCTGCCGATCCTCTTTATGCTCTGCTCATCGAGTTCTTTGATTACTGTCGAGGTAAACTCCTCGCCCATGCCAAGCAGAAAGATGGCTGCCTTCTGGGGCCCTGTTAAGTTTTCAGGCCGTAGGTTATCGTTCATCGTTATTCCTGCTCGCCTATCCATCCCTTAATGAGCTGCCGGGTCTTCCCAGGATCGCTCCTGCTTAGCTCAAAAACCCGTTCCCTCGAATTCCCCTGCCTTGGTTCCTCAATCTGCCCATATTCCTTCTGGCCCGCCGGCAGTTCCCTTTTCTCCGCGGCAGCCTCCCTGCTCATCTTCTTTAATCCCCTCAGCAAGGGTCTGACTACGAAAAAAAAGGCCACTGCAACGAGAAGGATGTTTACGAGCGGTCTCCTGTACGTTTCCACCAGTTTTAAAACGTCAGCGGCAGCTCCTCCCCCTTCTGTTTCCCCCTGCGCAGGCATGGAGTTTACCTCTGTAAAGGGGATAGAACTCACCGAAACCTGATCCTCCCTATCCACATCGTAGCCCATTGCCTTCTTTACCAGGTCCTCGAACTGTCTCAACTCCTTATCGCTTCTGGGGATGTAGCTCTTCGTAATGGCTCCATCCTGTAATGTCTCTACCTTATACGTACCATCAATAACCGCTGCCACGGAAAGACGTTTGATGTCTCCCGCCGGCCGCAGGGTGGTCCGGGTGATCCTATTGATTTCGTAATTGATGGTAACATCTTCCTTGCTCTGGGTTCCCTGTGCTTCTTGCGCCGATGGGAGGGCACCCCTTCTCCTGTCGATCACTGTCTGAGCAGTCTCCTCAGCGCGATCCTCATCCTTCTGAGTGAATTCGCGTATGTTTCTCTTGCTTCTCACCACCGCCGTGGAGGGATCATATTCCTCCTCGCTCAAGGATACTTTATTTGAATCAATCTCTGCATTGACCCTTACGATCGCCTTTCCTTTCCCTACAATTCCTTCCAGCATACTTTGCACATTTTCCCGAATCAGGTTCTCAACCTTCTTTTTATAGTCAAACTTTGCATCGCTGAGCAAAGCGTCTGTTCCATCCCTGCTTCCACCCTTGAAGATAACCGTACCCTTTGTATCCACAACCGTAACCTGTTCTGGTTCGAGCCCTTCGACCGCGCTTGCGACAAGATGGACGATCGCGACAAGCTTGTCCTGAGGTAAGCTTGATCGTAGATCCAACTGGATCGATGCCGAGGCCGATGTGCTCTCCTCAACAAAGAGAGATTCCTTTGGGAGCACGATAAATACCCTTGAGCCTTTTACCTCCTTAAAGTTATTGATCGTTCTTGCGAGCTCCCCTTGCAGGGCTCTTCGGTAGTTCAACTCCTGGACAAATTTGGTCGTTCTAAAATCCATGTGATCGAAGATCTCGAATCCCACACCGCCTCCGCTTGGAAGGTTCTCGCCAGCCAAAGCCAGCCGCAACTCCAGCGCCTGTTCCGCCGGCACCAAGATTATACTTCCATTCGCTTCAAGCTTGTGGGGTATCCTTCTTTCGTTTAGCTCAGACACGACAGCTCCGGCATCCTCCTGGGAAAGGTTGCTAAACAAAATCCGGTACTCTATCTGATTTGCCCATAGAAACATGAGTACAAATCCGGCAATCACAAGGATCAGAATAAAAGCCATGCTGAGCTTTTTGGAAAGAGGCAGTGAGTTTATATTGGCAAGAAATTTATTTACTGAATCCTTCATTTCATCATCTTCCCTATAAAGAGGTTCAAACGAAATACAATGAATAGTTAAAATTGCATATTCATTATTTCTCTGTAAGCCTGGATAACCTTATTCCGCACAACAAGGACCAATCGCATTGATATATCCGCCTTTTCAAGAGCTATCATTGTCTGGGTGATATCGGCCTTTCCCTTGAGCAGATCAATGATCGAACCGTCCGCCTCTCTCTCTAGTCTGCTGACCTCGGTTATTGCACCTTTAACAACTTCGGCAAAGCCCGTTGCGTCTTTTTGCTTGATCTCTGTGCTATTGCCCAAAGCTACCCGCGGTACATTCTCGATCCTCAAATCAGCCATCCTTTACCTCCCTATCTCA
>CAYMFC010000028.1:0-10962 GCA_964389665.1 uncultured Desulfobacteraceae bacterium | reverse complement strand
TATCTCAAGTGTGAGTAACGAGTTCATGTTACGGTCCACCCTCTCTTGTAACCTCTTTCAGTATGGCAATCTTCCTTAAAAGAAGCTCGACTGCTGTTCTGTGAGCCAGATTATTCTCCATCAACTTCACCATCTGCCTATCTATAGTAACCCAATTGCAGCTGTTCCATTCCCCGTCTTCCTCAAACGGCTGGACGGGGCCTTCAGGATTCATTCCCACCTCCATATGCCCTGGATGGGTCCTCGACAGGGAGATTTGCCGTTCCGTTTCAATAGCCCTAGCCAGGGCAGCCTTAAAGTCTATGTCTCTTGGCTTGTCATTTGACGTATCGAGGTTGCTGATCTTGCTTGCGATATGATTATGCCGCTGGCGGCTTATGCTGATCGCGCTCTCCAGGACATGAAATACCTTTCTGAATGATAAACTCTCCGACATGCCGCTATCCTTCTTTTCGGTTACCCCTCTCAGGTTCGCAGTACTATCATATAGCAATTTACATGCCTGTTTATTGGGCCTCCATTTTTTCTCGGTACTGGTTGAGCTTGCTCCTCAGGGCGCACACGCTGATTCCTGACATCCGGGCCGCATGGGTCCTGTTTCCGTTCGTCTTATCAAGGGCATGGATCGCCTTCAGGAGATATGCGGTATCGTCTCTGCCGTCATCAGATGCCGTGGCAATCAGCCTCTCGAGGTCTGGCTGTTCCCTTTCTGCTTTATCGGTGCCGGCTGAGGTTGATGAACGGAGAGCGGCATCCAGATCGTACGATACCGCTATCATCATGAGGAGGAGAGCCACGGTATAGAGAGATTTGCTTCTTCGATAGATCCTCATACAGGTATGGAGAGCAACTACTATGCCAATGCGATCGTTTGACGATGGCTTATAGGCGGCTATGAAGCTTGGGAAAGAGGATTCCGAAACTATGAAAGCACTATCCTTCGGAGGTCATAAATACAAAGGGCAAAAGGTAGGTGGTGAGATGGCCAATATTTTGACAATAGCTATTTAGCGGCCAATGCAGGAGTTTCTCCGGCCAGGTTTTGCCTCTTGATCTTCTCCAGCAGCGTTGTCCTGTTGATATTAAGGAGCTTTGCCGCCTTTGTTTTAACCCAGCCGCTCTTCTCCAAGGCCTCGAGGATGAGTCTTTTTTCGTAACATCGAACGGCCTCATCGAGGGATATGCTATCTTCAACAATTTCGTCTTGCTCTGACGGAATTGTTGTATCCACCCGTTGGATATGTTCTGGAAGGTCATCGAAGGTGACCACCTCATTCTCGCACAGTATGGTGAGCCGTTTTATCATATTTTCGAGTTCCCGTATGTTACCCGGCCACTCATAATCGAGCATAGCCTTCATTGCTTGGGAAGTAAAACCCGTGAGTCTTCTTTTCTTTCCCTTTTGCAATTTCTTCAAAAAGTGATCAATGAGGAGAGGTATATCGGATGTTCTCTGCTTCAGGGAAGGAACCCGTATGGGAACAACATTCAGTCGATAATACAGGTCTTCACGAAAGGTTCCATTATTTATGGCCACCGTTAGATTTTTATTGGTAGCCGCGATAATCCTCACATCTACATGGATGGTCCTCGTCCCGCCTACCCTTTCAAAGCTCTGATCCTGAAGCACGCGCAGCAGCTTTACCTGGAGCGCGGGGCTCATTTCCCCCACTTCATCCAGAAAAATGCTCCCTCCGTTCGCCATCTCAAAGCGACCGATCCTGCTCCTATAAGCACCTGTAAAGGCGCCCTTTTCATGGCCGAACAGCTCGCTTTCAAGCAATTCCTCCGGAATGGCGCCACAATTAATAACGACGATCGGCTTATTGCCCCTGCTGCTTTCATAGTGAATGGCCCTCGCGATGAGCTCCTTGCCCGTACCACTGGGGCCACTGATAAGAACCGTGCTGTCCGTATCGGCCACCTTATCGATGATATCATAAATCTTCTCAATGACATTGCTGGTACCAACAAGATTTCCATAGCGGTATTTCTGCTGTAATTCTTTCTTGAGCCTTTTATTTTCCTCCTCCAGATCCTTGAACTGCAATGCCTTTTTCACAACACTCAACAGCTCGACTGCTGTTATGGGTTTCGTTATGTAGTCAAAGGCACCTTTTTGTATTGCCTCAACCGAACTCTTGATGGTTCCATAACCGGTGAGGATAATGCACGGGGGTTGGGGAAACATGGTTGAGATATGCTCGAGTACCCCCATACCCCCGACATCCGGCATCACGAGGTCCGTGAGAACGAGATCAAACGAATCATTGCTCACCTTCCTAATGCCGTACTCGCCGTTGTGGGCAACTACTACTTCATGATTATTTGTCCTTAGAATCTCCGAGATGACGTCCAATATGACCGGATCATCATCGATAACCAGTATCTTCGCCATACGGATCTACTTCCCTGTTTCGTTACTCGCAGCTATATCTCGATGGAAATACTCAGTAACGGTTGACAGGTTCACAGGTGCGGTCGGGCTGCACAAACGACCTGAACCCTGAACCTTCTTCAACCCTGACCCCTCCATTACCTATAATCCCCGCGATGGAACCTAAAGACCGCTACATTCGCTATCACGGACAACTCTCTGATAATCCTCCCGAGTTCACTATCACCCTGGCCCTTTTCAGATGCCCCAGCCTCAATAAAACTCACCCCTTCCTTTATGCGTTCTACCAACGGCTCACTATCGTTTAGGGCCCTTCCAGGATCAGATAATCCCCTCGCATATTCCCCCGCAAGGGAAAGGCTCCCTCACTCTTCTCCACGATATCTCCTGCACAATGAGAAGAAGTGAGGGGATGTGCCGCAATTTTCTTTCCCTACGCTACGAGAGGAAGTCAACATTGTCGCTCCATTACTATTTATCTCATATATATTTTTTTTTCAACCCCCATATTTCTTTTTGTCCGTCTGCTTGATCAAGGCCCTTTCCCTCTCTTTGGGGACCTGCGGGCTCTGTCACCTTTTCCTCGACTGCCCTCTGCACTTCATTCGAGGAGATATGGGGATTTCTCTCCTTTTCGGTGAGCTTAATGCCAAAGGATAGTACCATATTGTTAATCCTCTCCTCTATCTGATTTACGAGGTTAATGATTCGCTCAATCCTCTGGCCGGTTAGATCCTGGAAGCTCATTGGTATACATGAATCAGAAATCAGCAAGATCGAGTTATCGATATGTGGCTCAATGCAGCCGAAAAAGTGGAGATATCCCTATGTGTCTGTCTATCCGGAATACGGTCAACCCCATCGCTTTCCCGGTCCTTCACGTGAATTGTCCCCTGCCTGAGGGAATCAACGCTCTTTTTTAACGCATCAACATCGTCCTACATGCCCTCGAGGTTATCCATAATCGTGTTGGCAGCCATCGCCGTTGAATCGATTATGGTCTCCAACTGATCAGCGGCCTCTGGAATATACTTCACCGCGATATCAGGTAACGCAGGGTGAATCGTCAGTTCTTTCCTGAAATCAATAATCAAAGATGCCAGCTCCTTCACTTGCCCTGTCATTTCATAGGCAAGGTCTCTGAAGAAAAGCTCGTTATCAAAGCCAGGATTATCACCCATGGATTGCCTTAAACAATGTATCAATCGCTCTATCTCTTTGCTGGAAAACTTATCGTCCATTATTTCAGAGATCTTCTCTTTCAAAAAACCTCCCGTTGTTTCGGCCCACCCATGGTTATCAGTCATGTTATTCTCCTATCATGTTGATCGTCGTCCGTGCAATATTTTCCAAGGAAACTACCTTTTCAGCCGCCCCCAATTTAATTGCCTCTTTCGGCATTCCGAACACAATACAACTCTTCTCGTCCTGCACTACTGTCCGCGCCCCAGCCTTCCTCATCTTCAGCAATCCTATGGCACCGTCTGAACCCATACCGGTCAGAAGAACACCAATTGCATTGCTTCCCGCATAGGATGCAACGGAGTGGAACAGAACATCCACAGCAGGCCTCTGATGGTTCACCAACGGCCCGTTTTTTATCTGCACGTAATATCTCGCGCCGCTCCTCTTCAGCAGCATATGGTAATTTCCGGGAGCAATGAGAGCTATCCCATTCATCAATGAATCGCCATCCTTTGCCTCTCTCACGGTCATGGCACTCAACTCGTTGAGCCTTTGTGCAAAGGAGGTAGTGAAGTTGGCAGGCATATGCTGGACGGCAAGGATACCCGGGGCATTGGGGGGCATTGCCGTGAGAACAACCTTAAGAGCCTCTGTTCCACCCGTCGAGGCGCCGATGGCGATTACCTTATTGGTCGTCTCTGATAGCGCTTGATAGGCCTCTATGACCTGGGCATTTTTCTGGGCTTCCCTTTCCTCTCTTGGTTTCAGCCTTGCATGGGCTACAGCCCGTATCTTATCAATCAACTGGATGCTCATCTCACCGACGGAATAGGCGCTCGATGGCTTTGAGATGACCTCCAGCGCGCCGAGGGAGAGGGCATCCATGGCCAGTTTGCTGCCCTTTGGAGTCAGGGAGCTCACGATAATAACAGGAAGGGGATAGTACCTCATCAATTTCCTTAGAAATGTAATGCCATCCATCCTCGGCATCTCTATGTCCAGGGTTACCACGTGAGGTTTCAGCTTTACGATCTTATCCCTTGCCACATAGGGGTCAGGCGCAGTCCCCACTACTTCTATGTCCTTTTCACGTGATAGCCCTTCCCTAAAAACCTTCCTGACCACCGCCGAATCATCAACCACCAGCACTTTTATCTTTTGTTTCATTTCTCCTCTGCAACTATTCGGTCACCAAGGCACAAAGCAGAAATACGTTATAGTTCACTATCAAAAAGGTGCCGACTATTTTGTGATATAATATGTGTTCTATGCTCTTGGCGACTTCGTGTCTTGGCGGCTGAAAACCAACGCTCCTTTTAACCAAACTCAATCCCTGCCGCTAAACGATTGTGCCCTGCCGCAATGAGAATGGTGTGCTTGCTTGGATTTCCCTGTATATTCTCGCTGAGTGTTAGCCCTTCAATCGAACGGGGGATTCCTAAGGTAAACGTGTCTTTTCTGCCAAACAGCGAAAATCCGTGCCCTCCAATCATGTTAAGGGCCTCCTTTACCGTATCCCTTTTCTCCTCATCGCTGATTTCATCTTTCCCGCGGCCAAGGAAGTTAGCTGTAATCTCGTTCAGCGCCGATACGGGTGCCACAAGCCACAGCGAACCTGATGAGGGGCCGTTAAAGCTGATGGTCGCCCCGAATAATACTTGCTTATCAAAAAACCATTCCTGAAGCGTGCATCTGCTTTCACCAAATTGCACGGTCATGAAAAACATGGTCTCAAGTACATCAGAAATCGCCGCCCTCATAACCTTCATCAAGCTCTTTCTTCGCATACGCAGCCTCCCCCAAAATGTTGCATAATGTCCCTTTTATCTCCTCAGGGAGAAATGGCTTCATGATATAGCCTCTTGCCCCCATTTCCATAGCTTCTCGAACCCTCCTTTCGCTTCCTTCTGTGGTCACCATTACCACGGGGATTGACCTGAGAACCTCATCCTTTTTCATCTCCCCTATCAGCTCCATACCGTTCATGTTCGGCATATTGATATCGGTTAAGAGAATATCCACCCACTCATTGACGAGCACCTTCATTGCCTCTCTGCCATCCGCCGCCTCCAAAAACTTCCCAACCTCAAACCCGGAGACCTTTATGGTCTTCTTAATAATAGACCTCATAGAAAAGGAGTCATCTACGATAAGGACATTAACGGCCATCGCTCAATTACCTCCTGATACAGTAATCAACTCCTCAACGCCCCTTAGCTTGTCCAGGAACGTAGCGATCGTTTTCTGCAATTCCGTATCAGAAAGCCCTAAACGATCAACAACATCCTGGTAGTACCTATAGGCGAGCCCGTCCGAGCCCACCCCAATCCCGGTCATCATGCATAGGGAATCCGCCAGGTAAATAATCGGAATAAAGGGATCCTTTCGAGGTGCCTTCTCGGGATCATGATGGTATCGTATGATATTGACTGTAGCGCGACTGAAGTTCCACCTTTCGGCTAACCGGGCCCCCAGTTCAGCATGATCAATTCCAAGCACCTTCTGCTCTGCCTCCCTGAAGGTAAATCCTTGATCTTGAACTAACTCCATGATGTCCTCAAAGGATTCCTTTACATAGGTGTTCAGTATGAGCTTTCCTATATCCTTTAAGAGGGCAGAGGTAAAAACGAGGGAAAGGTTTTCGATATGTTTCTTCTCGGCCAATTCTTGGGCGATAATGGCAGAGGAGACTGAATATCTCCACAACTCCCCCTCCTTGAGATCATAGCCCTTCTGTTCCTTGTTGAAATTATCAGCGCTATTTTCCATCACCGCTAAGCGCACTACCTCATCTATCCCGAGATAGGATACTGCCTGCTTGATGGATGTGATCCTTTTCTTGAAACCGAAATAGGAGGAATTGCATATTCTCAGGATATTCGCCGTGATGCCCTGGTCATATTTGATCACCTCTACAAGATCGTCAAACGAACAGTCGGGATTATTGGAGATTTCGACGATCCTGCTGCCTACTTGAGAAAAAGGCCGTAAGTGCTCTATCCTCTCAATGATGTTCTCTATCCTTCTCATATGAGCCTTGTTCCCCTTCCCGACACCTTCAGGTATGTTTGACCGCTTCCTATCTCAAGCTTTAAGGTCCTGTTTACGCTTCCACCGACATCCTCAAAGTCGATCAGGACGTTGTTTTTCCAAAACATCTTTCTGAGGATGAGGTAATTTCTCTTGCCGATATTAAAAAACCCATCCTGATCGAGAATCTGTGCCCCACCAACGATCTTAACCTTCATCCTGCCCTTTTTTGCCCCGAATCTGTAAGCCTCCGTGAAGAGAAGGGGAATCCCCGTATCCCCAAACATATAAGGATTTCTCTTAGCCTTGGCCCTATCGAGGCTCGATTCCGGGAGCATATAGTGGAGTATGCCCCCCACCCGTACGAGGGGGTCGTATATGGAGAGCCCTATACATGAACCGAGCGAGTAGGTGGCGAGAATAACCTCAGGATCATTGCTCACTTTCATGTCTCCAACCCCGACAAAGACTTCCATCACTATCCCTCAGAGGCCACTGCACAAATCCCTGCAACATCGAGAATGAGCCCGACTCTTCCATCTCCCAGGATTACGCCGCCGGCGATTCCCTTCACGTGTTGAAACACCTTGCCAAGGCTTTTGATCACCACCTCTTCCTTTCCCAGCAACTCATCTACCAGCAGGCATCTCTTGGTATCCTGGTTTTCCACTACCACTGCGAGCCTCTCCCATGGAGGAACCGCCTGTCTTGTCGAGAAATGATCGCCGTTCGATCCGAAGAGCCTGTCGATGCGCATCAAGGGAACCAGCTGACCCCTGACCATGACCATCTCTCCTTTTTTCTTCACGGTATGGCAATCGGCCCTCGCGGGCTTGAACGTCTCATAGACATTGAGCGTAGGAATGATATACCTCTGCCCGTCTATCCTCACCACCATACCGTCTATTATCGCCAAGGTGAGGGGCAACCGTATAATCAATGCCGTTCCCGTACCCCATGTTGATTGTATTTCAACAGTACCCCTCAATCGATCCATAATGCTGCTTTTCACCACATCCATGCCTACGCCCCTGCCGGATATATCGGTTATCCTGTCCACAGTAGAAAATCCCGGATGGAAGATAAGATGATCGATCTCTCGTTCAGTCAGTTTCTCCCCCTCACTTATCAGGCCTTTGGCCCGTGCCTTCTCTAAAATCTTTTCCCGATTCAAACCCCTGCCATCATCCTCTATCTCTATGACAATGTTGCCTCCCCGATGATAGGCCTTTAACTCTATGGTGCCTTGCTTTGGCTTCCCTGCGGCCTGCCTCTCGTCCGGTGACTCAAATCCATGGTCGATCGAGTTTCTGATCATATGAACCATCGGCTCATAGAGCTCTTCCACCATA
Organism: uncultured Desulfobacteraceae bacterium; assembly: GCA_964389665.1. Lineage (GTDB taxonomy): Bacteria > Desulfobacterota > DSM-4660 > Desulfatiglandales > B25-G16 > B25-G16. The sequence goes on along the minus strand of CAYMFC010000028.1, from coordinate 2,997 downwards.
TTCCTGTCTATCTCCGTATCCTCACCTGACATGAGAAGCCTGACCTCCTTGTCCGCCTTTTTTGAAAGATCCCGCACAAGGCGTAGCATCCTCTGGAAAGTATTCTTGATCGGCACCATCCGGAGCGACATAGCAGTCCTCTGGAGGCCGGAGGTAATCTGGTTCAGCTGGCCGATGATGCCATCGAGCTTCCTGTCTTTGCTAGCCCTGATCAACTGATTCTGCCTGAGCATTGACTGAGCAATCGCCAGCTCTCCAACCATATCAACCACATTATCGAGCTTGCCTGTATCTATCTTTATATGGAGGGCAACTGGTTGGCCTATTCGTTGTTGTTCCCTGAGAGCAGAAACCACCTGGCTTGCTTCAACCTTCTCCCCCTCCACCAGGATCTCCCCAATCTTCTTGCTGTGTTCCTCATCTTGCATGGTAAGGGCATCATTCACATCCTCTGTAGAGGCTGCCCCTTTCTCGACGAGCATCTCGCCCAAACGCCTCCTTGCTTGAGCATGTTCAATAAAATGCCCTATTCTGGCAATCATTGGTTCGATAGTTACATCCCCCTCGGAGGGAATCCCTGCATCAAGGGTGCTCCGTACACCTTCAACCATCTTCTTCAAGATATCTACGCTCTGGAGGATTGCATCTATCATTTCCCTATCTATGGAGATTTCTCCATTCCTTGCCTTATCCAAGAGATTTTCAGCGATGTGGGAGAGCGTATTGATCTTATTGAGATTGAGAAATGCCGAGACGCCTTTGATCGTATGGAAACTCCTGAATATGGCATTTATCGTGTCGAGGTTGTAAGGATCTTGTTCGAGATCCATCAGGCTCACCTCGATTGTTCCCAGGTTTTCTAAGGACTCGGCTACAAAATCATAGATAATCTCCTTGTCCTCTTCACCGAGCGTGCCGGGCGTCCTTTCCTCATTCTCACTCCCATTCCCTTCGTCATGTACATCAGCTTCCTCCACCCCGCGCACGTCTTTTTCTTCCTCCGTGCCTGCATCCCTGACGCGCTTCGAAGAAATAAGAGGTTCTATTTCCTTATAATCTAGGCTTTTGAGAAGGGGAGAAATGTCCTTGCTCCATTCCCTCTCGTTTACCGCCTCCCTGCATATTTCTTGCAGCTGAGAGATTCCCGCCTCAAAAGGAGACAAATCGGTTTTCTCTTGAAGGATAAGCTTTGCAATATACGCCTTCATTGCCCGTATGAGAGATCGCAGGGATTCCTCCTGTACTTTCTCGGCTCGATCCTCTATTGACTCCAGGGACTTTAACACCTCGCCAAGGCCCGGCATATCTTCAGGATCGAGCATGACGGTATCAAGGGCGAGGGATTCAATGAGCTGACCTATTTTTTTCAATGCCGTATTCATCGCTTTAACGTTACTCCTTGAAATTTGACAATCAACCCATGTTCAAACCTCTCGTCCTAGAGACGAGGGTCGTTCAGTTTTCAGTTTCCATTTTCCAGTTTCTGCCAATCAATCCCTAAATCTTTTGATACACGCTCGGCTGGATATACTTGAATTGATGTCTTAGCCCATTCAAACTTTCCGCATGCCCTATAAAGAGATACCCACCAATGGCAAGATTCCGAAAAAATTTTCCTACTATTCCCTCTTTCACGGGATTATCGAAGTAGATCATGACATTGCGGCAGAAGATCAGATCAAAGGGCTTGGCAAAAGAAAAATCCTCTATGAAATTGAGCCTCAAGAACGTGATTGTTTTCCTGAACTCCTTCTTTGCCTTGAAATAGCCCTTCCATCTGTTGCTTCCCCTCTGAAAATATCTTCTCTTCAATTCGTATGGTATACCTTCCAGCTTCTTTTCCTCATATATGCCGGCATCCGCTCTAGCTAAAACCTCGGTCGAAATATCGGTTGCCAGGATCTTGACCTGCCAATCCTGCATGCCATTGAGGGATTCGTGAACGGTGATCGCGATACTGTATGCCTCTTCGCCTGAAGAGCAGCCCGCGCTCCAGAACCTTATAACCTTATCCCCCGAGGTGAGCTTTCTTCTCTTTATTTCAGGCAAGGCCTTTCCGGTTAAAAAATTGAAGTGTTGCGGCTCTCGAAAAAAATAGGTCAGATTGGTGGAAATCGCATCGAGGAGAATGGTGACTTCATGACCGGTTGTATCGTTTATCACATGGTCATAATACTCTCCGAATGAGCTAAAATCTCTATGCCGAAGTATCTTGCCGAGCCTTGCCTTGACTAACTCCTTCTTTCCCCCGTGTAAATTGATTCCCGCCGTCTCGTACACATATCGGCTCAGCTTACGGAATTCATTATCTTTTAAGATCAGTTCTCGCACCTTATGTGTTTGTTGTATTATCGTGTTTGTGGTGTTTACCGTATCGAGCCCAGAAATCTCAATAAAGCCACACCCTCCTCAGCCACCGAAGCAAAGCGGGCAGTCAGCTTCAAGCTCCCTCTTCCCTCATAAAAAACCCCTTGCAGCCTCATGTTTGGATAGCATTTTGATGATATGATCCAATTTCTCATCGATATAGAGAAGGAATTTAACGAGGCCGGAGTCAAGGGATGTTCCTTTATCACTCTTATCGGCATCACTACCATCGATGGTTAGCCTTTTCTTCTGTTAGGATTCATGGCGGTTACCAGTTCTTCGTACCGCCTCGTATTCCTCTTTGAGAACCATCCTGAATCTAACCTGAAAGGGAAATTTCCCCCTCCCATAAGAACGCCCCTCCTTAGAAGCCGTATCTTATTTACCTATTCATGCTAACGAACCTCTCAGCAGCACGCTGAGATACGTATCACGTTAAGAGATCCATATCTTGATGGTTTCGTAAAAAGTCGACATCGGTGTCATTGCGAGCGACCTGCCCGCCACCTGCCCGCCATCAGCTGCGCTTCAGGCGCTGGCAGGCGGGTGCGAGTCCGCAAGGCGAGGCGGGCGGGAGCGAAGCAATCTCCTTCAATGTAACTACTTGAATTTACGAGATTGCTTCGTCGT
>CAYMFC010000027.1:0-17337 GCA_964389665.1 uncultured Desulfobacteraceae bacterium | reverse complement strand
TGTTGTTGCTGGTTATGGGGATAACCATATATGTCCGCTTGCCGGTTTCAGAGGCCTATATACTCGGCCAGACCTCAGAGCGTCACCGTTCGACGGTGCTGGGTATATACTACTTCGGCAATATGGAAGGAGGGGGAATATTTACGCCGATAATGGGTTATTTGATTGATCGCCTTGGTTTTAGCGCGACCTTTACCATTGCCGGCGCTGCAGTGGTGACCGTTGCCGTGGTATGTTCCTTCCTTTTGACAAAAGGTGAGAAGTCCCTTTTTTCGGGCAGAGGCACAGGCAATTTCGCCTTGTAGGTCCAGCAAAATCTGACCTCATGATGTTGTGGAGGCAAATGTCCTTCTGGAAAGGTGGGTTAAAGTCAGAAAAGGCAAGGATGCCGTGATAGTGAATCAGGAGCTTGATCGTACCGGAAGGACTGAAGATTGAGAAAATTTACGCAGAGGTATCCTGTCAACCTTTCTTGCACGTTACCCATCAGGAGGGATAAACCTCAGGATACTCCGGATCGACATAGAACCACTGATCAGAAATAATCGTGTCCCTCGAGGATGTCGATTCATGTATCGAATCACAGGCTAATCCTTTCCTGCGTAAACAATCAGACTTGTGATAGGTTGCCGAGCCCTCAGGATATCATCCACCTCAAAAACCGGTGATTTGTCTGACTGACTGCTTTTTTTTGAAATTTTAAACGTTTCTCTCGTTTCTTCGACCTACCGCACATTGATATTGAGGATTGGCACGAAGTTCCTCTTGATCCGTGCCCCAACATTCTTAAGATGTGGCTCCGTTGTTTTTCCGTGATAACCCTTGTGATTGAAATGTTGCGATCACTTATTTAAAATAATCGGCAAAAGGATCATTAAATCCTTTATTCCTATCTACTGATTTATCCTTGGCCTGCAGCGCCTTTTTCCCTGATGATTTTTTCTTTTTTGCTTTCTCCCTGTTGGCGCCGGTTTTCATGGAAAGGGAGATCCTGTTTCGTGCAAGATCAACGTCGATGACTGTTACCGATACCTTCTGGTTTACCTTTACAACTGCGGCAGGGTCCTTTACATAGGTGTCTGACAACTCGCTTATATGAACCAGCCCGTCCTGATGAACCCCTATATCGACAAAGGCTCCGAAAGCAGTAACATTGGTCACTATACCCGGAAGCATCATCCCGGATTGTACGTCTTCTATCTTTTCTATACCATTTTCAAAGGCAAATACTTCTATCCCTTTTCTCGGATCACGCCCCGGCTTTGCCAGTTCCTCAATGATATCCTGCAAGGTGGGGAGACCCACAGTATCAGTGACATACTGTGAGACATCGATTTTTTTCCGAAGTTCGCTTTCCCTCATCAGATCTGCAACAGTGCAATCCAGATCAGCCGCCATCTTTTCCACAATATGATACGATTCAGGATGTACTGCGCTTGCATCGAGCGGATTCTCGCCGTTGTTTATTCTGAGAAAACCAGCTGATTGCTCAAACGCTTTTGGGCCGAGGCGCGGAATTTTCTTAAGCTCTTTTCTAGAACTAAAAGGTCCGTTTTCATTTCTGTAGGCCACGATATTTTTTGCCACTTGAGGTCCTAAACCGGAAACATAGGTGAGAAGTTGCATACTTGCACTGTTGATATCGACCCCTACCATGTTGACGCAGCTTGTAACTACATCGTCGAGCGCTGCTTTTAAGGCTGATTGGTCCACATCGTGCTGGTACTGGCCAACCCCGATCGATTTTGGATCTATTTTTACGAGTTCGGAGAGCGGATCCATCAGGCGTCTTCCTATTGAAACAGCACCCCTGAATGTAAGGTCAAGATCCGGGAACTCTTCTCTTGCACTCTCTGATGCCGAATATATTGACGCACCACTTTCGTTGACCATAAATACCTGGATGCCGTGCAAAAAGGGAAGGTTTTTAATGTAGGCCTGGGTCTCTCTCCCGGCGGTTCCGTTTCCTATTGCAACAGCCTCTATCTCATATTTTTCGTACAGGTTTTTAATAATCCCGGCAGCTTCGGTCTCTTTTTTCCCAGACATGTGCAGATAAAGCGTATCATGATGGAGGAGATTACCCTGCCGGTCGAGACATGCCACTTTGCATCCGGTCCTGAATCCGGGATCTATAGCCATTATTTTTTTAGGGCCAAGGGGTGAAGCTAAAAGGACCTGTCGCAGGTTTTCCGCAAAGACCTGTATTGCTTTGTCTTCAGCCTTCTCCTTTGTGGCAATCCTGAGTTCAGTCTCCATTGCTCCGGAAAGGAGTCTTTTGTACGAATCTCTGATTGCTAGCGTAACCTGTTTTGAATCATCGGTATCTCCCTTTACAAACAGAGATTCGAGTATTTCAAGCGCTTCTTCTTCATCCGGAACAATGCTTAGATTCAATATATCTTCTTTTTCCCCCCGGCGCATTGCGAGTATACGGTGAGACGGTGCATCGGCAGCAGGTTCTTTCCAGTTAAAATAGTCCCGGTATTTTGAACCTGCTTCCTCCATAGTTGATGCAACCTTGCTGCAAAACATAGCTTTTGAAGCGAATAAATCTCGGAGTCTGGCACGTGCATTTTGGTCTTCGTTTATTATTTCGGCGATAATATCCCGTGCGCCTGCAAGTGCTTGGTCGATCGATTCGACCCCCTTTTCAGGATCGATAAATGCAACGCCTTCTGCTGTTGGATCTATGCCTTGTTGATTAAAGATACGGAGAGCAAGCGGTTCAAGCCCCTTTTCCTTTGCTATGGTTGCTTTTGTGCGGCGCTTGGGCCTATAGGGCAGGTAGATATCCTCTAAAACCGAAAGGGTTTCAGCCTCTATCACTTTTTCCTTTAACTCAGCAGTAAGATGACCGTGCTCCTCAAGCGATTTTAAGATCGTCTCCCGGCGCGAATCGAGCTCTTTAAGCTGAAGCAGCCTGTCCCGTATCGAGGTGACCGCGACTTCATCAAGACTTCCGGTTGCTTCCTTTCGATATCGGGCTATAAAGGGTATTGTTGCATCCTCTTCAAGGAGTGCATAGACAGACTGTACCTGACTGTATTGAAGTTTTAGTTCTTCTGATATTTTTATTATGTGGTTTTCTTTCATACGTACCTTACAATAGTTATGATTATTTTTCTTTTGTATATACCGTATCTTCGTTTCTGCCTTCATACTATGTTTCGTAGCAAGAAGAAAGGATGAATCGTAATAGCTCTGGAAAGGGGAAAGGGGTCTCCATTTGATCATTATATAAGGAAGCACTATATACCTGATGCGGTTGTCTATAAAGCTCAAGCTGCGAACAATTCTGTGATTGGGTCAATATCCCACTTGATTTCTTGTAAACAGAACTCACCACAGAAACTGATTGTTCAAGGTATCTCTTCACACCCTCAGGATATCATCCACCACAAAAACCTGTGATAAGTCTGACAATCCACGCTTGGCCCTAATCGCAGATCACTGTTATAAAGCTGTAATGCCCAACGCATCCAAAATGCTGTGATATGATGTTCATGTCTTCAGCGTCGTCCTCTATTGCCGTTCATATGGATGCAGTTAATCCTATAACCAAAAAGGATTCGTCTGAGCGCTCTCTGCCTCATAGCGAACAAATGACATTTAGGCAATCACGCCGCCATTGATCCAGCCTATCCTCCTTGGCAGCGAACGGGCTCTGCTCACAAAGCATTCAATCGTAATAAGGACAAATCCGGCCTTGACTCTTGACTCAGGAATTACATAGCATGGCCATGCATGGGCGGTTTGATTGTAAGCTGAGGGCATTGAGGAGAAAGCAGGGCGGTCCTTTGAGCTTGAGTAAAGCGGTGACGGCTGACCCTGTTCGCTCATCAGAGAATGGTAGCCAAACAACAGGTACACATGATCCAAAAGAAAACAGTGGCGCGTTTGAAACGATGGTTTGAGCAGTATGCAGGCGCCTTTCACCATGGAGTTCCCGAACATGACCGGAACATTGACCTCAAGATAGAGCATACGCGGCGGGTCTGCACCGAGATCCTTGAGATCGGCAGGTCCCTTCACCTCGATAATAACGATCTCCGCCTCGCCGAGGTGATAGCCCTGTTCCATGATCTAGGCCGCTTTGAACAATATGACCGGTACGGCACCTTTCTTGATATGAACTCAGAGGATCATGCCGCGCTCGGGGTCAAGGTCCTCAACAGCAGTGGTGTTCTGGAGGGGATTCAGCGAAACACCCAAGAACTTATCAAACGAGTTGTCGGGTATCATAACCGGAGAACACTCCCGGAAAATGAAACTGAAGACTGTCTCTTTTTTACCAAACTGCTCCGCGATGCGGATAAACTGGATATCTTTAGGGTTGTCACGGACTATTATCGCAACAATGATGGTCCAAGAAACAGCAGCATTGAGCTGGATTTGCCCGATGTCCCGGATGTATCCGATGAGGTATGCGCGGATGTAAAAGCGGGGAGGATCGTAAAGACAGCCTCCCTCAGGACGCTCAATGATTTCAAGCTGCTTCAGATGGCCTGGATATACGATGTGAATTTCCCCCGGACCTTCCAGCTCATTAGAGACAGGAACTATCTGGAAGCAATCCGCAATACCCTTCCCCAGACGCAGATGATAGCAGATATCTATGCTCAGCTGTGGGCTTACGTGGAGGCGCACTGCGATAGCGGGTAGCTCCTAGAAGAAGCTCATAGCTCATAGCTGATAGCTCATAGCAAAGATGGGGAGAGGGGTCAGGGATGGAAGAAGCTCATAGCTCATAGAAGAAAGGCGAAAGGTACAGGGCGCAGGGCGTAAGGCGAGAGGAAGCGAGAAAGCAATAAAGAGCTTAAAGCTGATAGCCTCTGTGATATGGGGGATTGCTCTATGAAACGGAGTGTAGCTCACCAGAGAGAAATCGCGGCCTTTGACCGTTCAGAATCGTGGCGGGCATTGGCAATACTGACGGTCACACCTTTGTCGTGAATTTTTTCCTATCCTTCTTGCAGATAATCTGGGTCACATTCCTTCCGGACAGTATTGACGGGGGAAGCCCTCCCCCCGGTTCTACCCACTGCCCGATCATGTAGAAATTCCTGAAGCCCGGCAGAGTCTTATCCATCCGAAGCATCAATGTCCCCGGACCGGGCTGCCAGCCCTCAAAACTGCCCTTCCAGTTGTTCGTATATCGTATTATGGATGCGGGGGTGGAAACATCGACTGCTTCTATGTTGGATTTGATATTCCCAAATCGTTCCTCCAGGGCATCAACAACCTGGGCGGCAATCCTTTCCTTTTCCCGGTTGTATGTTTCTCTATCGTTTTTCCTGAGATTTACCCAGAATTCATGATTGTAGGTGCCGAGCATCACGGTGATAGGGGTTTTCCCCTCGGGTGCAAGTGTCGGATCAAAGTTGAATATCCTAGCAGACAGATTCTCATAACTCATACTGTCATCGATATATAAGGGTTTCTTGAGGGGAAACACCATGGCATGAGGTTCGTTATCAAAGGTTCTGGCAACCCCGAGCGAGACAAACACAAGGGAGGGGAACGCCTTCAGTATTTTGCTCGATCCGCTGTAATAATCGCGCAGTTTTTCATTCACATATCTCCCGCCCAGCATCTTAAAAATCGTGCTGTATCCATCGGCTGCGGAGATGACGATGTCAGCCCTATGGCTATCACCGTTCTCCAGTTGTATGCCTTGGGCGCAGTCGTCTTCCACTATGACCTTTTCCACTCTTGATTTATAATTGATCTTGCCGCCGAGGGTTTCATAGTTACCCTCGATCAGCTTGGCAAAATTAAGCGAGCCGCCGATTGGATATCCGGCCGCCTTTTTATGCATGCTTGCAAGCGTCATAAGGAGAAAGAATACAGAGCTTTCGGGCATAAATATCTCCAGGATTGCCCTTTTTAGCAATGGATTCTTACATCCGCTCGCAAACTCTTCGGCGCTCATTTTTTCCCATTTTTTAAATGCCCTGAGGTAGGGGAGGATTTTGGCCATCATTTTCAACCAATCAAGAAAATTCATCACCTCGGGCGCTTTATCAAGGGGAAAGGCAAAGGGGATGAATTTTCTGATCCCACCGATGAATTCCTCGATAAGGTCGTTATCTTCAGGCGCCACGCGCTTCATTTCCTCTTCCAATCTCTCTGCATCGGTAAATATCCGCAGTGTATTGCCTTGGGCATCTTCAATTTGGAAGAAGATTTCATGATACACGAATTCCAATGTATCCATATCGATGAGTTCGTTCCATAGACCATAAAAAGTATCCGAAGGTGAGGAACCCATAAGCCAGTGAATGCAGAGGTCAAAGGTGTACCCTTTTCTATCCCAGGCGGTACATAAACCGCCGGGGGTATCATGCAGTTCAAAGATCTCGGTGTCATAGCCGTTCATCTGAAGGTAGCTGCCGGCGCATAAGCCGGAGACCCCGGCACCTATTATGATCACTTTTTTATTGTTCATCGCTGAATCCTCCCCACCGATATATTTTTATCAAGTAGATCATAACTAGCTGAAACTCTTAATACATTAAAAAATGATGCGGGACGAAAGGTGGATGAAGGCTATGCCACGCATCAGGACGGCCTCGAGATTCTCAGGCGGGCTTGAAGAGCCGATGTCCAGGCCATGGTTTTGGAGCATGTTCCGATACCATGTCAGCGGGTTAGCATGTCTTTGAGTTCCATCTCGTATTGTTCGAGCAGGTTCTGGGCCTGCTGTTCCAGCTCGAGGGTTTTTTCGTAATATCCGACCCTCTCTGCCGGATCTTTGCGGAGCCATCGCCAGGGGAGCTTGCGGTTTTTCTTGTACGCCTTGATTGTGCCTTCAAGGTAGGTGATTCGTTTGGCATGTCGCTCTCTCAGAACACGGCACCGGAAGATGATCTGCTGCCGGGCGAGATCCAGCCTTGCTCTATCGACCAAGGCCCCCTTCGCCTTTCTGAGCAGTCTGACTGCCTCCCCGATATTATCATGATCGAGCGCATCAAGGATCTCCCGCACGTAGTAGCGAGTGGGAAGGAGGCCCGTATCCTCAAGGGGCCTTGCGAGAAGCCCTTTTACTGCCCTGAACAGAGTTCCGAGGCCGAGCATGGCTGATCAGGCGTGTTTGGCGCGCACACCAGCTTGCATCAGTTTCAGAAAACTCTCCCGGAGCTCCGGGAGGTCGAAGGTGAGTTCGTCGATTCTCCTGAGAATGTGCTGGTAGTCATCATCAGGCTGAACGTCCATTCCTTTGAGAAGCCGCACGGTGGAATCATAGATCCTCTTGTCGATCCGGAGCAGCCCGAACCCTGCTCCTATGATCTCCAGGATTCCGCTGACAACCTCAAATCCCGTAAGCTCGCGTATGGCTATATCGGCCCCGAGCCCGGCTAACGCTCCAAAGAGCGCCCCGGGAAGACTCAGTTTTTGTTCCTTCATTGTGGTATTCCTTTCCAACCGATGTCACTGTTGAAGGTCAATGAAAATACTCTAAGGATCATGTACTTCTGAGCTCTTGTGGTTTTTAAAATTATGAGCGAGTTTCTCGGCATGGCCCATCATTTCATCGATGTACTTATCCTTTTCATGAAGCCTTTTTTCAAGCGCCTGTTTCTCCTGCCTGAGCCTTCTGGTCTCACTGGATGAGAACAAGGATTTCGTCTTTACCGCAATCATAGTCAGCAAGACCCCGGCAAAGAATCCCAAGATGATGCCGATGTAAAATAGGCTTCGAGAATCCATGGAGAACCCCTCTCACATTAAAAAATACTCTTACGTAGATAACTATAAGATGTAAGGCCGGTCGTGTCAAACGGGTTTATGCCTCATGTAGGGTAACCTCAAGATTAAGGATTGCGTATCTCCTCTTTATCCATGCCTCGGTATAAGAGCTTTGACCGGTATTCAGATATCGAGGATGCGGTTGTTTCGGGGATGTTCATCGGTAATGGGAACCGGGCCTTGCCTTAAGGGGCTTTGCAAAGGGAGAGCATGTGCGCCCTCATCTCCTCGTATCCCCGCTCCATCAGGGGCTTGAGGTGTACGATATCGGCGGTGTTATACCGGATCAGCCGATCAAGAGCGCTCCTATCGCCTGTCTGATAGGCCCTCCAGAGCACAACCGCATCAAACCCGTCCATGCCGTCGATATCGGGGCCGCGGACCAGGTTAAACATTCTTTCGATTGCCTTGAGGCCGCCGCGGTATCCCAGCTTCCTGAGGAAAAATCGCAGGTCTATATGGGCGGTGGGAAGGCAGATGTTCGGAAATTGCCGCCGTAGAAAAGGCAGATCGAACTGCGCCCCATTAAAGGTGATAACGAGATCATAGAAGCTGATTTCAGTTTCAAATGAATCCAGGTTGATGCCCTGTATGAAGGTCTTGACCTGCGTTCCATCATAGATGCCGATAACGGTTATCTCGTCAACTCCTTCGGAGAGCCCGCTCGTTTCAATGTCGAGGTATACCGCCCTTTGCTTGAAGGCGCCGAATATCCGCCACATCTCTCCAGGGGAGAGCCTCTCGCGGAAAAACCGGATGTTATTCTTGTTTTCAAGGGAGGCCTCGAGATTCCGGCGCACAAAGGCATCCCGGTCAGGGGAAAGCAACACCTTTTTGGCGCCGAGGTAGTGATTCCAGGTAAGGATATCCTGTTGCCAGAGGTGCTGTTCGGTCTTCGGGCCGATGCCCGGGATGTGGATAAAGGTTCGCTCCAGCACGGGATTACCCTCTTTCTTGTCCCACTTAGGGATGGGGAGAAAAACCCTCGCCTTTAGGCGAAGACATTCGTATGCCCGAAGGGCAGGCAGAACCGCAGAATGTCGAACAAACAATATCGAATCTCGAAGTGGTCCCTTTATAATTCTGCGGTTCCTTGTTCATAATTCAATATTCAATCGACGCTCTTTCCTTCGCACGGAGTAATGGCCCGCCCTGGTGCGAAATGTTGAAAAGATAAAATTTCTCAGGTTATATTCTATAGCATCAACCTTCAGAAATACGGTCCCTTTCTTTAGGTCTGGGCCAGGGAGTAGTGGATGATTGGAGAATTGGAAGCCATTATAGCGGATAAACTCCACAGAAGCTCCATTGAAGACGGTGTTGGTGGTGCTGCCCTAACCTTTAAAACCCTTTCTCCAAATCCCATCACTCCATTTCTCCATTTCTCCTATAATCCTATCGGCTCACTTTCAGACTCAAAACGAAGTCATGCCTTCTTGCCGTGAATTCTTTACTGTACAATAGTTCCCAAGCCGTGGATTCCATAGAGCGGCTCGCCGTGGCCGGGATAAACGGCTTGTACCTTCAAGGGCAAGAGCTTCCGAAAGGATTCCTTGATCTTCTCGCCATCGGTGCAGAAGGTGTTCAGCTCGCCCCTGCCCCTCATGTTGAGGATCGTATCACCTGAGATCAGGATCCCCTCATCGCTCTGATAGAGGCAGATGCTGTCAGGGGTGTGGCCCGGGGTCTTGATCAGGTCCCAGTGAGGCAGGTAGGGGACCGCGTGCCCTTCCTCCAGGGTGCATTCGGGAGAGTAGCGGGTCGGCAGGAGGTTTCTGAGAAGGGGCAGGGGAATGGCAACCTTGTCGCTTGCAAGGGAGGCCGCCGTATTCCTGATGTGCTTCTGCTCTGCCATGAGTACCGGCACCAGGGCCTTGAGCCATTTAGCCGCCGGGAAGAGGGCGATCTTCTTTCTTCTTTGCAGGTAGTCCCCGACTGCAGTGACGAAGCAGACCCTTACCTCTGGGAAGAGCCGGACCATCCTGGATATGCCGCCGACATGATCTATATGAAAGTGGGTGGCGGTTACCATCCGAAGGGGAGGAAGGGCTCCCGGTTGCTCATGCAGGTACTGATAGATACTATCGGCTGCGGCTGCGGTGCCGACATCCACCGCAATGAGCGAGTTTCCATCCTCTACGAGATAGGTATTGGCATATCCGCCTTGTATGAGATGGACGGGCATGATGTTGCCATGGCGTAAAGTTGATGGTCTCGTAAAAGGTCCTATAATCGTCATGCCGGACTTGATCCGGCATCCAGAACCTGTTGTTGAATTTACTGGATTCCGGCGCCTGCCCCGGACCCCGATCCGGGGTTCGCCGGAATGACAAAAGAACAGATTTCAGACTTTTTACGAGTTCATCAATGATAAAAGAGATCTTTTACATTTCCTCGATCACATCATAGGCCTTGGAGAGGGCATTTTTTAGCTCAGAGGCCTTGGCGCCGCCGCCCTCTGCCATATCCTTCCTGCCCCCTCCTTTGCCGCCGACAAGGGTTGAGAGCTTATCGATAATCCGGCCCGCGTGAAACCGTTCGGTCAGATCGGGCGTGACCCTGCACAGCAGGAATACCTTGCCGTCGCCCCGCGCACCGAGCACGATGATACCCGAGTTAAGCTTATCTCTCAGATGATCGCCGAATTCCCTCAGATCCTTGGGACTATGGACCGTGATCTCCTGGCTGATCACCTTGATGCCGTTTACCTCCCTGATGGTCCCGATGAGCTCCTCTGATTGTCTGGATGCGAGTCTTGATTTGAGGGACTCGATCTCGCGCTCCTGTTCCTTCTGCTCCTTGATAACATGCTCGACCCTTGTGATGAGCTGATCCGGCGTGGTCTTGAGCATGCTCGCTATGGTCTTGAGGCTGTCCGTTTTTGCCTGTATCTCCCTGACGGCTCCCTCGCCGGTAAGGGCCTCGATCCTCCTGACCCCTGAGGAAACTGCTCCTTCGCTTACGATAAGGAAGGCCCCTATATCTCCTGTAGCATGGACATGAGTTCCCCCGCAGAGTTCCCTGCTTACGTCGTCCCCCACGGTCACGAGCCGCACCTCGTCGCCGTATCGTTCCTCAAAAAGCGCGATCGCATTCTGCTGAAACGCCTCTTCCCGCGGCATCACCTGGGTGGTGACCGGAAGATTCCTCTGGATGGTGAGGTTCACGAGCATCTCGACCTCGTGCAGTCTCTCGCTGGGTATGTGGGCGAAGTGGGTGAAGTCGAACCTCATCCTGTCAGGGCCCACGTGGGAGCCCGCCTGTTTCACATGCTCTCCCAGGGTCTCCCGCAATGCGGCCTGAAGCAGGTGGGTCGCCGTGTGATTATGGGCGGTATTGGTTCTCCTTCGTTCATCAACAGAAGCCTCGACTGCATCCCCCAGGGAGATGATTCCCTCGATGATCGTTGCCTTGTGCACAACCAGGCTGGTGAGGTATCTGACCGTGTCGGCGACCTCAAGGCTCGCGTTCTCATTGCCGATCCATCCCGTATCCCCCACCTGGCCGCCTGCCTCGCTGTAAAAGGGGCTTTTATCGAGAATAACCTCTATCTCATCTCCTTTACGGGCTGAATCCACCTCCCGGCCGTCCCTGAGTAATGCGAGAACCTTCGCCGGTGCCGTGAGGGTTTCATAGCCCAGAAATTCCGTGCCGATGTCTCTCGCCTCAAGCCGTATGTAGACCTCCGGCACCTGCTCTTCGCCGCTTCCCCTCCAGCTTCTCTGAGAAGCGGCTCTCTGCTCGGCCATGGCCTGCTCGAATCCCCCCAGGTCTACGGTGAGGCCTTCGTCCCGAGCAATATCCTGGACGAGGTCGGGTGGAAAGCCGAAGGTGTCATAGAGCCTGAACACCAGTTCGCCAGGGATGGTGCGCTCATCCCTGGCGTGCAATTCATCAAGACCTTCCCTCAGGAGGGAGAGGCCGTGGAAGAGGGTGCCTGCGAACCGCTTTTCCTCGTTTATCATCGCCTCATCGATAAATTTCCTCGATTGGATGAGCTCCGGATAGGTGCTTCCCATCTCATCGACGACCCTGTCTGTGAGACGGTGAAGGAAGGGCTTGTCCAAACCGAGCATGTGGCCGTACCGTATGGCCCGGCGAATGATCCTCCTGAGCACGTAGCCCCTGCCCTCGTTGGAAGGCATGATCCCGTCGGCAATCAGAAACGCGGCGGCCCTGCTGTGATCGGCAATCACCTTGAAGGAGATATCGCTTTTCGTATCCTTGCCGTACCGGATGCCTGCCAGCTCCTCGGTGAGACCGATGATCTCCGAGAAGAGATCCGTTTCGTAGTTGGAATGGACCCCCTGCATGACCGCTGCCAATCTTTCAAGGCCCATGCCGGTGTCGATATTCTTGCTTGCCAGGGGGGTCAGCGTGCCGTCCGGGGCTCTGTCGAACTGAGTGAAGACCAGGTTCCATAGCTCGAGGTACCGATCGCACTCACAGCCGACCCGGCAATCCGGCTTGCCGCATCCGACTTCAGGGCCTTGATCGAAGTAGATCTCAGAGCAAGGACCGCATGGGCCGGTTTCACCCATGGCCCAGAAATTCTCCTCCTCGCCGAACCGGACGATCTTCTCGGCGGGCACCCCGATCCTTTCATTCCATATCGTGTACGCCTCATCGTCGTCGGTGTAGACGGAGACCCAGAGTTTTTCCTCAGGCAGCCCGTAGCCGATGGTCAACAGTTCCCAGGCCATGTCAATAGCGCCCTCTTTGAAGTAATCGCCGAAGGAGAAGTTTCCCAGCATCTCGAAGAAGGTATGATGCCGGTTGGTGTGGCCCACTTCATCGAGGTCGTTGTGTTTTCCTCCAGCCCTCATGCATTTCTGGCAACTTGCCGCCCTCGTGTAAGGCCTCTTCTCAAGGCCCAGGAAGAGGTTCTTGAAGGGAACCATGCCGGCATTGGTAAAAAGAAGGCTTGGGTCATCCTTCGGGATCAACGAGGCGCTCATCACGATCTCATGGCCGTGTTTCCTGAAGTGCTGTATGAATGTATCTCTAATCTCCCTGCTGTCCATATTCATATGATAAGAACTCCCTTTTTATAAGGCGAAGTATAGGCGATTTTACCTTGTGTGTAAAGGGTGAAGTGAACGCATTATGTGGTATACCTTCATTGTAAGCGGAGATGAGATCGAAGATGGGAAGGCATTCAAAGGTGGGGAAGGTAGAGCTGGGGCCATATATTCGTGGAAAGGACGACAGTTACTCGAAAAAAGGGTATACCTCTCGCCCCTCCGGGCCGGAGGCTGACATCGCCACCCAATGTGAAAAATTATCGACCACCAGTAGAAATGGTGGTATGAGGAAGGCCCCAAGATGGGGCCAGCAGACTTTTATTTATTAAATCGCTCAAAATCCGAATTTCAAAACAATATCAAATGACAAAAATTCAAATGTCCAAAACCTCACTATACCACTTATCATTGTACTTCCATAATCTGGTGTAATTTATTTATCCAATTCAACCCTGACCGCCAGCCCGATTTTCTCTAAACTGTAAGGCTTTTTTATATATCCCCCGCCGCCCATCTTTTGAAGCTTCTTAACGCGCTCCGTTTCAGAATATCCGCTGGCGATTATGGCTTTCTGCCCGGGATGCAATTCCAGGATTCTTTTATAGGTCTCAAATCCGTCTATCCCGGGATTCATAATCATATCCAGGACCAGTAAATCCGCTGTATGGTCTTTCATATATTCGACCGCTTCTTCACCGCTCGAAACCGCCGTGACCCTGTAACCCAGCCTTTTCAGCATCCCGGAAAGAATTATTCTCTGTTCTTTCACATCATCAACAATCAAAATTGACTCTCCCCTGCCCATATAGTCTTCAATAGATAACACGGGTTCCTCTCTGGGAGATTCTTTTTCGGTGGCGGGAAAATAAAGTGTGAATGTGGTTCCTTTCCCTTCGGTACTCTGAACATCTATATTCCCTCTATGGTCTTTGACCGTTCCCCAGACAACAGCCATGCCCAAACCTGTGCCGCTTCGTCCCATAATTTTCTTTGTATAAAAAGGCTCATAGATCCTTTCCATATCTTCAGGGGAGATCCCTATTCCTGTGTCTGATACAATGAGTGTCACATAATCACCCTTTTGGAAATGGTCATAGCCTTTTATGGGGTGATCCATATACCGGTTTGCTGTGGATATGAAAATCTTTCCTCCCTCAGGCATGGCCTCAGCCGCATTCGAGACCAGATTCATGACAGTCTTGGACAGATGAACCGGCGAACCCATAATATTTTTCAACTTGTTTTTAAGATCAGCCTCCAACTCTATTCCGGGATGGTATAATATGAGGTTTTCATATTCAGGGCTGTTCAAATAATCGGAAATGATACGGTTCAGATTGACCACCTCTATAACCGGGACCCCTCTTCTTGCCAGGGTCAATAAATCCTGTACAATGGCGGCAGCCTTTTCTCCTGAGCGCTGTATCGTCAAAATAGGCCCTCTTAATGGGCTGTCCTTTGGGATATCCATGAGCAAAAGCTCAGGATAGCTCACGAGACCGGACAGGATATTATTGAGATCGTGAGCAACACCCCCTGCAAGTGATCCAATGGCCTCCATTTTCTGGGCCTGGAGGAGTCGCGCCTCAAGGCGTTTTTTCTTTTCCTCTGCCTGCTTGCGCTCGTTGATCTCAACCCTGAGTTGATCGTTTGCTCCCTTCAGCTCTGCAGTCCTTTCTTCAATTCTTCTTTCCAATTCCTCATGGGCCTTTCGCAGATTTTTTTCAGCCTCTTCCAGTTTTATGGTTTTCTCTGTGAGTTCAAAATTTTGCTCCCGCAATCTTATTCTGTTTTTTTTCTGGACTATGGCTGTGTATGAAGAAATGTATGCGACAACCAGAAGTAAGGCGGTCACCACTGCGAGGATCATAACCTGGTTCGGCCACGGAGGATATAACGACGTGAGGACCCCCTGATGCGGAAGGAAACCGAAGTGTTCGGCTACCACGACAAAGCTGAAACTGGCCGAACACAGAATGGACACCACAAAAGGGAACCCTCGCGGCGCTATAAGGCCTAAATACGTTATCAGGGCGGCATAGATGGGGGTGAGATACAAGGCTTCAATACCGCCCATAAAATAAATAACGGCCGTGTACCCGAAGATCTCAAGCACGTTGATCAGCATTGAAAAGGCGTTGTATAGGTTTCTGCGTCTGCTGTGTTTCAATATCAAAAGAAAGGGCGGGTTTATTAAGATGAGGTATAGGACTGACAGTGTAATACCGCTTATGTGATTGATTCTGATCTGGTTCAGCAGAAAAGCGACCAATGCGAATATCCACATCACCACACTGGCCCCAGAACGGGTAAGGGCTCCTTGAAAATGCCTCCTGTAAAGGATCTCAAAGGAATCGCCGGACTGTACGGCCTCATCATATTGATTTCGTTCTGTCATCTCCTAAACCTTTTTCGCGCCTTCTTTGCTCATGAAGCCGGATAGGCTTTGTTGATTCAGCGCACCGTAAACCGTTTTGGAAATGATCTTCAGGACATAGGGTGAGAAATGCAAATAACCCCTTGAAATCAAATAATTAATATCTTCAGACATGAGCATGGCGGCAGCCCTAACTTTGGTGCCCGTATTTCCCAGTATATTGGATACTTATCGACCCATTTGCCACCAAGCTTTAATCAAAGATAGGTGCTTGATATTATTCAACATGCCATCTATAGGCGGGCAGCTTGCCAAGAAGGTTTGCTTGATCCTTTCTGTTCCTGGCTCATGTCAAAACAGGAAGCGTCAAGGTCGGACTTGAACCCAAAATATCTTGGAATGTGCATTTTAATGCATGCCCTTTTACCTTAATCTGTCTCCCCAAGCTCCTGCTTCAGCTTCATAAAATAGTCTTTGATGTATTCCTAGTCTTCCTGGGCCAAGTATCGTGACTCGTCCAGAGCCAGCCCCTCCCATCGGGCCTCAACATCCTCAAGTCAATGGGACAAGTCTGCTCTTGACTCATAGTAGTTCAGTACGCATCTAGTGCGGTACGAAATAAAGGGCTTTGTCGGCGTCATGGAGAATGATTGGAGCAAGAATGGCTTAAGGATCAAGGCACACCGCTCAGGTCTGCGAATAGGAAAAGGAAAGGCCCGGATCATTTTAAAATCCGGGCCTCTTAGTTGGTGGTGGGTATGTGGTGGATTAGGCAGCTATAGTGAACTCAATCAATAAGGAACCTATACACGGGATATTAACACAACAAAGCCAACAAACTAGAAAAACGGTGGTTGTGTTTATTGAGTTTCCCCTTGGGGGGTATCCGTTTTTTCACCCATGCCGAGCTTTTCCCTCACCCTGCGGGTAATCTCGTTCATAACGTCCTTATGCTCGGTCAGAAACCTCCTGACATTCTCCCTGCCCTGACCGATCCTCTCTTCGTTAAAGGAATACCAGGCACCGGATTTTTCGATAATATCGTGATCCACTCCGAGGTCGAGCAGGTCGCCCTCCTTTGATATCCCCGTGCCGTAAATGATGTCGAACTCCGCCGTTCGGAAGGGAGGGGCGACCTTATTTTTCACTACCTTCACCCTGGTCCTGTTCCCGATTGCCTGGTCCCCCTCTTGTATAGAGGCGATTCTGCGTATGTCGAGGCGCTGGCTTGCGTAGAACTTGAGCGCATTCCCGCCTGAGGTAGTCTCGGGGTTTCCGAAAAATACGCCCACCCTCATCCTGATCTGGTTCGTAAAGATCACGCACGTCATGGATCTGTTGATGGTGGCAGCCAGTTTCCTCAAGGCCTTGGACATCAGTCGGGCCTGTAGTCCCACCTGCTGGTCTCCCATCTCCCCCTCAATCTCAGCCCGTGGCACAAGGGCTGCAACGGAGTCGATCACCAGGACATCCATGGCGCCGCTTCTGACCAGGATCTCGGCGATATCCAGGGCTTGCTCACCGCTGTCTGGTTGGGAAACGAGGAGTTCATCAACGTCCACGCCCAATCTCCTGGCATAGGCGATATCCAGGGCATGCTCGGCGTCGATAAATGCAGCCATCCCATGCTGTGCCTGGGCCTCTGCAATGATGTGGAGGGCCAGGGTGGTTTTTCCCGAGGACTCCGGCCCGTATATCTCAACCACCCTCCCCCTTGGCACACCACCGATACCAAGGGCATGATCCAGGGCAAGCGATCCGGTGGAGATTACCGGTATATCTACCACTGCTCCGTCGTGCCCTATCTTCATGATAGAGCCCTTTCCGAACTGCTTTTCGATCTGGCTGATCGCGAGGCCAACCGACTTTTCTTTCTCGTTATCCATTGCCATGATAATCCCCCTTTTTACCGAAACCGTGCCTAGCTATGGAGCCACTAAGGTGCAAAAAGTATAAATATGACAACGTCGTAAAAAGTCTTCTCATCGTCATGCCGGACTTGATCCGGTATCCAGAATTTGTTGAATTTACTGGATTCCGGCTTCCACCGGAATGACAGAAAATTGAAACAATGACTTTTTACGAGACCATCAAATATAGTGTATTCCCTATCTGAAAGGAAAAGAGCATTGTAAGAAAGGCATAAGAAAATATTTGTTTATTCTTGGTGCCTTTGTGTCTTAG
>CAYMFC010000026.1:0-18758 GCA_964389665.1 uncultured Desulfobacteraceae bacterium | reverse complement strand
GTGAGAAACTCCTCTTCCTCTAACCTGTACATGAACCGTTTTTGGGAGGGGAGCAAATCTACGCAGGATATCCCCTCAGGGTTTTTGAGAGCCAGGTCCTTCTCCTCTGCCCGCAGCGTTGCTCGTACCACACCGATCGGGTAGATCTTATACGGTTCTGCGCCTCCATAGAGACAGGTAACACAGAGGGGCCTTTCATCAATGATAATGAGCTGATTGCTATCAACCGGGTTCCCGCACTCGGAACATGTAAGGAAATCTTTCTTCATACTCTCCCCTGAGCTTACAGATGCACCGTATTCGCGCCTGTTGCTACAGGTGCCAGGAGGAAATTATGCAAACGCTATCCAGAAGCTCGGACAGGTACCTGAGCATGGGTTCGCGGTATTATTGCGTTTTTGGGATGATATGTGTCTTGGACCACTCAATGAGCTCCCCGAAGGAGGTGCCTTGTGGGAAGAATTTCATAACCCCCATTCTTACCAGGGAGGGGATATCGGCCTCATCCAGGATCCCACCGGCTGTTACGGTAATAGAAGAGCTGCCTTGTTCCTTAAGGAGTCTCTGTAGTTGCTCAAATGCCTTGATATCTGCCCCCGGAAGCACGGTGATGCCGATATGATCCACTGATTCCTGCAAGGCCGATCGTACGATTGCTTCCGGTTCCTTTAGTTCTGTGTATATCACCTCGAAACCCGCTTCACTGAAGTTCCTAGCTAAGGCAAGCTGGGCCTCCTTATGGCCCTCTCCGAGTTTCCCGAGTAGAATGCGAAATTTCCTCTCAGACATCTATCAATGCCTCATTTGATTGCACTATGGCTTGAGTGATCCTTTTCCTATTCGGTATCCAGATCATGGGATTCCTTCCTCACGATTGAGATAATCTCCTGTATCTCTTCGAGATAAGGATCCGGAGCACTGATACGGCCCCATCCTTTCTGGGTTTGGTAGAGGCCATCATAGGCGGTATCGTGATAGGATGTAATGAGATGGGGGATATTTCTTTCGTTGAGTATGGAGTCCAAGAGCCTGGCCTCAATCTCATTCTCCAGCGTTGCAACCTTTTTAAATTCTCCCTTCATTCCTGTTGCCGTGGCTTATCAGGGAAATGTGTTGAAAAAGCAATAAACCATTACGCTGCTGCCTCGGAGAGGAGAGGAACTGGTTGTAATCGGCATACGATAGTTACCTACTGTATTTGAGGGCGAAAGGCAAGCGCATTTCGCTTTACATCAGTGTGTCAGGCGTTGTAAAGGTGAGCTGGGAATCAAACGGTTGTCATCTTTTATCTCGGTGCTCGGCATTTTATATCTTCTTTTCATAAGATCTTTTCATGGAATCATAAAATAGGCAGATAGGTTATAGGCTGAAGGCTGGTAGGGGAAAACGAGGATACGGCGCATTGTGAAGCCATGTTTGCTGCGAGAAGCTACTGTTTCTTCAACAAAGTGCAGCAATAGTGCTTTTCTGATCACTTGAAGCCTTCAGTCTACACAGCTTCAGGCTGACTACGTGAGTAGTCACGCATAGGATACATATGATACGGTGTAGTTTTTGCGGAAAAGAGATAGAAGTTAAGGGCACGGTCATACGCGGTGATGCCTGCCCCCATTGCGGGCGCGATCTCCATTCCTGTGTGCAGTGCAAATTCTACGATCCCGGATCATATAACGAGTGCAGGGAGGTTTCGGCTGAGAGGGTGGTTGACAAGGAAAGGGCCAATTTCTGCGATTATTTCATCATTAAGGGAGCAAAGGAAAGCCAGTTTGAGAGAGATGCGATGGCAAAACAGGCATTGGAGGACCTATTCAAGAAAAAGTAGGTTTATACGCTCACCATCGCGCACGCCCTATTTTAGCCGATGGGACCACCAACAGGTTGATGATGGCCTCAGCACGTGTGCTTGGTGCTCTTCCCTCATATCATAAATCTTGGATTCGGCCACGATGATCTGTTTCCCCTTGTTCATCACCCTGGAGCGGCACCTCAGTGCAGTGCCATAAGCGGGTTTTAAGAAATTGATCGAAAAGCCGATAGTCAGTATTCGGAACTCCTCAGAAACCGTGGTAAAGGCTGCATAACCGGCCGTGTGATCGGCCATGGTAGCCATGAGGCCGGCGTGGATAAAATTGTCCTGCGTTCTGTGGTGTTCTCCGATAAGAACGCGTGATTCGAACAATCCCTTCTTTATAGATATGGCCTCTAGGTCACAATGTTTAATGAGCCCACGCCGATAATCCCTTGCCAGGAACTCAATCCTTTTTCTGGTAAGTGAAGTACCTACAAATGCACCTCTTTTAAATTTCATTATCAAATGGCGATGAGCGAACTATTCAGCTTCTCTTCATAGTAGAGAAATAGTGCTTGCTGCACAGCCCCTTTTTTTCGCATGGTTGCCGTTCGTGCCCGCGTACTCCATGTTGCTTCTACCGAGCAACATGAATGAGCCTCTGCCGTGGGGACCCTTGATTCGTGAATTATCCTTGCTTCAGGATAATCGATCCTCTAAGATAGAGCATGCATAGAGAAAAAGGAAGGCGACATTGGATAACCTAATCAGGATTCTGCGCTCATTTAGCGAGGGCGAGGAGGATTCCACCTTCACCGAGAGTTTTATCGAGGTTCTCAAGGACAAGGTGATGAGCAATGTGCCCGGTATGTACGAGCCGGGGCTCACGTTGAGGGAAAACAGGGTGATCTTCCCTCCTTCATGGGGGCCTATCTATTCAGGTCTGCGGGAAATCGGGTTCTTTGAACGGTTTATTCCCGTCGGGTACGGGGGAACCAAGACGACCGAGGAGAGTATCTATTTCATGATGGAGTTGCTGGGGTACACGTGCCCGAGCATGGGTATTATCTTCGTTGCCCACAGTCGTGCGGTGGATCTCATCCTCGCGGGAGAAGACGAATCCCAGAAGCAACGATACCTCTCCAGATTGCGGGATGGGGAGTTCGGCGCTATTGCGATGACGGAGGAAAAGGCCGGTACCGATGCAAGCGCTATTGAGTTTACCGCCACGCCCATAGGGGATCATTATGTATTCAACGGGGAGAAGATCTTCATCTCCAATGCAGGCCTCGCCGATATTTACACCATTCTGGTGAATACAAAGGGAAGGAGAGCGGCAAGGTCCCTGAGCGTCTTTGTTGTGGACGGTGATATTGATGGATTCAGGGTGGTCCTGTTGCCTGAAAAGGACGGGCTGAAGCTCCTTCCAACAGGGAGGCTCATGTATAAGGATTGTATGGTTCCGAGGGAGAATCTGGTGGGTGACGAGGGCAGCGGCCTGCTCCTCGCCCTTGATGTCATAGACAGGGGGAGGGTCTTGCTTGCCGGCATTGCCTGCGGTCTTGCCTGCCGTATCTTAGACGAGCTCTTCGCTTACTCCCGCAAGAGGGTTCAATTCGATCGGCCCCTCACCAGCAGCCAGGACATCGCCTTCAAGATGGCTGATATGTATACACAGATGAACGCGGCGCGCGGCCTGTGCTTCCATGCACTGAAACAGATACACACCCCGTACTACAGGAGCGCCTCATCTCAGGCCAAGCTTTTTGCCACTCAGATGGTGACAGGGGTTGCCCAATTGGGGCTGATGATCATGGGCGGCAGGAGCTACTTTAAGGACAATATCATCGGTGTGTTCAGCGCAGATGCGAGGGGCATGGAGTATCTGGAGGGGACCTCGAGTATTCAGAAGATGATCATATCTAGGGAGCTTTTTAAGGGCTATACCTAGGTCACGGTCTTTTTCTCAGCTTTAGCCCGTTGGATGTTTCGGTTGCGCCGAGTATGTGTACCAGGAATAAAAAAATAATTTTGCCATCGGGTAATAAATTTACTATTGTATTTTTATCTATAGTATGTCTTACTTTAATGAGGATGGTTTCGTAAAAAGTGGGTATCGGGGTCATTGCGAGCGAAGCGAAGCAATCTCATTAATGTAACTTATTGAATTTACAAGATTGCTTCGTCGTTCCGCTCCTCGCAATGACAGTTTAAAAGACTTTTTACGAGGTTATCAATTAGGAAACCAGAGAAGAAAGTTTATCAAATAGTATGAGAGGAGGCCTTACGCATGAACTACGTACGACCCATCATTTTAGTTATCGTTTTTTCTCTTTTCCTTATCCCAACCTTTCCTTACACGGGCCAGGCCTATGAGGATACTCAGTGCTTTCAATGCCATACCAGCGCTAAAAAACTGATAGAGATAACCAGGGAGATTGCCGAAACGAGGCCGGCCCAACAATCCTCAGAAACAGAAGGGGAGGGTTGAGGCGGCGCTGTGGAGCCGTTGGCCCCGCACGAGAAAATCTTCGTTGATATGGACATCCTCGATGATGAGAACCATGGCGGGATCGCATGCCACGAGTGCCATGGCGGCAACCCCGATGACCCCAACTGGAAGACCGCCCATAAGGGCGTGAAGAGAGATCCCACCTATCCCGACGCAACTGCTGCCTGCGGCGATTGCCACGATGAGATCAGTGAGCATTATCAGAAAAGCCTTCACGCAACCCTCAAGCCATATGAATCAGTCATAGGAAAAAGGTGTAATTCCAAAGGGGTCATTGGCGAGAAGGTAGAGGGCGCCATGGGCGCCCATTGCTCTCAGTGCCACAGCAGCTGTGGACAGTGCCACATCAGCAGGCCCGATTCCGTGGGTGGAGGCTTCTTGGAATCCCATTTTTTCAAGAGGAAGCCCCCCATGCAAGAGGTATGTACCGCCTGTCATGGAAGCCGGATAGGGAAGGAATACTTAGGGGAGCATGAGGGAACCTCTCCAAGCGTACACCGGCAGAAGTACATGAGCTGCGACAAGTGTCACACCGGTGAGGAGATGCACGGGGATGGAAAGGAGTACGCAAACAGGTTCGAGGTAGAAAATAGACCGAGCTGTGTCGATTGCCATGAGAGCATCTATGATAAAAAAGCAAAGAACGTGATAACCCACAGGATTCATAAGGACAAGACCAGTTGCCACGTGTGCCATTCCCAGCCTTATAACAATTGTGCTTCTTGTCATGTGGGAAAGGATAAGAATGGTCTCGCATTTTATAAGACAAAAGCATCCTGGTTTACCTTTAAGATAGGGCTTAATCCATTGAGATCGGAGAAAAGGCCCGAGAAATTCGTAACCTTGAGGCATGTACCGGTTCACTCAGAAACATTCGATTTTTATATGAAGGATGCCTTGAAAAATTTCAACGCTGTGCCCACGTGGAAGGTGGCGACACCCCATAATATCCAGCTGAAGACACCGCAAAACGCGAGCTGTAACGCTTGCCATGGAAATGAGTCTCTTTTCCTTCTGGACAAAGATGTGGAGGGCAAGGAAAAGGCGGCAAACAAGGGGGTTATCGTTCCAGCCAATCTGATCCCGAGAGAGCAAAAATGGCAGCCCAAGTAGGACGTGACGGTTAGTTATTGATATGGTACTATAACATACCATAGATCATCATGAAAGGAGGTGATGTAACAGCCGGGGATAGAAAAACGATGAACAGGATAACAGAGATCATGTTTTATGGCATATAATAATAGTAACAATAAGGGAGAGGAACACATGAAAAGAAAAAGCTATGTGGTGTTTGTTGCATTGATGATCAGTGCTGTTTTTGCCTTTCATGGATCGTTGGCATTGGCTCAGGGTATGAGCGCCAAAGATCTGGTAGACGAGGCAAAGAAAAGTATCACGATTATATCCGCAGGAGAGGCCAAGGCCCTGTTTGATAAGGGGGGAATTGCCTTCCTCGATTGCCGAGAGCCGAAAGAATATAGATCAGGGCATATACCGGGAGCGATAAATATTCCCAGGGGGCTCCTCGAGTTCCAGATTGAGAGTAAAATCCCTGATAAGAATGCGACCGTGGTGATGTATTGCAAGTCCGGCGGCAGAGCCTCACTTGGATGTTGCAGTATTGGGAAGATGGGCTATACGAACGTTAAAAACCTCGACGGAGGCTGGCAGGCCTGGACAAAGGCGGGCTATCCAGTCGAGTAATTAGCTCTGAGCATAAACCGGGTTCTTAAAAGAGCCCCAAAACCCCGTGTGAGAACACGGGGTTTTTTTATGAAAAAGGTATTGACAAGTTATTTTTATTAGGAATGATAAAAAGAAGGCCTTTCCAAGGTGATCTTATAAGGTTTCGATGATAGCAAATGTATTGAAAAGAAGGATATGTAGTAGGCCTTAGAAAAGGAGGTGACGTATGAAGGTTGATAGACGAGAGTTCCTGAAGATCTCCGCAGGTACCGCAGCAGGCGTGATGGCCCTTGGTCTGGGCATGGATCTCAAACCGGTCAAATCATATGCCCAGACCCTGAAGATCCGCTATGCGAGGGAGTTCACCACGATCTGCCCATACTGCGCAGTGGGGTGCGGAATCATCGTCCACACCGGCAAGGGGGCTGGGGGCAGGGTCATCAATACCGAGGGTGATCCTGACCACCCCATCAACGAAGGCAGCCTCTGTTCAAAGGGCGCGGCCCTCAGCCAGCTGGTAAACAATAAGGATCGATTGGTAACACCTCTCTACCGTAAGCCCTATAGCCATGCCTGGCAGAAGGTATCCTGGGATTGGGCCCTTTACAAGATTGCGCTCAATATGAAGAAGACCAGGGATGAAACCTTCATCTACAAGAACAGCAAGGGCGAGGTTGTGAACCGGACCGAGGCGATAGCCCACATCGGAAGCGCTGCGCTGGATAACGAGGAGTGCTGGCCTCTGCAGGCGATGATGAGGGCCATGGGTCTGGTCTATATCGAGCACCAGGCCCGTATCTGACACAGCGCCACAGTTGCGGCTCTGGCAGAGTCGTTCGGACGCGGCGCAATGACCAATCACTGGATTGATATTAGAAACAGCGATTGCATCTTAATCATGGGTTCCAACGCTGCGGAAAACCACCCCATCTCATTCAAGTGGGTAACAGAGGCCATGAAAAAAGGGGGGAAGCTTATCAGCGTGGACCCGAGATTTACGCGCACCTCCTCGAAGGCCGATTTTTACACCTCGCTCAGGTCGGGTACGGATATCGCCTTCCTGGGGGGCATGATCAAGTATATTATCGAGAACAACAAGTACTTCACCGAATATGTTGCTGAGTATACTAATGCACCCTTTATCCTGGGCGATACGTATGGGTTCAAGGACGGCCTTTTCTCAGGGTATGATCCCAAGACCCGCGCCTACAACAAGGGCATGTGGGCCTTTGAGAAGGATTCGGATGGTGTTCCACGCAAAGACAAGAGCCTCAAGGATCCTCGATGTGTATTCCAGCAGCTCAAGCAGCACTATAGCAGATATGACCTGGATACCGTATCGGCGATCACCGGAACGCCGAAGGAGGACCTTCTGAAGGTCTATGAGCTATACTCGGCAACCGGGGCAAAGGGAAAGGCAGGCACCATCATGTATGCCATGGGCTGGACCCAGCATACCGTGGGTGTCCAAAATATCCGCGCGATGGCCATTATCCAGCTTCTGCTCGGTAATATGGGCGTTGCCGGTGGTGGCGTGAATGCCCTGAGAGGCGAGTCCAATGTCCAGGGCTCCACCGATCACTGCATCCTCTATCACATATGGCCCGGGTACCTGGCAAACCCGAGCACCACGTGGCCGACCCTTGATTCCTACCTCAGCAGAAGACCGAAAAGCAATGATCCCTTGAGCGCGAACTGGTGGCAGAATGAGCCCAAGTACATGGTGAGCCTGCTGAAGTCCTTCTTCGGCAGAAGGGCGAGGCCTGAGAATGAGTTCGGGTACCAGTGGATGCCAAAGATAGATGCCGGCAAGGCTTACAGCTGGCTCGATATCTTCGATGAGATGTACAAGGGCAACATCAAGGGTTTCCTCGCGTGGGGACAGAACCCGGCATGCTCAGGTGCCAATGCGAACAAGACACGGCAGGCTATGGCCAAGCTGGATTGGCTGGTGAACGTGAATATCTTCGACAATGAGACGGGCTCGTTTTGGAAAGGCCCTGATATGGACCCAAAGACGATCAAGACAGAGGTATTCATGCTTCCCTGTGCGGTTTCCGTGGAGAAAGAGGGTTCCATTACCAACAGCGGCCGCTGGATGCAGTGGCGGTACAAGGCAGCAGAGCCGCCCGGTGATGCGAAGCCGGACGGGGACATCATGTCGGAGCTCTTCAAGAAGGTGAGATACCTCTACCGGAGGGATGCGAATGCGGTATTCCCCGATCCTATCCTCAACCTCAAGTGGGACTATACCACCAAGGGGGCGTTCGACTCCCACAAGGTAGCCAAGGAGATCAACGGCTACTTCCTGAAGGATGTGACGGTGGGGGATACAACCTTCAAGAGAGGGGAGTTGGTTCCCAGCTTTGCCTTTCTCCAGGCAGACGGTTCGACCAGCAGCGCCAACTGGCTCTACTGCAACTCCTATACGAATAAGGGAAATATGGCTGCCAGGCGGACGAGGGAGAAGTCAGGCATAGGGCTGAATCTCGAGTGGGCCTGGTGCTGGCCGGTGAACAGGCGCATAATCTACAACCGTGCCTCTGTGGATAAATACGGAAAGCCCTGGGATCCGGAGCATCCCGTTATAAAATGGGATGGGGCAAAATGGGCCGGTGATGTGCCGGATGGTGGCTGGCCTCCCATGCTCAATCCGGATGGCACTCCCAATCCCAAGACCAAATATCCCTTCATCATGAAAGAAGAGGGATACGCCAACATCTTCGGCCCTGGTAGGACAGATGGTCCGTTTCCCGAGCACTACGAGCCGCTGGAGTGCCCTGTGGAGAAGAACCTCTTGTCCGGACAGCTCATCAACCCAACGGCCCCCATCTATGGTACTGAGATGGATGTCTACAGGACTTGTGACCCGAGGTACCCCTTCGTGTGCACCACCTACCGGGTGAGCGAGCACTGGCAGACAGGGGTGATGACCAGGTGGCAGCCGTGGTTGCTTGAGGCACAGCCGCAGCTCTTTGTGGAGATGAGCCCGGAGCTTGCCTCACTCAGGGGAATCGAGAAGGGTGAGAAGGTTATTGTGGAATCGGCTCGTGGAAAGATCGAGGCTGTTGCCGTTGTCACCCATCGGTTCAGGCCTTTCAAGATCCAGGGTAATGTGATCCATCAGGTAGGGGTACCATGGCACTATGGTTGGGTCTATCCCAAGGATGGCGGCGATTCCGCCAACCTCCTGACCCCTTCCACCGGCGATCCCAACACGAGAATACCCGAAACCAAGGCCTTCATGGTCAATGTGAGAAAGATGTAAAGGAGGTAATCTGATGGAAGGAAAGGCATTTTTCATTGATACCACCCTATGTATGGGGTGCAGGGGTTGCCAGGTTGCCTGTAAGCAGTGGAATCAACTCCCGGCGACCAAGACCCAAAACAGGGGAGGGTTCCAGAATCCTGAGGATCTCTCCTTTTACACCTATAAACTGGTGCGTTTTTCCGAACACAGGGGAAGCGACGATAAACCGGTGTGGTACTTTTTCCCTGATCAGTGCAGGCATTGCCTTGAGCCGCCCTGTAAGGAGATTCCGGAAGACCCAGATGCTATTATTATCGATCAGCTCACCGGAGCGGTCCTGTACACGGATAAATTAAAAAAAGAGACCAGCCAAGACGTGCGGGACTCCTGCCCCTACGACATTCCGAGGGCTGAGAAGGGAACCGGCTACATTGCCAAGTGCACCATGTGTGTGGACAGGGTTCATAATGGACTCCTGCCTGCCTGCGTCAAGACCTGCCCGACAGGGGCCATGAATTTCGGTGATCGAGGTGAGATGGTTGCCTTGGCCAAAGAGCGCCTCGCCGAGGCGAAGTCCAAGTTCGCTAAAGCGGTGGTCACTGGCCTTGAGGACGTGAGGGTCTTCTACCTCTTGGCGGATGAACCTTTAAAGTACCATGAGTATGCGCACGCTACGGTAACGCCAATGGGGATAGACAGAAAGACTGCCCTCAAGAGAATCGCCAGGCCCCTGAGAGAGCTATCCAAAGAGTGGCAGATGCTCAAGGGATTGGCCGGTTAAGAAAAACGGCTGCAAAAAGGGGTGTCCATAAGACAATGAGGCACCCCTTTTGCTGCAATTCCACCATGCATGCGAGGCAATAGCGCTCATGCTCGATAAGCTGGGAGAGAAGATAGATCAACTCATCCAACAAAAACCTATGTACCAGGAGGCCCTCTTAGTATACAGGGAATTACTGGGGTTCTTGGATGAGATCCAACCTGTGATTACCTATGATGCAGGGGATGCATCAGTTCGCGAAATAAAGACGAGAGAGGGGTTTCCCTTGTTCTCAAGGGGGGATTTGCCCATTGACCATGAGGGTGCCATCTTGCTGTTTCAACGGCTCTTGGAGCATCTGGCCTCTACGAAGAGGAAGGATAAAGATGCATTGGAGCAGGCACTCAACAGGGTGCAGGGCGAGCCCACGTGGGTGCGGGATGTGATAGGAGCGGTTCTCTCGGGTGATGAGGGAAGAATCACCACGATGTCCCAGGAAGTATCGCTCTCGCCGGTGGTAGCAAAGTTCTTGGCCCACATGGCCCTAAAGCCATCAATGAGATCCCTGAGGGAATCGAGTGCAGAAGTGATTCAGGGATATACCTGGAATTACGGTTACTGTCCCTTGTGCGGCTCACCTTCAAACATGGCATACCTCAGCGATGAAGGCAAGAGATTCCTCCACTGCGAGCTCTGTGGCTATGAGTGGCACTATCCACGGCTTAAGTGCCCCTTCTGTGGTGAGGAAAGGGCAAAGGAGCTGGGGTATTTCACCAGCGAGGAAGATGAGGGCTATCGCGTTGATTTCTGCAAGAAATGTAAACGGTATATCAAGACCTTGGATATGAGGCTTATCGGGTTTCCTGCGCCTCTTGAGCTGGAGAATCTCATCACCCTGCATCTGGATGTGCTGGCCCAGAAACAGGGATTGAAGGCCTCAGGCGATTAGCATACGAGCCGGAGACAGAAAAAGAGGGGAATCGAAGATGGAAGTAAAGGTCGTCAAACACATCCTTGAGGCGAACGAGCGCATTTCATTGCAGAACAGGGCCTTTTTCGATGAGAAAGGGATCATGGTGGTCAACCTCATGGGAAGCCCCGGGGCAGGGAAAACCACGCTCCTTGAGCGAACTATCGAGGCGCTGAAAGAGACTACGCCCATGGCGGTCATTGAGGGAGACATCGCCAGTTCTTACGATGCAGAGAGGATAGCCGCACACTCGATTCCCACCGTGCAGATCAATACCGGCGGCGCCTGCCACCTTGATGGGAACATGGTGAGGGGAGCACTGGCCGAGCTCACCCTCGATGGCATACGGCTCTTGGTAGTGGAGAATGTGGGAAATCTCGTGTGTCCGGCGGAGTTCAATATCGGAGAGCACCATAAGGCCATGATCATCTCAACCACGGAGGGAGACGATAAACCGGAGAAGTATCCCCTCATGTTCCAGGTCTCCCAGGTACTGCTCCTCAACAAGATTGACCTCCTGCCCCACCTGAGCTTCAATACGGAGCGATTCAGGGAAGAGGCGCGTAAGGTGAACCCAAGGCTTACCGTCATGCCCATCTCCTGCGCCACCGGCCAAGGGCTGGAGACCTGGTTCAGGTGGCTAGGGGAGAAGATCACTGGAAAGGCATGATACGATTATTCCCGGTATACGGAGATCCCAATAAAGCCGATGCACGATATTCTCGTTTTTCCTCCTATATTCATTGCCCTCACCTAACAAAAATGCCCCTTAGTCCCTTACAAATATAATTATGCGAAAAATGGTCAAAATTTCTTCCGCCAGGAATAGCTCCGTGGTCAGTAAATTCAGGAATTGAGAGATTCTATTGAAGCGCTTATCTTCAATTCCTCAATTCCGGTTTATCCGAGTTAGGTATTTTCCTTGCAAAATCAACAGAAATAGGGAAAATCAGGAAAAAATCTTACCTTCTATCATGTGGGGCATGCAGTGAGAGACGAGGGCAAAACCAAGTCGCAACTCATAGGGGAATTGGTCGAACTCCGTCAACGGATTGCGGAATGCGAGGCATTGGAGTCTGAGCTCAAGCAGAGCGAGGAGAACTTACGCCATCAAAAGAGACACCTGGAGTCCTTAATTCATTACAGCTCGTTAGCCATGGTAACGCTCGATGAAGCACACCATATTATTTCCTGCAATCGGGAGTTCGAGCAACTTTTTCAATTCGAGGAATCCGAGATCATTGGTAAGAATCTCGATGAGGTCGTGGCCGGCCCCCAATACCTCATGGAGGCCAGGTCCTATACCAAGGAGGCCCTGGAAGGGAGAGCGATTCATGGCTCTGGCACGAGGCAAAGGAAGGACGGCAGCACGGTGGATGTTGAATTCTTTGGGGTGCCGGTGCTCATCGATGGGAGCATTGTAGGGGCCTATGGGATTTATCAGGATATCTCAGAACGCAAGAGAGTTGAAGATGCGTTGCTCGAGAGCAAGGCAAGATATAAGGAGTTGGCGGACTCCTTGCCACAACCAGTCTTCGAGACAGATGAGAGAGGCGATCTCACCTTTGCCAACCGCTGTGCATTTGATCTGTTCGGGTATCCCAGGGATGAATTTGAAAAGGGCCTCAACGCCTTTCAGATGCTCGCCCCTGAAGATCGTGACAGGGCCAGGGAGAATTTTGCGAGGGCGCTGAGCGGAGAACACTTGGGTGGTGTTGAATACACTGCCCAGAGGAAGGATGGGGGAACATTCCCCATTGAGATCTACTCGAGCCCTATCGTTCGCGAGAACACCACTATAGGCCTTCGGGGGATCATCGTGGATCTCAGCGAGCGCAAGAAGACGGAGGAGGCGTTGAGGGAATCGGAGGCAAAATACTCGGCACTGGTTGAGAACTCAGAGGATGGCATTATCATGATCCAGGAAGGGGTGCTGACCTTTATCAACGAGGCTTCAACTGATCTGGTGGGCTACCTCCCCAAGGAGATGACAGGGGCGAGTTTCGTGAAGTTTGTCGCCCCTGAGCATCGGGACCTGGTGGTGAAGCGATACACAGAGCGTATGGAGGGAAAGGATGTCCCCTCTATCTATGAGATTGAGCTTCTCAGAAAAGATGGCACCACTGTACCGGTGGAAGTGAATGCCATGCACATTGAATATGGAGGTAAACCCACTGATCTGGCTTTCGTGAGGGATATCACCGAGCGCAAGCAGGCGGAGATTGAGGTACAAAAACGACAGGTGTACCTGGAATCCGTGTTGCATAACGCCCCGGAAGCCATCGTGACCCTCGATGCCTCGAACCTGGTGCTCGAGTGGAACCCAGGAGCCGAGCAGATTTTCGGCTATACCCGCCAGGAAGTAGTGGGGAAGAATATCGATGATCTGATTGCCCTTCCCGAGGTACATCAAGAGGCGACAACCCTTACCAGAAAAGCCCTCTCCAG
Organism: uncultured Desulfobacteraceae bacterium; assembly: GCA_964389665.1. Taxonomy (GTDB): domain Bacteria; phylum Desulfobacterota; class DSM-4660; order Desulfatiglandales; family B25-G16; genus B25-G16. The sequence goes on along the minus strand of CAYMFC010000026.1, from coordinate 5,340 downwards.
CCGAAAGATCCCTCCCAGGAAAACGGTTCGCTATAGAAAGGACGGCACTCCCGTCCCCGTGATTCTGGCCGCTGCACCCATCTTGATAGACGATGAGCTGGAGGGTGTCGTGGCGGTGTATACGGACATCACCGAGCGCAATCTCGCCGAGGAGGCCCTGCGGGAGAGCGAGGAGCGATTCCGGATTCTGGTGGAGGAATCCCCCTTCGGTGTGTCGATCATCGGGAAAGATGGCCGCTACAAGTACCTGAACCCCACGTTCAGAGCGATCTTCGGATATGACCTCAAGGATATCCCCACCGGAAGGCAATGGTTCAACAAGGCCTACCCCGATCAGGAGTACCGTAAAGAGGCGATTTCCGCCTGGATCAGTGACCTGCGTGGAGCAGAGCCCGGTGAGTCTCGACAAGAGACCTTCACGGTGACGTGCAAGGATGGATCGGAGAAGACTATACACTTCCGGCCAGTGACCATGAAGACCGGTGATCAGTTCGTGATCTATGAGGATATCACGGAAAGAAAGCAACTGGAAGAGCAGCTCCACCTCGTCCAGAGGATGGAAGCCCTTGGAACCTTAGCAGGCGGCATCGCCCACAACTTCAACAACCTGCTCACCGGCATTATGGGCAACGCCTCGCTCATGCTGCTCAACACCGACCCGGCCCACCCCCACTACAAGCGGCTCAAGGGTATCGAGAAGCTCGTGGACAGCGGTTCAAAGCTCACCAGGCAGCTGCTCGGCTACGCCAGGAAGGGCCAGTATGAGATCAAGCCCCTCAACATCAACCGCGTGGTGAGGGAGACTTCCGATACCTTCGACGCCACCAGAAAAGACATCCGCGTGCACCAGCACCTCGCCGAGGACCTCCACGGCGTCCACGCGGACCAGGGACAGATCGAGCAGGTTCTGTGGAACCTGTATGTGAACGCCGCGGATGCCATGGTCGGCGGCGGGGATCTGTTCATCGAGACGCGTAACCTCACCCACGCCGAGATTATGGACAAGCCCTATAAGGTGAAGCCCGGCACCTACGTGCTGATCACGGTGAGGGATACCGGCAGCGGCATGGGCAAGAAGACCATGGAGCGGATCTTCGAACCCTTCTTCACCACCAAGGGTCTCGCGAGGGGTACCGGCCTGGGCCTCGCATCGGCCTACGGCATGGTAAAGGCCCACGGTGGCCACATTGATGTGGACTCCCGGAGGGGCAAGGGCACCGCCTTCAGCATCTACCTGCCCGCCTCCCCGCAGGAGGTCCCGGATAGGCCGATGACCTCGTGGAGGCTCGAGAGGGGCCACGAGGCCCTCCTTCTGGTGGACGATGAGGCCATGGTGCTTGAGGTGAGCCAGGAGTTGCTGGAGATGCTGGGCTATACCGTGTTCCCGGCGAGAGGCGGACGGGAGGCCGTCGAGCTCTACCGGGCCCACTCCGACCACATCGACATGGTGATCCTCGACCTGATCATGCCGGATATGGGGGGCGGGGAGACCTACGATCGGCTCAGGGAGCTCGACCCCAGGGTTAAGGTGCTGCTTTCGAGCGGCTACAGCATCGATGGACAGGCCTCAGAGATTCTGAAGCGGGGCTGCGACGGGTTCATCCAGAAGCCCTTCGAGGCAAAGGAGCTCTCCCAGCGGATACGGGAGATACTGGATAAGAGGAAGCCCTGATCGCATTACTCGGGGAGAGTAGCTTTGAGGGGCTACCACGGTGTGCTACGGGTCTGATAAGGTCACAATTATTGTCACAATTCAAACGAATCCCACCCCGTGAGACTTACCTATAATGAAACAACTGTCGCCAATAATCTTTCGGGGACATCCCGAAAATTACTAGCATCAAGCCCCTATACACCCGCACTGACTCTTCAATTGACAAATGATGTATTTTCTGGTATAATTACTTAATAAAAACAGAAAAATATTTTAAATTGATTTATTCGTTTATTTGAGAGAGAGCGGCCTGTTCTAAGGAAATCATCTCGTTTGCCATGTCACGCAAGTATTATATCGAGAGCTGAGAAGGGAACCCATGTATATAGGTAGGCAAATTATGTACTTAAGTTTTGCGTTGATCTCTCTATGAGGGATTCCAATGGAAACAACCCCCACTGAAACAGACGTTTCTGGCCCAGCGCCACTGACAGATGATCCGCATAAGGAGATCAAGGCTAAGGTCGCGGATTTTTTACTCTCCCTGATCCAGGCCTTTCTCCGCACCGGTTTTTACACTTCCGATCATCCCGAAGCAAAGAAGGCCAAGGTAGGACTCTACGAGGATTTTCAAAATATTTTCACCAGCAAAGGCGAGCTGACCTTCATGGTTCGTGACGATCCTGAGGGGAAAAATATTTTGATCGAAGGGGTGCTTCCAGAAAGCCATAACCTCAATTCCCTGATGTTGCGGGGGATGGCAGAGATGTACGCCCCCAAATTTGCCAAATTCCTCGAGCGGAAAGATCTCATTAGCTTAACTCTTAAGAATACCATGACTCGGGCGGAATTCACCAATTTCATCGACGTTATGGGCGAGCCGGTTTTTGTCGACACCCACGAAAAAAGCGATAAGGAACGATTCAGCCGGACCTTGCAAGAGAGAGGGATTTTCAACATTTCATACATCTTCATCGAAGAACTCTTGGCCGTAAAGCGGGAAATCCCCTGGCGATCTCAAATCGCCCTTTCGCGCCTCATGAAAGACTTCAGAACGATCCCCCTCTTCTTTGATCTGGACGAAGAAGGCATAAAAAATCTGAGAAGGCAAATCATTCAGGATATCGCTCGGCACATCCAAGACCCTCACGTCATCTTTCCTGTTTTGATGAACACCGATATCGCTGAAACCAAGGAATTCAAGGAATCTGAAATTAATAGAGAGATAATCGCCTGTATCTCTGATGAACTTCTCCTCAAGATATCCCAGACATTGCTCAAGGAGGATGTTCGCCCTCAGGAGAGTGAACTCCCTCAGGGGAAAGTGGTAGGGCTTGCCAAACAGGTTGCCTCATCTCTGAATCTAAGGGAAATCAAGGCAAGAGCCCCTATCCTCGAAGAGTATTTCAAACGCAAACTTATTCTCTTTGAACAACTTCCAGAGGCCATGCAGCGAAAGATCAAGTTTGAGCAGTTTACAAGCAAATTTCTTCGGAACATTGACTCCTTTTTCACCCAGTTCGACGAGATGCAGGATGGAGAACGATATCTTAAAGCGGCTCGAATCATTACGCGGATTATTCCCGAATTGATACGCCGAGATCGGTACGAGGAGGTCCTGAAGATCATTACCCATATTGATCGCCAGTTTAATGAGAAAACACAGCTCTCCCTTTCTGCAGGAAAAATTCTAGAGGAAATCGAACAGGGCGAGATCATGCGTGAATTGAAGGGAAAATTCCTGACCGGCAGCAAGGAAATACATATGGCCATCGCCCCCATTCTGGTAACACTCCGCGCCGGATCTATTCCCCATCTTCTCTCACTTCTAAGGCAGAGCACTGACCACTTGGTCCGTAAACATGCCTGCGAGATATTACTCCAAGTCGATTCCTCAGGCATCAACCTTATTCTCGATGAGCTTAATAAAAGGGAATTCGCTACAAAATCCGCCATAGACATCATGCGGGTTTTGGGAGAAATGAAGCGTGATGAGTGGATTCAACCCTTTGCCAGCACCCTGCGGACTTATATCAACCATGAAAACCCGCGCCTCAGAGAGGAAGCTTTGGAGATATACTATAAGATCATGGGTGGTGATGGGGAAACATTATACCTCGATCTCCTCAATGATACCGATATTGGCGTTCAGAAAAGGGCGGTTCGGTGTCTGAGCGGAATCAAGAGCAAAATTGGCCTGGAAAAATTCCTCGAAATTCTGCATAAGGCGGAAGATTTCCCCTCAGATAAAGATCTGCAAATTGAGGCTTCCCTTTTTAGCGCCCTTGGTTTTTATGGGGACGTTGAAATGCCAGAGATAGAATCGCTTGAGGATTTCTTGATCGAAACACTTGACCGTCGGCTCAGTCTGGGGCCGCTTACGTTTCTAAAGAAAAAAAAGAGACCCCTTAGCGAGGGATCAATAGCTGCAATCTGCGAAGCTTTGGGAAAGATTGGAACCCACAAATCCCATGACATCCTCAAGAAGCTAGAGAAACATAAAGACAGACTGTGGACGAATACGGCCGAAGAGGCTTTTTTAAAGATCTCCGAAAGGCAACAGGACAAAGCCTGAGTCAAGGCCCCTAACGCAGGAGGCCTCCATATCAGGAAGAGCGATTCAATCCGGGTTTTCAAAATAGCGTTTCAAATCCTCGATAAAATATATCATGCAAGGGTGTTCTCTGTCTCGTCGCAAAAAGGAAGACGCGGTCTGTTACCGGTAACGGGCAACCGACATTATGGAATTGCTGTTTGGATCATCCCCCTTTCCGCTAAAGGGTATACCGAGAATATAAGCTACGTTGGCGCAGGTTCTGTGTTATTATTTCTTGTCGAACTCGTAATGGGCTTGTGGGAGGTTTTTTATTCTCCTGTAAGAGATTCGTCACATGAAGGGCATGCACATAACGCTGTTCATTCATGACAGGTAATTCAATACAATCGAGCCGATAAAAGATAGGATGATTCTATGTCGCGAGTGGTCCTTGGAAAAACCGGACTTGAGGTCAACAGGCTCGGTTTTGGTGGAATCCCTATTCAACGGGTGGGTGAACGCCAGGCTGTTGCGGTGGTTGTGCATGCGATTGAACAGGGCGTGGACTTTATCGATACCTCAAGGGCCTACACCACGAGCGAAAGGCGGATCGGCAAGGCCTTAGCACAGACGGATAAAAGGGTAATCCTTGCCTCAAAGTCCCAAAGCAGGACCGCGGACAAGGTACGGAAGGACCTGGAGACCAGCCTGAGGGAGCTGAATCGGGACTATATTGACATCTACCAGGCCCATTTCGTGGCGGATGAACAGGTCTATACCCAGGTGATTTCCTCAGGCGGCGCCCTCGAAGGCCTGCGCAAGGCAAGGGAAGAGGGTTTGATAGGCCATATTGGTATCACGAGCCACAGCCTGGACCTCATGGACAGGGTTCTGGACGACGGGCTTTTCGAGACGATCATGGTGTGCTTTAGCCTTCTTGAGCCCAAGGCACGGGAGAGGGTTATCCCCAAGGCGCTGGAGAAGAATGTGGGGATTATCGCCATGAAGCCCTTTTCCGGCGGAATCATCGATAATGCCGCCCTTGCCCTGAAATATGTATTGTCCCAACCGGGCATTGCGGTCATTGCAGGGGTAGAGCAGAAAGGGCTCTTCGATGAAAACTGGGAGATCTTTCAAGAGAGCAAGGAAC
>CAYMFC010000025.1:0-18868 GCA_964389665.1 uncultured Desulfobacteraceae bacterium | reverse complement strand
CAGACGCGTGGTCAGCATCTTCTGAAGTCCCAGGGAGAGATGATCGGCCGGCTTCGCCGTATGGAGCGTGAAAGGGAGCACGGCCACCGTATTCTTTGACTGGGCAGATACAAAAGAATGCACGAAAACAGTGACGAAAAGAAAGGGGACGAGAAGGCTCGACATCAGAAGGCCGTATGAAAAGGCTCCCTTTCGATCCGGTTTCATCTCATGGTGTGCCGAGCTCTTCGCGTTCATCAACCTGTCCCATACTCCCCTAAGGAGTCGAGCCTTATGTGCAGGAGGCAGTAAATAATTTTCCGCATGTACCACATTTAACAGGACCTGTCAGCGGATTTCTTTCTCTCTACATGCGACGCAGCACTTGTCGCCCTTCTCCTCGTCGAACCGTACCTATGGCATGCTTGGACCCTGTGATCAGATCAGAACGTTATTACCCGTTGGTACTCGTCTTTCAAGATCTGGGTAAACGGCTCGCCCATGTACTGCACCTCTATCCCAAGTTTCTCTAAGCTCTCAGAGACCCCATAGCTGTCTGAACATGCCTTGCAGGCCTTTAACCCCACTCCGGCTTCTCTCATCTCCTCGATGCGACCTTGCAGTTCGCTGTCTTCGGTGAGCAGCTTGGCCGATGGACCCCATACGATCAAGGTAACATGCTTCCACCAGTCCCTTCGCTTCGCATTCAGGGTATACAGAAAAGCCATCTTTGTTGCGACCTCTCTGTCTCCGCTCGACCATACGACCACAAGCGTATCTGGTTTGACCGATCTCTCCTCCATGCTAAGTCCCCCATTAAATAGATTTACCAGCACCTTAGGCAAAATCACGCTGCCGGTCAATCGGGAAATGATCAATGGTGGTTAAGCATGGTACGGTAAGGATAAAGCATGGAATTAAAAAACCACGCCCAGATGACGTGGCTTTGCTTGGAGCCCCCTGGAAGGGGCCAAAGGTGTGCCCTCAGATCCCGGGGTTGTTGGAGTAATGGCCTGCCCTGGTGCGACGCGACATGACAACATGATACTGTTTCGGAAAAATGATATTATATTTAGCTCTAAACCCAATCCTCGCTAACCAGGTCTGGGCCAGGGAGTGGTGGAGTAATGATCTCTGAAGAAGGGTTTTGAAAGGCAGGAAGCCAGCACCAATACCATCTACCATGGACCTTTTTATGGAGGATATCCGCTATGATGGTTTCCCATGCTCCACTCATCCAATACTCCCTGGCCCAGACCTATATAAAGGGACCATTTTAGTAAAGGTTGCTGCCATAGAATATAAGCTTTGCATTTGTGTATTTTCAACAAGTCGCACCAGGGCGGGCCATCACTCCATGCGAAGGAAAGAACCATGACCGACAGAGCCGTCGTCTCTGACTGCCACCACAGGAGGTGGTTTTCTGAGATGAATAAATACATTGCTTATGGGCAGCTTTGTCGTGGAAGACGGCCTCAAGACAATTTCAGCTAGACGAACCTGCCATCAACGAGGTGCAATTGCTGGGACATCTGGCGGGCCAGTTCCAGATTGTGCGTCGCGATCACCAGGGCCAAACCTGTGCTCTTATTAAGCTCTAGGAGAATATCGGTGATCTCCTCTCCCGTTGTCTTATCCAGGTTTCCCGTGGGCTCATCCGCCAGGAGCATCTTCGGGCCCATAATCAGGGCCCGGGCAATAGCGACCCTTTGCTGCTCGCCCCCGGAGAGCTCACCGACCCTGTGGAAGAGCCGATCTCGCAAACCCATCTGAGCGAGTATGCCGGAGGCCATCTCCCCTGCCTCCCTCTTGCCGTATCCCGATATGAGGGCCGGAACCATGGCGTTCTCGATGGCATTGAACTCATAGAGGAGGTGGTGGAATTGAAACACGAACCCTATCCCCCTGTTTCGAATCTGGTTCATGCCCACCTCATCCATATCATATATATCCCTGTCTTCAAAGAAAACCCTACCCTGAGACGGCGGCTCGAGGGTTCCCATGATATTGAGCAGGGTTGACTTCCCCGCCCCTGATGGCCCTGTGATGCTCAGGGACTCCCCTTTTGATATCTGAAGGCTTATTCCCCTCAGGGCATGAATGATCTGGCTGTCTTTTTCAAAATCCTTGTAGATAGTATCGATGTGAAGCAATGGGTTCATAAAAAGTGCCTAAAATTTTAAATGCCTAAAGTGCCTAAAGTTTAAATTGAATACAACATCAATCACATACCGGACAATCCGTATTCGTCATTGGTTACTTATTTTCCTTCAATCGAACAGTTGCTATCGAGAATGCCTTACATCCTTAAGGTAATTAACCCATGCATAATTTTAGCTCACTTTACATTTTAGGCACTTTAGTTCACTTTCACTCATACCTCAACGCCTCTACCGGATTTACCTTGGAGGCCTGGAGGGACGGGAATATAGTTGCTAGAAAAGAGATAACCACAGCTGCCGCTGCGATCAACGCGATATCGAACCACTCCATCCTCACCGGAAGGGTGGTGAGATAATAGACGTCCGGGGGAAGCTCAATAAATTGATACCGCGCCAGTAGGCAGCACAGAAAGGATCCGAACACAATGCCCAACCCGGTGCCCACGAGGCCTACGAACAGGCCCTGATAGATAAAAATCCGCATAATGCTCTTTGACGATGCCCCCATGGTCCTCAGTATTGCGATATCGCGGGTCTTCTCCATCACCAGCATGACCAGGGAGCTGATGATATTGAGTGCGCCAACGAGCACGATCATGATCAAAATGATGAACATGGTCACCTTCTCCAGCTTCAGGGCCGAGAAAAGGCTTTTGTTCATCATCTTCCAGTCCTTGGTCCAGTAAGGATACCCGAGTTTTTCCTGAACTGAGACGGCTATGGTGTCGCTCTCATCGACGTCCTTGACCCGTAATTCAATGCCGGTAACCTCACCCTCGAGGGAGAGGAACTCCTGTGCGTCCGACAGGGAGAGGTACACGAGTGAGCTGTCATAGTCATACATCCCTGATTCGAAGATGGCCCTTACCTGGAACCTGACCTCATTGGCAACCCTGCCCAGAGGCGTTAATCTCCCTATGGGAGAGATCACGGTCACCATGTCCCCTGGCAGAGCTCCTATCTGTCGGGAGAGCTCACTACCCAGGATGATCCCCCGAGGTTCATCGGCTGAGCTCTTCAGGACATCAAGGGAGGCATCCCTGATCATGGATTCTATGCGGATTACCGTGCCCGCCGTTTTCGGATCCAGGCCCCTGAGAACCGCCCCCGAGATATTGCCGGCATTCTTCACCATGACCTGGCTATAGATGAACGGCGTTGCGGCAACCACCCCCTCTACCTCCAGGGCCTTCTCCATAACGGCTTTTGTGTTCGTTATGCCCCCTTTATGATTCAAGATGAGCAGGTGTGAGTTTACCCCCAGGATCTTCTTCATCAGATCCTCCCTGAAACCGTTCATGACCGCCAGCACCACGATCAGGGCCATGACCCCTATCATGATGCCCAGGATGGAGATGCCTGTGATAATAGAGATGAAGCCCTGCTTTCTCTTTGCCTTGAGGTATCGTTGGGAAAAGAAGGTTTCGAAGGACATAGAAGTGCCTAAAGTGATCTAAAATTAAAAGTGCCTAAAGCATGTAAGAACTAACCAACTAAATAGTGATCTCATTAACCTACAAGACTGAAGCAACATCACAAAAAACGCAACAAACTCAATAAACTTAACAAACTCAACTACTTCTTCCTCATATGAGGGAAAAGAATGACATCCCTGATTGATGGAGAATCGGTGAGCACCATGGCCAGCCTGTCCACGCCGATCCCCTCTCCTGCCGTGGGAGGCAGCCCGTATTCCAAGGCCCTGAGATAATCCTCGTCCATGAACAGGGCCTCCTCATCGCCGGCATCACGCAAGGCAACCTGCTTAAGGAACCTGCCCCGCTGGTCATCCGGGTCATTAAGCTCTGAGAAGCCGTTTGCAATCTCCTTTCCCGCAATAAAAAGCTCAAAACGCTCGGCGATTTCCGGATTCTCCTCATTTCTCCTTGAAAGAGGGCTTGCCTCTACCGGGTAGTCCACAATAAAGGTAGGCCGGATCAGCCTCGGCTCCACGAGTTGATCGAACAGCTTGGTGAGCACATATCCGAGCCCTTCCCTCCCCTCTATCTCGACGCCCTTGGCACGCGCGAGATTGCGCAGTTTTTGTTCATCAGAGAGCACCTCCTCTTCTATTCCGCCGATATCCCGCAGGGAATCCATGAGGGTGATCCGAGGCCATGGGGTGGTAAAGTCCACCCGGTTTCCCTGATATTCGAGGCTCGCCGTACCCACAATCTTCTCGAGGATATCGAGCAAGAGATTCTCGGTGAGCTCCATCAGGTCTTCATAGGTGGCATAGGCCCAATAGAATTCAAGCATGGTAAACTCCGGATTGTGTTCCGTGGAGATACCCTCATTCCTGAAGTTTCTGTTTAACTCATAGACCTTTTCAAACCCCCCGACCACCAGCCTTTTCAGATAAAGCTCCGGTGCCACGCGCAAGTAGAGATCCATGCCCAAGGCATGGTGAAAGGTCTTAAACGGCCTCGCAGTAGCACCCCCCGGGATCTGCTGCATCATCGGGGTTTCAACTTCCATAAAGCCCCGGCCATCGAAGAACTCCCGGATCGTTCGAATCATCTTGCTCTTGAGAATAAAGGTATTCCTCACCTCGTCATTGACGATGAGATCGAGATACCTCTGGCGGTACCTGGTTTCCACATCGATCAATCCGTGATATTTCTCGGGCAGGGCTCTCTGTGCCTTTGACAGCAGCACAAAGGTCTCCGCGAGCAGGGTCAGCTCACCGGTCTTCGTCCTGAAGAGCCTTCCGGTGATACCCACATGATCCCCGATATCTATGAGCTTGAAGATCCCGAAGCCCTCTTCTCCTACCCTGTCTCTCCGTATATAGGCCTGAAGCTTGCCTGTTCCATCCTTGATGTGGATAAAGCTTGCCTTGCCGAAATCCCGAATGGACATAACCCTGCCTGCAAGGGTAAAGGAATCCGTTATCTTCTCTATCTCCGCATCGCTCAGGTTCCCAAACCGGCCGATCACCTCTCCCACGGTGATATCCCTTCTGAATCCCGATGGATACAGGTTGATACCCCGTGCCCGCAGGCTTTGAATCTTTTTCTTTATCTCCTGTAAAAGGCCGCTCGACTCATCCATAGCATAAGAGAATCTTTTCTTGATTAATCCGCCGTTTTATTTTATAGGGGTTTAGGTTTAGTCTAAATGCAGACGTTAGTCAAGGCAAAAGAAAAAGATTACAATATCAACACCTTAAGCTAGTCGAGCTCGTCATGTGACAAAAGGCAGCCCCCAGAGGGCAGTAACAAAGGATACTATTCTCAAGGAGGTATACAAATGGCGAAGATGCTATGGAAACCATCGGAAGAGAGGATCAAGAATTCCAACATGTACCAATTCATGCAGTTCGTCAATGAGAGGTACGGAACCGGATTTCAGGAATACATGCCCCTCTATCGCTGGTCGGTCGAGCATATCCCCGAGTTTTGGGCTACCTTTTGGGACTATGCAGGCATACGATACTCAAGGCCGTACGACACCGTCGTCGATGATATTACCAAGATGCCGGGAACCAAATGGTTCCAGGGTGCGAGGTTGAATTTCGCGGAAAACCTCCTGAGATACCGTGACGAACAAACGGCATTGATATTCAGGGGTGAAACCCAGAAGACCGCAAGGATGAGCTATGCGGAGCTTTACGACACCGTAGCCCGTCTGGCCCAATCGCTCCGCGAGATGGGAGTCCGCCCTGGAGATCGGGTCGCGGCCTACATGCCCAATATGATGGAGACGGCGATCGCCATGCTCGCAGCCACCAGTATTGGCGCAACGTGGTCCTCCTGCGCCACCGATATCGGCTCTGGTGCTGTGATAGATCGATTCGGACAAATCGACCCCAAGGTGCTGTTCACCGTGAACGGGTACTATTACAAGGGAAAGGCATTTAACACCATAGGTAATGCGGCGGAAGTGGTTAAGGGGATACCCTCGATCGAGAAGGTGGTGGTGGCATCCTATACGGATGAAGAATCCGATCTTTCCAATATCCCGAATGCCGTTCATTGGGATGATTTTCTCGCCGGGGAGGGCGGGCTCGAGATCAACTTCGAGCAGTTGCCCTTTGATCATCCCCTGTATATCATGTTCTCCTCGGGAACCACCGGCAAGCCCAAGTGCCTCGTGCAGGGCGCAGGAGGAATCCTCATCAACCACCTCAAGGAACTCATACTGCACACCGATCTCACCAGGGATGACGTTCACTTCTTTATCACCACATGCTCCTGGATGATGTGGAATTGGATCATGAGCTCCCTCGCCGTGGGAAACACCCTCATCCTCTACGACGGAAATCCCGCGTACCCCGATATAGGCGCCGTATGGAAGCTCATTCAGGATGAGAAGGTCACCATGTTCGGCACCAGCGCGAGCTATATAAATGTCCTTAAGAGTATGGGGTTCAAGCCTGGAAAGCAATACGATCTATCGTCTTTGAAGGAGATATGGCAGACGGGTTCGCCCCTGTCCCCTGAGGGATTCGAGTACGTGTACCAGGAGATCAAGGAAGACCTGTGGTTTAACTCGAGCGCAGGAGGAACCGATATCAACGGCTGTTTCTGCACGGGAAGTCCCACAAGCCCTGTCTATGCCGGGCAGCTGCAGTTCCCGGGCCTGGCCATGAAGATAAACACCTATGATGAAACCGGAAAGCCTGTGGTCGACCAAGAGGGCGAGCTCGTGTGCGAGGCGCCGGCCCCCTCCATGCCGCTCTATTTCTGGAATGACCCTGACGGCAAGAGGTACCACGACGCATACTTCGACGTCTATCCCAATGTGTGGCGGCATGGCGATTATGTGAAGATCGACAGTCAGACGAACGGCATCACCTTCTTTGGGCGTTCCGATGCGGTGCTGAAGCCATCCGGGGTTCGAATAGGGACTGCCGAGATCTATAATCAGGTGGAGAAATTGGAGGAGGTCGCGGACAGCCTTGCGATCGGGCAAAACTGGGAGGGCGATCAGCGGGTTATCCTGTTCGTGAAGCTCGCAGAGGGCTACCAGCTCACCGATGACCTGGCAGCCAAGATCAGGAAGACCTTGCGGGAAAAGGCCTCGCCGCGACATGTGCCCGCAAAGATCATAGAGATCCCGGATATACCCTATACCCTGAACATGAAGAAGGTTGAAAGCGCGGTCACCAACCTGATCCATGGCAGGCCGGTGCTCAATAGGGATGCCCTGATGAATCCTCAATCCCTGGATTTCTACGAAAACCTCCCCGCGCTCCAGAGCTAAGGAGTGCGACCAAGGGCGTAATAAAGAATTTGTGCGGAAGGTAGACTAACAAAAAGGCGTAAGGCGCAAGGCGCAAGGGAAAAAGTATGAACCCTGAGCCTTATGCCTTACGCCTTATACCCCTTTTTGTCTCACTCATTCAGCTATACAATCAGTATACGAGGGCTGCGCAGCCGGCACATTACCCCAATAGTTTCTTCATCAACTCCACCAGTTCTTCCGGTTCCTCCGGTTTCTCCATGTATGCCTCCGGTTGGGGTACGGATTGCCCTCTGAATTCATCCAGCACTTGCTGGGAGCGGAAAAAGCTTTTTGGGGCGATGGCGGAGAGCATGATCACCGGGATATCCTTGAAGAGCTCGTCGGTCTTCAATTCACGGTACATCCTGATTCCGCTCTGCTTTGGCATCACGACATCCAGGATGATCAAAGCAGGCTTATCCTCCCTGACCTTGCCCATGCCCTCCACCCCGTTCTTAGCCACGATAGCCTCATAGCCGGCTCGTTCTATGAGCTTTGATACGAGCTTTGTCACATCAGCATCATCGTCAACAACGAGAACCTTCTTCATGATGATCCCTCCTTATCTAGCGAAGCTTCGCCTCAAACCCACATCTAACAGGAGACGCCTAGTCTGTTGCCTGGGGAACCCTGTTGCGCCTCCTATGCCATTGATCCCCGGGTGGTCACATCCCTAAAGGGAAGCCGAATGATAAAGGTCGATCCCTTTTGAGGTTCCGAGTCTACGGTAATAGTCCCGCCGTGTTGCTTCACGATCTTCTGGGTATTCAGCAGCCCGAGACCGGTGCCCCTTCCCTCCTTGGTGGTGAAAAAACTCCTGAATAGGTGTCCCTTGATCTCTTCATCCATACCGCAGCCATTGTCAGAGACCTCGAATCCGACCGCCCTATCATCTTCGCGCATGGTCCGCACGTGCACGGCCCACTTCTTGCCTTCACTGGGATCGAAGATGCAGGCATCGATTGCATTGGAAACCAGGTTCTGCAAACACTGCTGAATCCCCTTGGGATCAAGAACAACCTCCCGCAAGGAGGGATCGAGATCCATGATAATCTCGATGTCATGCTCCCCTGCCTTCGTGCTCAAGCCCTCACAGACTTTTTTGGCGATCTCATTGGGAACGCAGCTCTCGTATTCCGGCTCACTGTCTTTTGAGTACTCAAGCAGATCAAGCACCAGATCAGACATCCTGCCTATATTCCTTTCCATTATCTCCCAGCCGGTCTGAAGGGAATCAGGCTCATGTTCCTTTGAGGCCACGTTCACCAGATAGACACCGCCCTTGAGTCCGAACAAGACATTCTTGATATAATGGGCAATGCTGCCTACGGTTTGCCCGATCGCAGCGAGCCTTTCCGACTTTATTAACTCCTGCTCCAGCCTCCTTATCTCACCAACCCTTTCCTCCACCTCCCTCTTTACCGTGCTCCAGTACCTGACCCTCCGGGAGAGCTCTCTATAGTCAAAGGGCTTGGGGATATAATCATCCGCCCCGATATCCAACCCCTTCACCTTATCGGGCACCTTGGCCTTCACCGTGAGCATGATGATGGGGATCATCCGGGTATCTTCGGAGCTCTTGAGCCTTCTGCACACCTCATAGCCGTCTATCCTGGGCATCTTTATATCCAGTATTATGACATCGGGCCCATATTCATCTACCTTTTGGAGGGCCTGCTCACCATCAAAGGCCTCTAACGTGTCATACCCCTCGGCGCTCAAACGCTTGGTCAGCAATTCCACAGTATCCTCATCATCATCTACCACCAATATCTTGGCCGTATACGTCATAATACGTTCACATGTGGATTATGGGTTCTGCCTCAGGAAATGCTCGATCTGGTGAGGTAATTCCCTGACATTAATGGGCTTGGTGATATAGCCGTCAAAACCTGCTGCCAAGGCCTCCTCCCTATCCCCTTTCATGGCATGGGCCGTGAGGGCAATTATCGGGATATGGTGAAGGGCCTGATCGCCCTTTAGCCTCCTCGTTACCTCGTAGCCGTCCATCTTGGGGATGTAGAGATCCAAGAGGATCAGATCCGGATGCTCAGCCTTTGCCCTTTCTACCGCCTCCTGCCCGTCAACCGCCTCAATTGGCCGATAACCGTTATGCTTCAATACCTTGATCACCATTTCCCGGTTATCCTGATCATCCTCCACCACGAGTACCTTTTTCGCTGAGCCTTGCTTGACGCCTCTATCGTTCATAACGACTCCTCGTTTAAGCTGCTCGAAAGGTTTCGAGGGTTCTGTTCACCGTCTCGAGGATCTCCTCCATGCCGAGCACTCCCTTTTTCATGATCCTCTCTACCTTGCCATTCAGGTCCTGTGCCTGCTTTCTCGTCAATTCCTTGCCGGTAAGCACTATGATCGGGATCCGCCTGGTTTCCTCGCCACCTTTAAGGTACGCGATGACCTCAAAGCCATTCACGTTCGGCATCATGAGATCCAGGATAATAAGGTCCGGTCGAGAGCGCTTCACGGATTCAATGGCCTGCCGCCCGTCGTAGGCCTTTGCAATCCGGTATCCCTCTTCCTGTAAGATCTTGCTTATCAAGGTAACTTGATCCGGTTCGTCGTCCACCACCAACACCCTTGTCCCGGCTGTCGCCCTAGAGGGCTTGAGTCGTTCTGCTGTGCCCACCTCTTCATAATCCAGGCGGGCAGCTTCTGCCTCTGCAGGCAAGGTAAAGCAAAAGGTACTGCCCTGTCTGTATGTGCTCTTTACCCAGATAGTTCCCCCCTGCATTTCAACCAGCCCTTTGCAGATGCTGAGCCCTAAGCCTGCCCCCTTATACTGACTGGCGGCAAGGGTATCGAGCGTCCTAAACTTATCGAAGAGCCTATTCAGGTCCCTTTTCCTGATCCCTTTGCCGGTATCCGAGATACAGATCTCCGCGAATCTGGGGCGCTTGCCCTTTTCAAGTCCCATCTCGGAGGCCCCGGCCCGAATGGTGATACAACCCTCTGATGTAAACTTAATGGCATTGTCAACGAGATTCGTCACCACCTGCCTGACCCTATCCTGATCTGCGTGGGCCAGGGGCAATCCTTCCTCAAAGGCCGTTTCTAACACCAAACCCTTTTTATCGAGTAATGGCTCAAGAGCGGAAACCGTTTCCCCTATAAGATCCCTTACATTCACCGGCTTCAGGTCCAGCTCCATCCTTCCGGACTCAATCCTGGAGATATCCAAGACATCATTGATGAGCGTAAGCAGGTGTTTGGCATTCTTTTGAACCTTTGTGAGGCTCTTCTCCTGTTCATCCGTGATCTCTCCATCCACCCGATCCAGGATAAGATCCGTATAACCGAGAATGGAATTCAGCGGCGTCCTGAGCTCATGAGACATATTTGCGAGAAATGAGGTTTTGAGCTCATCAAATCTCTTGAGCTGGATGTTTGCCTGTTCAAGCTCCGCTGTTTTCTCCTCCAGCTCATCGCAGACCCTCTGTTGCGCCTCCCTCGCCTCACGGCGCTCGGTAGTATCCCAGAGGGTCTCAATGGAGCCCACCGTCCTCCCGTTTGCATCCCTGATAGGTGCAGCGGTAAAGAAGAGCCATTTGCCTGCCCCCCCTATATGGGGAAAGAACTCCTCTGCCTCGTACGCTCCCTTGATGAGGGCGGACTTGCGCCAGATTTGACCATAGTACTTCTCTATC
Organism: uncultured Desulfobacteraceae bacterium; assembly: GCA_964389665.1. GTDB lineage: Bacteria > Desulfobacterota > DSM-4660 > Desulfatiglandales > B25-G16 > B25-G16. The sequence goes on along the minus strand of CAYMFC010000025.1, from coordinate 7,833 downwards.
TCCTCCGCCTCCATGTCGTCTACGATCACATCGGCCATAATGGGCCTTTCTTCGGGCCGAAAGGGGAGCCACTGCTTATTCGTTCCCACGATCTCCTCGGCCTTATAGCCCGTTAGTTTTTCGCAGGCCCTGTTCCAGTGGGTCACGATGTGGTCCCTGTTGATCACAAAGGTGGGTATGGTATTACCCTGGATGATCTGAGACAGGGCCCTCTCCCTCTCCACGAGCTCCCTCTCCACGCTCTGAAGATGCCTCGTCCTATCCTCCACGATCTTGGCGAGCTGCTGGGAGAAAAGGTCAAACTGCTTCTGGATCTCCTCCGGCTCGCGTATATACTCCCTCAACCTCTTCTTGATCCTTTGCCTTTCCTCTTCGATCTGGAGGAAATCCCAAACCGACATGGCCTCGAAGTGATCGATGAGGCGCACGTGCGCCGGTTTCGTCGATTTAATCAGGTTCAGGACCCTATCATCTCCAGTCAGCTCGATGATCAGGTTCAGCCCTTCGAGCTGGTAGAAGTCCTTATAGTCAAGGGTAGTATATATCCCCTTTTTTCTCGCGTATGCCAGGCCTTCGGCCTGTTCATCTATATCCGCTACACCCAGGATATCGATCTTCCTGGGGAAATTCTTCCCAAACACGATCTTGAGGATGGCCTTACATACCTTACCTCCTCCGACGATAGCGACTTTTGAATGGTGTAAGACATCTCTCATGGTATCCTCTGCCCCCGATCAACAGATAAACCCATATCCCCTTGTGACCTACCTGGTATCCTTCGTAATTATTTGACCCTCTATCTCCTGGCCTTTCTTGATCAAGGAACCAACAAGGTGGGCAACTCCGATTGCTCAGCCAGCTCCTGGGAAATGCTCCTCAACCACCTCGCCTGCCAAGAACTCTTGCGCGATGTGCCTACGGCAATCATGGTTGCCTCATACTCCCTGGCTGCGTTTTGAATCTGAGCGACATCACCAAGGTAGAGGTGCGCTTCTGCCTCTATGCCTTCTTCTGCCAGGGAGGTACACAGTTCATCCAACTTCTTCCTGTGCTCCCGCTCCATCTTCTGAAGCCCCCTTTTCCCCAATCCCTCGACCTCTTTTTCGGTTACCACCTGGACCACTTGTAATTTCTTTATGATACCCTTAAGGCCGACCAGAAAATCCAGTGCCCTCGTAGCGGGAGGAGACCAATCCATAGCCAAGAGCGGCCTCTCAAACAATCCCTCGTTCACCCTGCCCGATTCTGATTGGTACTTATGCACAAGAACCGTCCTAGGGGTCTTTCTGAGAAACTCCAGGGTCTTTGAATCTATATAGAATTTCTCCATCCTGGTCCTTTTCTGTCGGTTGATCACTACGAGGTCTACTTCTTCCTCCTCAGCGGTTTCAATCATCTTGCGAACCGTATCGCCCACCACGATATACGATCCACATTCCATTCCCTCTTCATAGAGACTTTGAGCCCAATCGACAAAGCGAACTTCAGCCATTGCCCTGAGCCTATCCTTTTCCTCCTTCGTGTAGTAGCCCACCTTGCGCTCTATCACGTGCAAAAGTACCACATGGTCAAGGCCAACGCTCCTCAGGCCCATGAGCGATTTTAGGGCATCAAACCATAATCCCTCGAAATCCGTCACAAACAGCATCTTTTTGATTTCCATAGAGGCCCCCCTTATTAATCATTGTACGATTGCTCCATTTCCATGCCGACTTCCTTATAAGGCTTGAGAGCGGTGTCGCTGCTGAAGTAAGAGAACAGAGGAATATGCTACGTACCGGAACCGTGGAACGGAAAAAAGACGTATCTGCGCATTTTTTAAAATATATCCCATGCATCGAAAAAGATCAATCGTCTTTCCTTCTCACCGGCTCCGGCCGACGGTGAGGGCTAAAAGATAAAGTAGATCAACGCAAGGGCAAACAGTATGATAATGGCTACGAGCACGCCCAGGCCGATAGGCCTCCTGTAGAGGTTCTCGTTGTAGGTCTCGCCTGATGAATAACCTCCTAAATATCGCAATCCTTGCGTGATCCTGAGATACGTGTATGCTGCCGGTATTTCGAGGAGCATGATGGGATTCCTGCCTATTCGGGTGATGATATCGGTTGCCCTCGAGGAGGATGTCTGCAATTTGGATCGAAAGGCGCTCAGCGGTACCACGCACGCCCATACTATGCCCCTTCCCCCCATCCGATAGAAGTAGTCGAAATCCAGGATAGTCCCCTGGTGCGGCGCAAGCATGTCCTTGGCTATCATAAAGGCTAACCCGGCCAACAGAAATAGTTGAACGGTGCCTATAACATGCGAGGGGGTGTAGGGATGGTAGAGAACAGGATGAAAAGGGAGCACCCGGAAAAGCGCCTCCGGATAAACCCCAATAAAGATACACAGAAACGCGGTCAAGAGCATGGCGAGCTGCATGTTGATGGGTGACTCCTTGGCCCTCATCTCCTCATTGGGCGCAAAAAAGGTAAAATAGGATAGCTTCACAAAGGACAGGAATGTCCCCACAGCCGCGAGCACCATCATGAGCTCCAATACAGGCATGTGTTGTTCGGCTGCAGAGCCGATTATCATGCCCTTGCTCACATACCCATTAAACCCGGGCGCCCCGGCAATGGAAAGCGAGGCAATAACGCACGCCAAAGCGGTGACGGGCATGTACTTTGCCAAGCCGCCCATCTCCGTGAGCTTCCTCTTGCCCGTCATATACAGGACCGAGCCCATGGACATAAATAGCAATGCCTTGTATAAGATGTGGTTAAAAACATGGGCAATCCCACCGTTTATAGCCAATTCCGTGCCTATGCCGACCCCGGCCACCATGTATCCCACCTGACTTACGATATGGTACGAGAGCAGCCTCCTCGCGTCATTCTGAAGCAGGGCGAACAGAACTCCGTACACGGTCATAATACCACCCATATATGCCACAAGCGGCATGCCCGCAAAGCACCGTGCCAGCACGTAGACGCCCGTCTTGGTGGTATAAACGGACATGAACACGCTGCCCGTAACGGTCCCTTCCGGGTATGCATCGGGGAGCCAGGTATGAATGGGAATAAAAGCCGCATTAAGGCCGAAGCCGATAAGTATGAAAATATCAGCAGGGCCGGTGCCCAGGTGTGTGACGGCGATAGAACCCGTTTCCACGACATAGATGATGATGCCCGCCAGCAGAGAGCAGCCTCCGATGATGTGCATTATCAAATATCGAAATCCCGCATCGAGAGAGCGCTTCTCCTTCTGGTACCAGACCAGGAATACCGAGGACACGGCCATGACCTCCCAGAATGCGAAGAGGGTAAAATAATCCCCTGCGAACACCACCCCCAAGGAGCTTCCCGCATAGAGAAAGGCCGCCACGTGTTGTCCATCCTCTTGTACGTGCAGGGAGTAGAGCAGTGCCAGAAACCCTATGATGGTGAAGATATAGCCTACCACCAAACTCAGCCTATCGACCTGGCAGAATACCAGCTCATAGCCTAAAAAGTGATAGACCCAGGCCGTGCCCGTCTCGAGCTGAAGGATATCCAGAAAGGCCAGCGCAGGGATTACGAGAAGATAGGCCTGCTTGAGCTTTCCCTTCAACAACGGGATCAGCAGCGCCCCGAGGATAAAGAGCATAGCTGGAGGAACGGTCTTAATCATAGAAATCCTCTTCCCTCCGGACGAGGCGCGCCAGCAGCCACGCACCTCCTATCAAGAGCATGGCCCCGAGAAACCCAAACACGACGTCAATCGAGGGGATCTTGTGCCAAAAGAAGACGGCATGCTCATGTTCTATGAAAAAACCCGCAGGTATGCACAGGACTAAGAAACTATAAAATATCATCTTGAGCGTCTTCTTCATGCCAAGCTTCCGGATATAGAGAGGTGACGTATTAGAATATCCTATCTAAACGTGATCCACGTGGTAAGTAATATCAAGTTGCATTCAAACCGCTACTATTGATGAAGGTCATTGCGAACGAATGTGAAGCAATCTCAATATCATAGATTGCCACGTCGCTTCGCTCCTCGCAATGGCATGGTTGCACCTTGGTATAAGCGTGGAACAAGGCCATCGATTGTTGAGCAAGGTATCTGTAAACAGTTAGCGCAACCGAAGATAGTAGATCAAGCCATATAAAAACAGCAGGATTATGGCCACAAGTACGCCTAACCCAATAGGCCTCCTATAGAGATTCTCATCGTAGCTCATGGATCTCAACTCGGTAATCCTGGACTCCAGGTTCCTCAACGCCTCCGTCCTCTCCTCCGACGGACCTGAGATACAGTACAATCCCTTCACAGCCTTCAGGTGGAGGTGCCTCAGCGCTATCTCGGGCAGAAGGATGGGATTCCTGCTCAGGCTGGTCACGCCAGCCACCGTGCCGGCCAGGGACTTCTGGAGGGCAAGCCTGAGGTTCTGCAGGGGATGAACGCAAATCCACAAGAGCAGGAGGCCCGGCTTTCTGTAGAACCAATCGGTGTCCACGCTGACAGTGGCCTCACCGCCGAGCTTATCGATATAGATCCAAAATGCAGCGGCCGTGAGGAGCAGCAGTTGCATCATAGCGATTACCTTGTAGGGCGTGTACGGTTGAAAATCCACCGGATAGGGGAGAAGATTATAAAGCACCTTGGGATACACACCCGTAAAGATACACAAAAAGGCGGCCATTCCCATGGCTATCAGCATATTCAGCGGGGGTTCGTGTGCCTCTATCTCATCCACTGTTTCTCCCTTGGGAGCCCGCCCAAACCAGGTGCCGTAGGGAAGCTTCAAGCCCGTATGGAGGAATGTCCCTATGGAGGCCAGGTGCAGCAGCAGGTGTATCACGGGTCTGTGGAGTTCACCCGACGCGGCAACGACCATGGTTTTGCTCACAAATCCATTAAAGAGCGGCACCGCCGAGATGGAAAAACCGCCGATCATGTAAAGCGAGAGACAGATGGGCATCTGTTTGTAGAGGTTTCTCCCCTGGAGTTCCGTGAGCTTTCTCCTCCCCGTCACATAAATGACCGCTCCCACCCCCATGAAAAGCAAGGCCTTATACAAGATGTGGCAAAAGGCATGGGCTGTGGAACCATTCATGGCCAGATACGAGCCCAACCCAACACCGCACACCATATATCCCACCTGGCTGATGATATGGTAGGCCAGCAGCCTTCTGATATCGTTTTCAAGCACCGCGTACACGACCCCGTACACCGCCATAATGGCCCCCAGCCATACCAGCAGTTCAACCCCGGGAAAGGTCCTCAGCAGCACGTATACCGCGCTCTTGGTCGTGAAGGCGGTGAGAAATACCGATCCGGTCACGGTAGCCTCCGGATACGCATCGGACAGCCATGCGTGAAAGGGAGGCACCGCCGCATTGATGATAAATCCGAGGAGCATGAATTGAGAGGCAAGCCCCCCATACCCGATAAGGCCGAATTCAGTAGAGCCGGTTTCTACCACGTGTATGATGATGCCGGCCAAAAGCGCACAGCCGCCGAATATATGAACCATGATATACCTGAACCCGGCTTCAAGGGCGGCCGTATCCCTCTGATACCAGATCAGGAAGACCGATGTGACGGCCATGATCTCCCAGAACGCAAACAGGCTGAATAGATCGCCGGCAAAGGTTACCCCCAGGGTACTCCCGACATAGAAAAAAGCGGCCATGTGTTGCCCGGTATCCCGCACGTGCAGGGCATACACCATTCCCAGAAAGGACATGATCACGAACACGTACCCGAAGCACAGGCTGAGCTTGTCGACCCTACCCAAGATGAGCTCATGTCCCAGGAACTGATAGATCCAGTAGGTGCCCTCGGGCATGGCGAGAAGGTCTACGAAGGCCACAACAGGGATAAAGAGCTGCAGGAATGCCCGGAGCCTTCGCTCCCTTACAAGGGCAAGGAGCAGCGCTCCCACTATATAGATAAATGCAGGAGGTACTATCTCAATCACGGTAGTAATCCTCATCCTTCTGGAGCCAGCGATGGCCCAGGGCCTTTGATCCCAACACGATCACGATACAGCCGAGAAAACCGAAGACTGCATCAAAGATCGGGATCTTCTCCCACCAGAAGTGCGGGTGTTCGGGCCGAAAAAACAGCCCGATCACCATGCTCACACCAATGCTGATGATCAAGGCATATTTCCATATCCTTTTCATTCACATCCCCCCCAGTATCCTCTCCGCCGCCATCGATGCGATGGTAAAGAAGTGAAAGAAGGCGTTCGGAACAAGCCCCAGGATAAGCGAGATAATCGCCGTTATCATCAATGGCACCACCATCTTCATCGGTGCCTCATCGAAATGCGGATTGATCGCTTCCTTGGGGACCTTAAAGAATGAATTATAGATGATGGGAAAAAAGTAGGCCACATCCAACAGGGCACTTACGAGCAGGACAAAGAGAAAGACCACCTCCTTGGCCTCCAGGGAACCCATCGCGAGATACCACTTGCTGATAAATCCGCAGATGGGCGGTGTTCCTGCAATGCCCATTGCCCCGATCGCAAAGGCCCCCATGGTCAGGGGCATCTGCCTGCCGATCCCATCGAGTTCGCTCACCTTTTCCTTGTGGGTCTTCACAAAGATGGCGCCTGCAACGAAGAACAGGGTGATCTTCATGAAACCGTGGCTGCCCATATGGAAGATGCTCCCGGTGATTGAACTCGGGGTTAACAGGGCAGCACCCATGACGATGATAGCAAGATTGTTTATGGTGGAAAACGCCAGCCTCCTCTTGAGATTATCCTGGGCAAGGGCGTATAGGCCGGACACGATAACCGTGAACGCGGCGAAGTAGGCCAGGATAAGCCACAGATCGAGCTGGTGGAGGAGCTCGGGGCCGAACACGTAGAGGATAATCCGGAGGCAGCCGAACACACCTGCCTTGACAACGGCCACGGCATGGAGCAGCGCGCTCACAGGGGTCGGGGCTATCATCGCGGTGGGCAGCCACTCATGCAGCGGCATGAGTGCTGCCTTGACGCCGAAACCCAGGATAAGGATGGCGAACAGGAAGATAACCGTCGCTGATGAACCATGGCCTAACAGGAAACCGCCGGGCTTGAAGTCAAGCGTTCCTGTGAGGGTATAGATAAAGATGATGCCAAACAGGATGACCACGCCCGCGGTAAGGGTGTAGGCAAGGTATTTCCTGCCGCCCATAATCGCATCCTCGGTCTCCTTGTGGGCAACCAAGGGGTAGGTCGATACCGTCAGGATCTCATAGAATATAAAAAGGGTTAAGAGGTTGCCTGCAAAGGCGATACCCATCGTTGCGGAAAGGCACAGGGCGAAATTAAAGAAATACCTGGTCTGGGCATGCTCGTTCAATCCCCTCACATAGCCTATAGAGTAAACCGAGGTCGCGATCCATAGGGCCGAGGCGAGCAGGCCGAAAAAGAGGCCGAACTGATCCACCCTGAACTGCAAGGCCACCCCCGGCGTAAGCTGGATAATGGTGAACTCGAGCATCTGTCCCCGCAGCACAAAGGGGATCATGGAGAGCACGATAGAGAACTTGACCACCGCGGCCAGCATGGTCCAGAACTCTCGTATGTTTCTATGTCGCTCACCGGTAAAGAGTATGAGCATGGCCCCGATAAGGGTCACGAGCACAGCCAGAAGGGGCCGTATGGATACCGTTGTCTCCATTGATTATGCCTTATTCATTAGCACTGGTTCAGCCACAAAGACCCTAAGATACCAAGAGCATGAACTTTCGTAACAAGTTATAAAATCGTTTCACGATTTTATATAGCGTCCCGCAAGCGGGACTTAAAAAAAGGAAATTCCTATACTATCAAGTTAGCTCTTTGAAGCTACCTGGTGATAT
>CAYMFC010000024.1:0-19429 GCA_964389665.1 uncultured Desulfobacteraceae bacterium | reverse complement strand
AAGATGAAAAAGTCAAGGATTAAAAGATCGAAGTTCATCATCACCTCGCTCCCAATCGTGATCCTTCTCCTTGCTCTTATCTGGTTTCTGATGACCCTATTCGAGGGAGAAAAACCGCTCGTACAACTAGAACCGATGCCCGAGTACTTGAGCAAACCGGTTACCTTCACCGTTGTGCTTTCCGACCTCAAGATGGGTCTCAGGGATATCAAGGTGATCGTGAAGCAGGAGGGACCGGGCATTCCGATACTAAAGAAGGACTTTCCCTATGAGGGGCTTTTTAACAAAAGGGGCGTCCACCGATTCGAGCAGACATTCAGTATCGATCCAACGCAACTGAATCTTGTGCAGGGGCAGGCAACTATCGTCATCGAGATCCACGATTTCTCAAAAAGACGGGGTGGTGATGGAAATCTGACTATCATTGAGCACAAGATGGTGGTGGATACCATTCCCCCCTCAATCAGTGCCGTAACCAGAAGCCACAACCTCACCATGGGGGGATCTGGCCTTGTTATCTACAGGATCTCAACAGATACGGAGGAAAGCGGTGTTTTTGTAAATGACCGATTCTTCCCTGGCATACCGTTTCGTGAACCCTCTCATGAGTTGCATCTCTGTTACTTTGCTGTTCCGTACCAGGCCAAAAAGGAGGAGGTATCCCTGTATCTGTGGGCTAAAGACAGGGCTGAGAACGAGACAAAAGGCTCCTTTTTCTATCATATCAGAAAGAAGCACTTTCGCAGCGAGACTATTCGAATATCCGAAAGACTCTTAGAAACCATAGTCTCCTCCTTTCCCAAGGAATTATTCAAGCACGATGCCAGCCCTTTAGAGAGATATCTCTTCATCAACAGGGAGTTGCGGAAGAAAAATGACGAAGAAATACAAGAGGCCTGCCGATCATTCATCGAGAAAAGACTATGGGACGGCCCATGGTTAAGGATGAAGAATTCCGCCACCATGGCACAGTTCGGTGACCAGAGGATCTACTATTACAAGGGCAATGAAATAGACCGATCAATGCACATGGGAGTTGATCTCGCGTCATTGGCACAGACGCCCATCCAGGCAGCCAATAACGGCAGGGTTATTCTCGCACGAGATCTCGGAATCTATGGAAACTCAGTGGTGATCGATCACGGTCAAGGCCTTTGCACCCTTTACGGCCATCTCAGCAGCATCCATGTATCCGAAGGGCAAACAGTCACCAAAGGAGAGGTAATCGGCAATTCCGGGAAATCGGGACTCGCTACCGGCGATCACCTGCATTTCGGGGTTCTGGTTCACGGGGTTCCCGTAAACCCAATAGAGTGGTGGGATGCCCATTGGATACGGGACAATATAGATCGAAAGTTGCAGGATGCTGATAAGCTTATCGAGAAATAATACTGCATCTTTTGTTTTACTAGTTCCACTTGTTTAACTGGTTGAATTGGTTTGGAATGGACTATTTATTTGCGTCAATCGTGAGAATGGAATCAAGCTCATGGAACCAGTCCAACCAGTAAAACCAATTAAACGATGATGCTTTAAAATGAAGCTTGATTCCCGCTTAAAGACGATCCAGGTAAGCTGCTACTCCGGCTACAAGGTGAATGAGCGTCCAATGCAGTTCACCTTCAGGGGGCGAAAACTCATGGTGCTCGAGATCCTCGATCGCTGGTATGGGATCAACCACAGCTATTTCAAGGCATTGGCAGACGATCGCAAGATCTATCTCATACGATATGACCACCATGATGATCTCTGGACCCTGGAAAAGATACTTGGGTTACAACAGGGCTGAATCCTTACACTCCAGTTCCTTTCTCTCCAAATGATTGATCCGATCCCGGAAGCGCGCGGCCTCCTCGAAATCCAGTCTCTTGGCAGCCGTAAGCATCTCTTTCTTCAAGGATCGTATGAGCCTGGGCAGGCGATCGAGGGGGATGCGCTCCTCCTCAGGCTCTGACAAGGAGGGAATGGTTACATAATCCGCTTCATATACGGAACTCAGGATATCGGTAATATCCTTTTTTATTGATTCCGGTGTAATCCCGTGGGTCTCGTTGTAGCTACGCTGCAGACTTCTCCTCCTCTCGGTCTCATCAATCGCCCTTTTCATGGATGGGGTGATGTCCTCCGCGTAGAAGATGACGGTGCCGTCGATGTTTCTGGCGGCCCTCCCGCAGGTCTGGATAAGAGACCTCTCAGAGCGCAGAAAACCTTCCTTGTCGGCATCCAGGATGGCCACCAATGATACCTCTGGCAAATCCAAGCCCTCTCGCAGGAGGTTTACTCCTATAAGCACATCAAAGACCCCGAGCCTCAAGTCCCTGATAATCTCCGTCCTCTCGATCGTCGTGATATCGGAGTGCAGGTATCGTACCTTGACGCCCAAATCGGCATAGTACTCGCTGAGGTCTTCTGCCATTCGTTTGGTGAGGGTGGTCACCAACACGCGCTGGCCCTGGTTCACCCTCTCCTGGATAGCGGCGAAGAGGTCATCCACCTGGCTCCGTGCCGGCCTTACCACGATGCGCGGATCTATGAGCCCCGTGGGTCTGATGATCTGCTCGACGACGTGGGTAGCCTTATCCAACTCATAGGGGCCTGGGGTAGCGCTCACATAGATCATCTGGGTCACCCTGGATTCGAATTCCTCGAACTTGAGCGGCCTGTTATCAAGGGCAGAGGGAAGGCGAAAGCCGTATTCAACCAGGGTTTCCTTCCGAGACCTATCACCCCTGTACATCCCCATGAGCTGGGGAACGGTGATGTGGCTCTCGTCCAGAATGATGAGGGAGTTTTCCGGAAAGTAGTCGAGCAATGTGGGAGGCGGCTCGCCGGATCTTCTGCCGGTGAGGTGCCTCGAGTAGTTCTCAATGCCATGACAGTAACCCATCTCCTCAATCATCTCCAGGTCATAGAGGGTTCTCTCCTCTATCCTCTGGGCCTCGATCCATCGCGCTTCCCTGTTAAAAGATTCGATCCTCTGGGCCAATTCCTCTTTGATACCGCTGATAGCCTCCTGCCTTCTCGGAGCGGTGATCACATAATGGCTCGCTGGGTAGATCGCTACCCTATTGAGCTTACGTACGGTATGCCCGGTGATGGGATCGATCTCCCGGATATCCTCGATGACATCACCGAAAAAGGTGAGCCGTATGGAGGAGTATTCCTCGTATGCGGGATAGATATCCACCACATCTCCCCTGACGCGAAAAGACGATCGGTGAAAATCGATATCGCTTCTCTCATAGTGAATCTCAACCAGTTTCGCGAGCACATCTTCTCTTCTTATCTGATCACCCCTCTCCACGTACAACAGCATTCCGTGATAAGCCTCAGGAGAACCGAGCCCATATATGCAGGATACGCTCGCAACGATGAGCACATCATCCCTCTCGAGAAGGGATCGGGTCGCCGAGTGCCTCATCTTGTCGATCTGCTCATTGATAGAGGCGTCCTTCTGGATATAGGTGTCTGTCTGGGGAACGTATGCCTCGGGTTGGTAGTAATCGTAGTAGCTCACGAAGTACTCAACCGCATTGTGGGGAAAGAGGGTCTTGAACTCCCCGAACAGTTGAGCTGCGAGGGTCTTGTTGGGGGCAATCACAAGGGTGGGTTTCTGAACCCGGGCGATGGCGTTGGCTATGGTGAACGTCTTGCCTGAGCCGGTCACGCCGACCAACACCTGATGCCCGAGCCCCAGAGAGATGCCCTCGGTCAGGGCATCGATGGCATGGGATTGATCGCCTTTCGGCTCAAAGGAAGAGACGAGTTCAAAATATGAAGATCTCTTCAATGTATCTACTGACTCTTGGTCTCCTGGTGTCATCAAATAAACAGTATCATTCTCAGCGTTAGCTTTTCACATGCCATTTGCGGCTATATGACCCAGACAACGCTGGCGGCATAAAACTTAAGGCTAAAGGCTCAAGGTTACGGATTTTTTGCCCTGCACCCTGTGCCTTGTGCCTTTTTATCAGTCCGGTTTCTCTATCCTTAATCGCCATTTGGTCCCCTTCGGCCCATCCTCAAGGATAATTCCCCTCCGAGAGAGATCCTCACGGATGGAATCGGCCCTGGCCCAATCCCTTTCCTCTCTTGCCCTATCCCTCTGCCTTATCATGCTCTCTATCTCCCCGGCGTCTATCTCCACGGGGGACCTAGTGAGCTCCCCCAACAGTTGAGAGGGTTGATCCCAGAGAAGCCCCAAGGACCGTGCGCACTCGATAAGCGCTGCCCTTTCGCGCTGGAGGCACGATCGCAGGTCTTCATTGAATGGGGATGAATCAAGGAGCCTGTTGAGCTCATGAACCTTGTCAAACAGCAAGCCCAATGCCGCCGCCGTATTGAGATCATCGTCCATGACCCCAATAAATCGTTTCTTGAGATCATCGGCCTCCATTTCACCAAGTAAAGCGGCGGTAATCGTATGGGAATCGAGGGCATAGGGCCCTATCAGCTCTTCTATCCTCTGAAGGGTCCGATATATCCTTACAATCCCGGATCCGGCCTCCGCTAATCCCGATCGCGAGAAATCCAGAGGGCTCCTGTAATGCGTGGAGAGGAAAAACAGCCTCAGTTCCTGCGGATGGTATGTGGCGAGGGCATCCTGGATGGTTATGAAATTTCCGAGGGATTTGGACATCTTTTCGGACTCCACGGTCAGAAAACCATTATGGATCCACCACTTGGCGAAATCCACTCCATTGGCGGCCATTGACTGGGCCCTCTCGTTTTCATGGTGTGGGAATATCAGATCTCGTCCTCCTCCATGGATATCGAAGGTGGCCCCCAGGTATTTAGAGCTCATAGCCGAGCATTCTATATGCCACCCTGGTCGCCCTTCACCCCACGGGCTTTTCCACGTGGGCTCGCCTGGCTTTGCCTTTTTCCAGAGGACAAAATCCAATGGATTCCTCTTTTTCTCATCCACGGCGATCCGAGCACCCGCGACCATATCCTCGAGGTTACGGCCCGAGAGCTGTCCATACTGTTCGAAGGTCTCAACAGAGAAGTAGACATCTCCATCAATGACGTAGGCATGGCCTTTTTTCATGAGGCGGCTCACCATATCGATCATATCATCGATATGCTCGGTTGCCCTGGGTTCCACATCGGCATCAAGCACTCCCAAAGCGTGCATATCCTGATAGAATGAAGCTATATAGCGTTCCGCCAGGGCAGCAGTATCCTTGCCCGTCTGGTTGGCGCGCTCGATAATCTTATCATCCACATCGGTGAAGTTCCTGACATACGTGACCGTGAAGCCGCGTGCCCTGAGGTATCTGACCAATACATCAAACACGATGGCCGAGCGCGCATGTCCTATGTGGCATACGTCGTATACGGTAACCCCGCATACGTACATGCCGACATGGCCCTCCCTTATGGGCCTAAAGATCTCCTTTTTCCTGGTTGCTGAATTATAGAGTTGAAGGGGCATACTGCATCCTTTTTCCGCTCTTATCCCGTATGTTTCAGGGTTACCACTGCACAGGCCGCCATACCCTCCCCTCGTCCGCAAAACCCCAGGCCTTCAGTGGTGGTCGCCTTCACGTTCACCGCTCCTGCATCCACGCCTAACACGCGGGAAAGCTGTCTCCCCATCTCATCCAGATAAGGACTGAGTTTCGGTTCTTGTGCGATGAGCGTGGCGTCGAGATTGTTCACGGTCAAGCCTTCCCGGTACAGCATTCCCACGACCTCTTTCAGAAGTTCGAGGCTGTTGGCTCCTTTGTACATGGGTTCTGAGTCAGGAAAGTGTCGGCCAATATCGCCCTTGCCAATGGCCCCGAGAATGGCATCCATCACCGCATGGGTAAGCACATCGGCATCGGAATGGCCGAGAAGCCCCTTTTCAAAGGGAATCTTGAGCCCCCCTAAAATCAAGGGCCTCCCCTCGACGAGCCTATGGACATCATAGCCGATGCCGATTTTGGGAATATCAGCTTCCATACCTGTCACGAAATGATGCTGTTTCCCTCCAGGTTTTCGATCAGGGCTGCTGCGAGCAGGGGAACCATGATTTCGTGGTGGCCGGTCAGTGAGAATCCCTCACCGCCCTCGCTCGTGGGCCGTATTACCACATTCGTGAGAGGACGGTACTGTCGTATGAAATCCATGTCCACCGTGGTGAAATGCCTGAGGGTAAAGCCCAGATTTTTCACAAGGGTGAAGGCCTTTAAAAAGACCTCGGGCAGGATCACAGCCGAGCCCAGATTGATGTGTACGCCGCCCTCGAGGTTCGACACCAAGGAGGCGAAGATGCGGAAATCGAGATGGGAGGCTTCACCGATGGAAGCCCCGTCAACCGCCGGGTGCATATGAATAATATCGGTGCCTATTGCCACATGGACCGTAACCGGGATGCCCATTCGCACAGCACCCGCCAGAATGCTATAGTCGTTATGCGGGAATCCCTCATCGAGCATGCTCATGCCTACTGAATACCCTAGCCCCCTCCCCTTTCCTGCACCCTCTCTGATGGCCCTGTTGAGAAATTCTCCTGTTTCCCTGGCCATTCCGAACCTGCCCAGATGAAGCTCTTGATCCACATCCTCAGAGGTGGCGCCGACCATGGCCACCTCCAGATCATGGATGATGCCTGCACCGTTCATGGCAATCCCGCTGATAATACCCCTTTCCATTAAATCCAATAGAACAGGGCCCAACCCAACCTTGATGACATGAGCGCCCATTGCAACCAGGACGATCTTCTTTGCCCTCACCGCCTCCGTGAGCCTGGTGATTACCGTTCTGAAGTCATCCCCGGCCAAGATTCGCGGCAGCCCTTTGACCCAGTGACCAAATCCTTCGCCCGGCTTCCAGACCGACCCGAAATCCTTGATTGAGACCTTACTGTGCCGCTCCTTTATGGAATAGGTTTGTAATCCCTTTAGGTCTATGGGCTTAGCTTTGTCCATGTGATTCCCTCATACGATCGTTTCTTTTGCCGCACTCACCTCTCAAGCGTGCCTTGGATAAGAATATTCTCTACGAGCTCGCACACGATGTGCCCGGCCAAGATATGTGCCTCCTGGATCCGCGGCGTGCTGCGGCTTTCAACGAGGAGGGATAGATCCACTATTGCGAGCATCTTCCCGCCATCCCTTCCGGTGAAGCCAACGGTATATATCTGCCTTTCCTTGGCAGCATGTATCGCAGAGATGATATTCGCCGAGCTCCCGCTCGTTGAAATAGCGAGCAATATATCCCCTTTTCTACCGAGCGCCTTTATCTGCTTGCTGAATACCTGCTCATATCCATAATCGTTTGCTATACTGGTAATAATGGATGTATCGGTGCTGAGCGCCAAGGCAGGAAGCGGTGCTCGCTCTTCCTGGAATCTGTTCACAAACTCCGCAGCAATATGCTGGGCGTCCGCGGCGCTTCCGCCATTTCCGCACAACATAAGCTTTCCGCCGTTCATAAAGGCCTTGGAAATCCTTTCAGCGAGGCTCACCAACCTGTCGGCATTTTTCCTCACGAAGGCTTCCTTCACCCTTATGCTTTCCCTCAAGGCCTTTTCAATAATGGTATCTATTCCGAAACTCCTCTATTCTCTAGACACTCGTGTTTTCTGAACCTGCCATGTCAGATTATAATCCAGAGGTATGTTTGTCAATGAGGGATTTGGTTCAATGAGGCGATATTATTATATAATACAGTAATACTATATTACTTCTCAATACATTCGGGTTCTGCCATTGCAAGCGACCTGCCCGCCATGCGAGTCCGCAAGGCGAAGCGGGCGGGAACGAAGCAATCTCTCGTATTGCAACGAGCACGCGCGACATGATGTACCCATGCTACTATTCTTTCTTCTTCTGCATGCATGCCTTTCCATTACCGCATACAGAGAAACAAGTCTGGGCCAGGGATTGCCGCCTTGCGGAGTTTATCCTGGACATAGCCGAAGGACTCTCGCAATGACAGCAAATGGCAGTGACAAGTAATTATCCGAATTTATTGTGAAGTTACAATAACCTTGCTTAATTAATTGATAGAGCACATTATATTTTTATTCTATTCTAAAGATAGTGTCTGAGCCGTTCATGGGAGTAAAAAAGGACTTTCTGAAAAGATTCAATATTTTTTATTGAAATCGTTCCCATCCTGTGCTAATAAAGCCGCATCTCTTATATCTATCCGGCTTCTGCGAGAGGCCATTTCCTGATGAAATCCATTCTCAACTGTCGGCTCTACACCCGTGTCAAAGGTAGCAATACGCAAAAATTTATGGCTGAAAAGGGGAAGAAGAGCAACTATCCATACACCAATTGGTTTTAGCAAACAATCAAAAAGAGGAGGGATGCCATGACAAAAGCAGAACTAATCGCAGGGATTGCAAAACAAACGGGTTTAACAAAGGCCGATGCAGAACGAGCACTCAATGCCTTCTTCGACCTCAGCAAGTCGGCAATTAAGAAAGAACGCAAGCTCCCCTTGGCTGGTTTCGGAACATTTGTTGTGGTTGAAAGAAAAGCGAGAACAGGGAGAAATCCTCAGACAGGGGCGCCCATACAGATTAAAGCCAGCAAGGTTGTACGATTTCGTCCCGGCAAGGAATTAAAGGGAAGCTTATAGGAAGACACGAAACCGCATGTATCTTATTTACGGTGGTGGCATTATTTTTATGCGGTAGTGTTCCTCTCGCGCTGTGATAATTCTCTGATGGCCTTGGACACGGTCCTTAGTTCCTTTTCCAGGATCGTTCTCACGTCCAAGAGGGCGAGGTTTTTCTCTACCCTTATGATTATCGGCGGATTAAAGGACCGGAAGAAGCATTCGATCTTCGATGCCGGATATGTTTTGGAGGAGATAGAGATGAGACAACTTCGTATCTCCTCCAAAGGCATGGCGCCGCCACCAACCCGAGAAAATCCATCGGAAAGGCCTATTGAGAAAGCCCCCTTACCAAGGCTTCCCACCATATCCAATAATCTCTTTGCCTTCCGATGTACACTTCCATAAGGTTGACATATCATCCTGAGAGTCGGTATATGCCGTATGGCCTTTTTCTCATCCCTGTAAAGATGTAATGTCTCCTGAAGGGAGAGAATCGTTACTTTATCCACCCTGAGGGCTCTAGCCAATTGGTTCTGCCTTATGGCGGAGACTATTTCCCTTCTTCCGAGGATAATGCCGCACTGTGGTCCTCCCAGCATCTTATCACCGCTGAAGGTAACGATATCCGCTCCCTTTGCTATCGAATCCTGAACTGTCGGCTCACCCCTGAGCCCGTACTTTGAGAAATCGATGAGACATCCGCTGCCCAGATCCTCCATTACAGGAAGGCCATGCTTTTTTCCCAGCATAACGAGCTCGGCTAGGTCTACCTCCTCGGCAAACCCAACGATTTGAAAATTGCTCTTATGGACCTTGAGCAAGAGAGCAGTCCGTGCCTCGATAGCCGATTCATAGTCCTTGATCGTTGTCTTATTCGTGGTTCCCACCTCGAACATCATTGCCCCACTTTTCCTCATCACCTCAGGTATACGGAAGGAGCCGCCAATCTCGACTAATTCACTTCTGGCGATGATCACCTCCCTGTCCTTGGCAAGTGTGTTCAGGGCAACCAGGACCGCAGCAGCGTTATTGTTGACGACCATGGCTGCCTCGGCCCCGGTAAGCTCCTTAAGGATGTCCTCGACATGTACGTACCTGCTGCCCCTTGTGCCGGCGTTCAGATCGTATTCCAGATTGCTGTAGCCACTCGCCAACTCGCTTAACCTCGCAATGACCCTCCTCGATAACGGGGATCGTCCCAGATTGGTGTGTACGATCACTCCCGTGGCATTGATGACGTGTCTGAGGCTCGGCTCCGAGAGCGTTGAAATCCGCTCGAGGATCTGGTCGACCACGGCGTTGAACGAGAGATCGGGCAGATCATCCGCGCCCCCTGCGCCTGCTATACCCAGCCTTATCTCATCCAATACCTCATGGATCGCCCTTAAGACCAGCAGCCTTGGGGTATGGGGCAGCTTCTCTTTTATACGAGGTGATCCCAGCAGATGATCTACCGCCGGTATTCCTCTGAAAAGCGCACTCTTGTTTTCTTTTTCCACTGGCACCTTCCGATCTGATGGATTATCAAACCTCATCCATGAATCACATGCCCCATTGAGGCCGGTGAGGCGCGATGGTAACCGAACGTCATCTCAGGATACAAGACGGCTAAATAACTTGTTGTCATGGACTCAATAGTATGGTAAAAAACATATTTATGGTGAGTGTAGCTCAGTTGGCAGAGCACTGGGTTGTGGCCCCAGTGGTCGTGGGTTCAAGTCCCATCACTCACCCCATAAAAGTCTTCAGATATTCATATAGTATACATTACTCTCCTTTTCAATCTCCTCGTGGGCACCATCTTCCGAGTACGTTCATTCATGAAATGCACACCATATACTGTTTCCCGTACTAATCACTTACGTCTGAACAGATCCATTCAAAAAGGAACGTAACCCTGTCTCAGCTGCGGAACCGTCGTTATACCCCTGATCGTAGGCTGCATAGAGTTTGTCTTTGTTCCGTTCGGCCCGTCCAGCATTGAGTGCAGACCGGGGTCGGATTACAAAAACCCTGCCCTGCTGTTCAAGCTGATCAATGAAATCCATAGTCTCGTTATATCTTGCATGGCGCGTTGCGATCGCATTCAATAAGCCCTTGTACCGGGGATATCGCAGGGAGGCGAATAGGAGAAAGCGGGTCCGCTTTTTCCGATAGCCTTTCGGGCGAGTAAGAATAAGGACGTTTTTTGCATTCCCATCATCTATGCTTTTTTTGATCGGAACAGCATCTGATAGTCCGCCGTCCATCAAGATCAGTCCATTATAATGAACCGGTTTCGCTACAAACGGTAGGCTGTTCGACGCCTGGAGAACCTTCAGATAATCCTTGCCGAGCTCCTTCTTTTCATAATAGAGCGCTTCTCCGGTCTCACAGTCCGTCACCACCGTGATACATTTCACGTCATTTTCCATAAAGGTAGTAAAATCGAATGGAATCAAGGAACGCGGGAGCGTATCAAAGATGAATTTCATGCCGAATAGCTCGCCTCGAATCAGGAGACGAGCGTAGCTGAGGTACCGAGCATCATTGACATAACGGATGCTGACTATCCGGTTTCTTTCTGGCTGGCGGGATACATAGTTTGCTGCGTTACAGGCTCCCATGGAAACGCCGATCACATAGGGGAAGAAAATCCCGTTATCCATAAAAAAGCGGAGAACGCCCGAGGTATAAACCCCCCTGAGGCCTCCGCCTTCAAGAACCAGTGCTCCACCCTCTAAATCCATACAATGCCCTCCACGACTTCATCATGTTCATAGCAATTATCTGGCATCGTTTCCCTCTGTGATGACTCCATGCCTATTCAATGAATTCGTCATAGCATACATACGTGCCCACACCGATCGCCTGGATGCCGATGTTTGTATGGTACATTACAACCCCCCTCCTGCATGGTACATCAAGCTCAGCAGTGCCCGGGAGAGGTAATCTGCCAGCAGAAACGGGTAGTGTAGGGCGCCGGTGACGATGAGGAGCATGATGAGAAGGATGCCATATCTCGAGAGCCTCCTGTACTGCAGCGAGAGCCGGTGGGGAAGCAGGTACATCAGTACCTGGGACCCGTCGAGAGGGGGCATGGGAATAAGGTTAAACATGGAGAGGATCACGTTTATCCTCACCCCGAAGATACACACAAAGCTCGCGACGGAGAGGAGGTCGCTATGCCCGTTTAAAACCGCCATTGAGATGGGAAGCATGCCAGCAAAGGCGAAGGCCAGGATGATGTTGGATAAAGGTCCCGCAATGGAAACCAAGGTATAGTCCCTTGCCGGATTCCTGAGTTTTGCCGCGGTCACGGGCACGGGCTTGGCCCAACCGAAGATGATCCCTGAACCTGCCACCAGGTAAAATACGAGCAGGATCAAGGGAACAACGATAGTGCCGACCGGATCTATGTGCCTGATGATATTGAGGGATAACCTCCCCTGTCTCTTCGCGGTATCATCGCCGAACCAGAGTGCGACCAGCCCATGGGCACACTCATGAATCATAACCGAGAGGAGAAGGATGGCAATGATGATCAGTAATTCAAACATACATATGAGATAGGTTGAAGGTTGGCTCTTGCTTGCATCATACCCGATATATATCGCTCGATCAATGCCACAGTGGGAAGATACGCAGGATAACGTGAGCAAAAAGCAATGGGGTAGACCTTGATAGGTAACGCTGCAACGTGCATCCTGTTTCTTATGTCGAAGCTCCAACCTCGGTTTCCCGAATACCACGAAGGTGCCGCTTCAAAGTATTCTCGTGGTCGCAGAAAGCTCTGGGCAAAAGGGAAAGTGGAACAGGCATAGTTTCGGTTGTCTATTCGTCCGGCACCGGTTCCGAAGGGGGTGGGGGAAACGCGAGCGCTTCCGTTAAAACGAAAGCTGCTTGTAGGGCCCCTGTTGGGCACAGTGAAAAGCATTCCTTGCAGTTCAAGCACTCCTTAGAGGCTATCTCTGGAATGAAACTTATCTCTCGTCTTATTCCTCTGTTAACGAATCCAACAGCATTCTTCTTTTTGACCTCAGCACAGTATCGTACACAGAGACCGCAAAGAATGCAGAATGATGGCTCTTTTTCAAAACGGTTTTTATCTGCCCCATACTCTTTTGCCAAATCTTGCAATGCCGGGTCATCTGGAGCGTGAGCCAGCATCAGCTCCAGAATCATTTTGCGAGTTTTATCTACCTTCTCAGACCTGGTTCTTACTACCAGATCTTGTTCTACCGGATAAAGGCAGGAAGCAATGAGATTTGTCCTGCCGTGAGTTTCTACTTCTACAGTGCAAATTCGGCAAGCGCCATACGGTTCCAATTTCTCGTGGTGACAAAGTGTCGGAATAAATATCCCAACACTGTGTGCTGCCTCCAAAATGGTCATCCCTTCCCTTGCCTCAACTTTTTTTTCATCAATCTGTAAAATGATTTTACTCATTTTGCTTTGCTCTTTCTGATTATAGTTCTTGCTTCTTCAGGGATAGGAGGCGGAACAGGCTCGCCAGAGATCTTCTTCACCGCACCAAACCGAGGTGGGCACACTTCGAAGCAGGTTCCGCATTTTATGCATTTCTCTTGATCAATCACATGGATCTGGTTCTTGCCACCTACAATCGCCTCTACAGGGCATTTTCGAAGGCAAATCATACATGCCTGACACGTATCCGGATCAATATAGTACGAGATTAGCTCCTTGCAGACATAAGCTGGGCACCTTTTCTCCTTGATGTGTGCCTCATACTCATCTCTGAAGTAGCGTATAGTGCTCAAGACCGGGTTAGGAGCAGTTTTACCTAAAGCACAGAGCGAGGCATTTCGGGTTGTCTCGGACAGCTCCACCAAAAGCTCGATGTCCCCCTCTTTCCCCTTTCCTTCACTGATATTAGTCAGAATCTTAAGCATTTGCCTGATGCCTTCACGGCATGGAACACATTTTCCACACGATTCATCAGCGAGGAAGGCAAGGAAGTACCGGGCGACATCAACCATACAGGTGTCTTCATCCATTACGATCATCCCGCCCGAACCCATTATTGCGCCAACTTGGGCCAGTTCATCAAAGTCGACTTCAATATCTAAGTGTTCTTCAGGGATACATCCTCCTGATGGACCACCCGTCTGCACTGCCTTGAACTTCTTGCCTCCAGGGATACCGCCGCCTACCTTATAGATAATATCTCTCAAGGTTATGCCCATGGGTACCTCTACGAGGCCGGTGTTGTTCACCTTGCCAACCAAGGAGAATATCTTTGTGCCTTTGCTGCCCTCAGTGCCGATTGAGGTAAAGAAATCAGCTCCTTTGTTAATAATGAAGGGAATGTTGGCCCATGTCTCCACATTATTTATATTTGTTGGCTTATCCCAGAGCCCTTTCGTCGCCGGATATGGTGGCCTTGCTCTTGGCTCGCCTGCCTTACCCTCCAGAGACATGAGGAGAGATGTTTCCTCACCACAAACGAAAGCGCCGGCTCCTCGGTGCATTTGAATGGTGAAATCAAAGCCTGAGCCAAGGATATTTTCCCCAAGGAAACCACATTGCTCAGCTTGCTTGATAGCAATACCTACGTTCTCTACTGCCAAGGGATACTCCTGACGAACGTAAATATAACCCTCATGGGAGCCTATGGCATAGGCTCCGATAATCAAGCCCTCAAGGACACTATGAGGATTGCCTTCCATGAGTGACCTATCCATGTAAGCCCCTGGGTCTCCCTCATCGCAATTGACTATCACATATTTTGTCTCCCCTGGGGCATTACGAGCAGCTTCCCACTTCATTCCCGCCGGGAAACCTGCTCCACCTCGACCTCTCAAATTTGCCCCTTTCACTTCTCTGATAACCTGCTCTGGCGTCATCTCGAAGAGAGCCTTAGCTAAGGCTTGATAGCCACCGATGGCGAGGTAATCTTCAATACTTTTAGGGTCAATCCTTCTATTGGGGCCGAAAACAAGTCGTTCTTGATTCTTATAGAAGGGAATATCGGATTCATGGGTTGCTTTTTCGCCTGTGTTTGGGTCGACATAGAGCAGACGATCTATAACCTTCTTCTCCTTTAAGGTCCGAGAGGTAATCTCGGAAATGTCTTCGGGCATGACCTGGAGATAACATATCTCCTCAGGATAAATAACCGCAATGGGGCCTTTCTCACAAAAACCATGGCAGCCCGTTCTTCTAAAGTCTACCTCACCCTTTAATCCTTGTTTTTCTATTTCCTGTTCAATAGCTGCAGCAACTTTTTCACTGCCGCTAGCATGGCAGGCAGTACCGGAACACAGCGTAATACAAGGCTTATTTCGATTTCTCTTTGATAAGATGTCCTTCCTCAGCCCTTCCAAATCCGCAGGTGAATTTATCCTTCGCATACTCTTTCCTTAATCGTAGTTTTTCAACACATCTTCCACTTTGGCCGGTGCCATCTTGCCATGATATTCGCCATCGATTACCATCACCGGGCCTAAAGCACAGCAACCAAGGCAATTCACAGTCTCCAGGCTGAACTTTAAATCCAAGTCCGTTTCGCCAGGTGTAATCCCAATCAGGTCTTGAACCTTTTCGAGGACACGCGGCGCACCGCGAACATGACAGGCAGTTCCCATGCATACGTGAATTTCATAACGTCCTCTAGGAACGAGACTAAAGGCTTTATAAAAGGTAGTGATATGCTGTATCCGGTTGAAAGGCACGTGTAATTTCTCACTGACTTTGTCTAATGCTTCCTTAGGAAGCCAACGATTTTCGCTCTGAATCTCCAGTAATACTTGAATGAGTGAACTGGCATCACCCTGATGTTTATCAATAATTTGATCGATTTTATCGCCATCCATAGCTACTGTTCTCACCTTCTTCCTTGCCATAATCCCCGTGCCTGCTCCTTCACCGTAAGACGGGGGAAAAGCGCTTCTGGCTTTCATCGAATCTGACTAACCCTTGCCTTGCTGAAATCGTAAGTTGTCTTGAGACTTCAGACGGGTTTAAGCCCAACGTCTCAGAGATTTCTCCTGTTGAAAGAGGGTTTTCTCGCAGGAGCAACATAATTTGGCTTATCGCTAATTTATCTGCAATTAATTCACGAAATAACCTATCTACCTCGCTGCTAGAGAAAAATTCAGTATATTCTTCTTCTGTGTCGAAATGCACTCTCAGCTTCTCCCTCTCAACCAGCTTCATGTAGGGAAGCAAATTTTTAACTGCTTCAAGTTTGAACTTGAATCCATTTTCGTCTATTCCTTCCTCTGTGCCCAGAGGCCCTAATTTCTTAAGGATATCGGTAAAATCAGTAACAACCTCGGCAAAGCGGATTCCTTCAGAGGCGGATACCCATTCAAGCCTTACCCTTTCAGGGCTAACCCCTACCAGTTTCAGTACTTTCTTGAATATATGCATCATGCTCAATGCATGGTAATTTCCCCCCACAGCATAATGGCATTCCCCTAGCCAACAACCGCCGATAAACACCCCGTCTATTCCGTCTAAGAAAGCTTGGAGTAAAAAGGCCGGGTCGACTCTACCGGAGCACATCACCCTTACCACCCGTATATTAGTGGGGTACTGATATCGGGAAACTCCAGCAAGATCCGCTCCTGCGTAGCAACACCAATTGCATAAAAATCCTACAATCTTTGGTTCAAACTCGTACCCCGAAACCATTCTTAATTCCCCTCTTTTGCGGTAATCCCTGCTTTGTTCATGAGCGGGCTTCTGCAAGGCCTGGAAATGATGAGTTAATTTGGGAAAAGATCTCTTTATCGGTAAAGTGCCTTAGGGAAATAGCTCCTACTGGGCACTTTGAGTTACAAAGCCCACATCCTTTGCAGAGAATAGAATTAACCCTTACCTTCCTGCCTTTTGGCGTATCATAAAACTCTATAGCTCCATACGTACAAGCAGACATACATGCCCCACACGCGAGACACTCACTCTCGTTCACCTCGCAAACAGCGCCGGAGGCTATGACTGAATCCCTTGAAAGAAGAGTTACAGCCCGTCCTGCAGCCCCATAAGCCTGGCTGATGACCTCCGAGATATGCTTCGGATAGTGAGCCATTCCACACACAAAAACACCATCTGTGGAAAAGTCAACAGGCCGTAATTTTACATGTGCTTCCTGAAAGAAACCATCTTGGTTCACCGGCACCTTGAAAAATTGCGATATTGTACTATTTGTTGCTGAAGGGATAACAGCGGCGGCTAAAGCCAGCAAATCAGTGTCCAGAGAAAGCCTCTTCCCGAGAATAGGATCGGCCACGGTAACCCTGAGAATAGACTTACCATCCTCTTCAACAGCCTCCACCCGGGGTTTATCGTCCGGCTCATAGCGGATGAAGGTTACACCTTTATTTGCCGCTTCCTGGTAATAATCCTCTTTAAACCCATACGTTCTCATATCTCGATAGAGAATGTAGATATCCATCTGGGGGTTTATCTCTTTTAGCTTCAAGGCGTTCTTTATAGCCTGACTGCAACATACCCGGGAGCAGTAATTTCTGTCTTCATTTCTACAGCCCACACATTGGATCATAACGAGGGTTTCTGCGTTAATGACCGTCTCTTCTCCTTTGGCTATTTGCTCCTCTAACTCGAGAAAGGTAACGACCCTATCATCTTTTCCATACAGGTATTCAGTAGGTTTATACTCATCGGCGCCAGTGGCTATGATGGCTATCCCGTGGTGTATCTCCTTGAGTATTCCTTCAGACTTCACCTTGGTTATGAAATTGCCCACATACCCGGAAGCCTCTATGATGGTAGAATCCGTAAGCACATGTATGAGGGGGTTTCGATACACTTCGCGGATAATATCACCCAAATATGCTTGAACATCCATCCCTTCTAAGGTGGAATAAAGTCTTCGCGCCATTCCCCCCAAATCTGTATCCTTTTCTACCAGGTAAACCTCGAATCCTTGTTTGGCTAAGCTCAGAGCGCTGGTCATCCCAGCCGGGCCTCCTCCGACTACTAAACCAGCCTTATTGACCGGCAGCTCAAATTCCTGCAAGGGCTCTAAAAAGGTGGATCGGGCTACCGCCATCCGAACAAGATCCTTTGCCTTTTTAGTCGCTGACTCCTTTTCACGAGAGTGAACCCAGGAACAATGTTCTCGTATATTGGCAAATTCAAAGAAATATGGATTAATTCCTCCTTCACGAACCGTGTCCCTGAATAACGGTTCATGCGTCCTGGGTGTGCAGGCAGCGACAACGACGCGATTGAGTCCTTTTTCTCGGATTGTATCTGCTATCTCCCGGGCATTATCAGTAGAACACGCAAAGAGGCTTTCTTGAGCGTGGGCAACGTTATGTAAGGTGGATGCATATTCAACCACAGAAGGAACATCTACCACTCTTCCGATATTTGCTCCACAGCGACACACAAAAACACCCACCTTTATCTCTTCTCCAGAAACATCCCTTTCCGGTGGATATATCCTTTCTTTGGCCAGCTCCCCTCGCCGGTAAGCGAGGAGATGACTGCAAAGGGCTGCAGCCCCGCTGGCGCTCACCACTGACTCGGGGATATCCATGGGGCCCTGGAAGGCGCCGCTTACAAAGATTCCCGGGCGCGTGGTCTCCATAGGATTCAAAGGATTGGTTTTACAGAATCCGTAAGAATTGAGCTCAATGCCGAACGTATCTGCAAAATCCTTCGCGCCAGCAAGAGGATTCAATCCAACGGATAACACCACCAGATCGAATTCCTCCTCCTTGACTCCGTCCTCGGTAGTAGAGTATCGTATCGTTACATTCTTGCTTTCCGGGATCTCTTTGCCTATCGATACGTAGCTTCTAATAAATCGAACCCCGGCAAGCTTCTCTGCCCGCTGGTAGAATCGTTCGAAGTCCTTGCCAAAGGCCCGAATATCGTTATGAAATACAGCAGCCTCAATCTCATCGTCATGGTCTTTTGCCAGAATTACCTGTTTCTGGGTATAGGTGCAGCATACAGCCGAGCAATAGCTGTTACCGCCCGGGATAACCTGTCTGGAACCCACGCACTGAATCCAGGCTATCTTGTGGGGATGCTTCTTGTCGGAAGGACGCAGTATCTCACCTTCGTATGGTCCGGTGGAACATAACAACCGTTCAAAGTCAAGACTGGTCACCACATTCTGCATCTCTCCATAGCCATAGTCACCCCTCAGCTTAGGATCGAATATCTCATAGCCCGGAGACAGAATTATCGCCCCTACCTCTATCTCTACCTTCTCTTCCTTCTGATTAAAATCTATGGCGTCATTCTTACAGACTCCTAAGCAAATGGTACATCTCTCGTCTTGAAGGTAAAGGCATGCTTGAGGGTCAATATACGAGATAAGCGGAACTGCTTGAGAAAAATAGATATGGATGGCCTTACTCCATGACAAGTCTTGATTATATGGATCAGGGACCTTGACCGGGCAGTACTCTGCGCAGGCAGTGCAACCGGTGCATTTGTCTATATCGACATATCTGGGCTTCTTGATCAGGGTTACCGTGAAGTCTCCTGCTTTACCTTCTACTCTGTCAACCTTAGTATAGGTCAGGACCTCGATGTTGGGATGCCTCTCACATTCAATAAACTTCGGTGATTCAATGCACATGGAGCAGTCATTGGTGGGAAAGGTCTTATCGAACTGGGCCATCTTGCCGCCAATAGCCGGCGATTCCTCCACTAAGTAAACCTTAAAGCCCATATCGGCCAGATCAAGGGAGGCCTGAATACCGCTGATCCCTCCACCAACAACCATGACATCCCCCACAGTACTTTCTGAGGGATTATCAACAAGCAGTCCTTCAACCGGTTCTTTTTCCACTTTTTCCGTTTCTATCAGGTTTCTTCAGTTCTCTAGATCACTTCCTGGATGATTTCTGTGATGTCCTTAATCTCTAAGGACTCACCC
>CAYMFC010000023.1:0-19613 GCA_964389665.1 uncultured Desulfobacteraceae bacterium | reverse complement strand
GCCCGGCATGCAGGAAAAACAAAAGCAGGATCCCTCAGGGAAACCGTGAAAAAGGGGGTATAGGGAATGGCTAGAGTTCTTATCGTGTACATAACCAGGAGTGGTGAGACAAAGAATATCGCCCAACTTATCGCTGAGGGTATTCGCTTCACCGGAATAGAGGCAAAGGTGGTGGCTGCTAACGCTATCAACACGGAGGCCGACCTTGAGGGTTATGATGCCTACGTTTTCGGCTCGCCTACCTATCATGGTGAGATGATGCAGGGGATGAAGCAGCTCCTGTTTCTCGCAGAAAAGGCCGATCTCGAGGGAAGGATAGGGGGATCATTCGGCGCCTTCGGTTGGAGTGGGGAGGCGCTCGAGAGAATCTATGACACCATGACCAATATTTTCGGGATGGATATGGTGAGCGGCCCTTTGAGGCTAAAGTCCTCCGTCCTCGGAGGCGGGAGACAAATGGCCCAGGATTATGGGCGAGAGGTGGGCAACAAGGTACAGGAAAGACAATAAAGCTAAGAAGGAGAAAAGATATGACTACTCCAAGACATTGCCCGGGATTTGAATACTTTAAACACCTGAAGGCCTTTCTATGCACGTGCCCCAACTGCGGAAAGGAGAAGGAGATCTTCTCGGACGAGTTCGACCAGAAACACACCTGCTCCGGATGCGGCAAGGAGATCGACTTCACGAAGTGCACCATCGAGGCCGAGGCGTAACGAACCTGGCCGTGCCGTCGAGGTATGGTCATGCAGTCCCAGGGCTCGCGGTTACTCGGTGAGATCCGCATGATAGGCCTAGGGAAGACCTAGAGACTTTTCCGGGCGCGGAAATTTAGCAAGCGGAACAGTTTCGTGTCATGTGTAGCATGAGTCGGCGCAATTTGATTCGACTATAGGAAGGGGAACAGATATGGCGAACTATGAATACGAGATCACCAAACACCCGGCAGATGAGTTCAATCGGCTCACCTATTTCTGCACGGAGAGCGGGGAGTGCAGCCTTGAGGAGATCCCGGATCAGCAGGTGACTATTCTCCGCGATATCCTGAACCAAAAGGGCAGCGAGGGCTGGGAATTGGTGCAGCTTTTTTTCGGCAAAGACGGCGTGGTCGCCTTATGGAAGAGGATCGTCACCTAGGCGATCACCTTGAAAATAAGAATAAACATGAGGGGTAGAGATCATGAACGAGCATACAAAAGATGAAAAAAAGATCATTTCGCTCAAAAGGGTGGATGTGAAAGAACTGACGAGCTGCGAGAGCACCGCACAGATGCTCGAGAAGGCTCGAAGGGATGGGGTGGAGACCGCATTCGACCGTGCAGTGTCCATGAAGGCCTGCCCGATCGGCGCGGACTCAGCCTGCTGCAAGCACTGTTCGATGGGGCCGTGCCGTTTGAATCCCAAGGATCCGTACAGCAAGGTCGGTGTTTGCGGAGCTACCATTGATACCATCATGGCACGGAACTTCGCCCGTATGGTGGCGAGCGGCGCCGCAGCGCACACCGATCACGGCATGTCCATGCTCGATGTGTTCAGGGATGTGGTCAACGGCAACATCAAGGATTACACCATCAAGGATCCCGATAAACTGGAGGAGGTCGCACAATCGATAGGGATCGAGACAGAGGGTCGTGAGACAGCCGACATAGCACGCGACCTCTATAAGGAATTGGAACGGACCTACACGCAGGTGGAGGGAGAGATACCGTTTGTTAGCAGGGTGCCGCCCAAGACCCTGGAGACCTGGCGAAAGAATGGTGTGGTACCTCGTGGTGCCATGCGAGAGATCATGGAAATGATGCACCGTACCCACATGGGTGTGGACCAGCACTATGAAAATATAACAAAGCAGTTTACCCGCACCGCTCTGGCCGATGGCTGGGGAGGATCCATGGTCGCCACAGAGATCTCCGATATCCTCTATGGCACTCCTACCCCGGTGAGGGCCGAGGTGGACATGGGGTGTCTGAAGAAAGACCAGGTCAACATCATTATCCACGGCCATGAGCCGAACCTCTTTGAGTCCATTCTGGAGTCGGTTAATGATCCAACCTTGATCAAGGCCGCTGAGGAGGCCGGCGCGACGGGGATCAACCTCGTGGGCATGTGCTGTTCCGGGGCGGAGATGCTCTCACGGCACGGAATCCCCCATGCGGGAAATTTCATGTCCACCGAGGCAGTTATTGTTACCGGTGCGGTTGATGCCATGGGCGTGGATGTTCAGTGTATCAAGCAGGGTCTGGCAAAGGTGGCGCAGTGCTATGGAACGAGGCTCTTCACCACGAACCCCAGGGCCCGCATTGAGGGCGCCGAGCACATCGAGTTGGAGGAGCACGATCCCAGAAAGTGCACGGACCAGATTGTGAAAATGGCTGTTGAGCGGTTCAAGAACAGGAAGATGCCCGTCGAGATTCCGAAGATCACGACCATGGGCATTCACGGATTCTCGCACGAATACATTAACTATATGCTGGGCGGCACCTTTAGATCCTCCTATAGCCCTTTGAATCAGAATATAATAAATGGAAGAATAAGGGGGGTTGCCGGAGTAGTTGGCTGTACCAACCCAAGGGTCAAACACGACTGGGTTCATGTAGAGATGGTTAAGGAGTTGATTAAGAACGATGTGCTGGTTGTGCAGACCGGATGCTCCCAGATCGCCCTGGCAAAGGCTGGTCTTTACAAGCCTGAGGCAGCGCACCTCGCGGGGCCGGGCCTCAGCGAGGTATGCGAGGCGGTCGGCATGCCCCCTGTCCTGGGCGTGGGATCCTGCGTTGACAATAGCCGAATCCTTATCGCACTGGCTGAAATGGTAAAAGTAGGTGGTCTTGGGGATAGCATAGCAGGGCTGCCAGTTGCAGGTGCCGCACCGGAATGGATGAGCGAGAAGGCCATCTCCATCGGCCACTACTTCGTGGCATCAGGCGTGTACACCGTGTTCGGCGTGACCTTTCCCATTATCGAGGAGACCAAGTTCCACAAGCTCCTTTTCGAGGGCCTGGAAGAGCTGGGCTTTGGGAAATGGGGATTCACTGAAGATCCCTATGAAATGGCCCGGATGATGATCGCCCATATCGACAAGAAGAGGAAGGCCCTGGGAATCGATGCGGCCAGGGAGCGGGTCCTTTTCGATATGGCAGCGCGCCGAGAACTGGAGGCCGTCTAGGGGAACTATTGTTGGATATCCGGGGAAACCAGAGCCGGGCGAATCTCATATATAAAAGACAGTCGCTCTGAATGATGTGCTCTAACCGAACGGGGATATTTCATGGAAATGGGGCACAGATCGTCAAAAGAGAGGGATCTGTGCCCTCCACAATGGAGGCCTATCGTGGTCATTGGGTGGCCATCAGTGATCCAGCGCATCAACAAAGGCCGGTACCAAAGGGGAGGAGAAGATCATGAATCCAAAGGCACTCCACAAGATAAGCTATGGTCTCTATGTTGTTTCGGCTCATAGGGATGGGGCGATAAACGGGCAGATTGCGAATACCGTGTTTCAGATTACCTCCACACCGGCAACCCTTGCGGTGAGCATCAATAAGGATAACTATACGCATGAGTTTATCGAAGGAGGCCGTTCTTTCGTGGTGAATGTGCTGGATGAGGACACCGGCATGACCTTTATCGGGCGATTCGGGTTCAGGTGCGGGAGGGATATCGAGAAATTCGGCGGCATCAAGTATCGTTTATCATCCCTGGGAAATCCAATCCTCGAGGAACACAGCATCGCATTCCTGGAGGCAAAGGTGGACACAGTTATTGACATGGGTAGCCATACGATCTTTATCGGAGAGGTGGTTGACGGCGATATCATCGGTGACGGCGAGCCCATGACCTATGCTTACTACCATCTCGTGAAGAAGGGGAAGTCGCCGAAGGCGGCTCCGACCTATATCGAGGAATAGGATTGACCGGAATTCTCGAAGGATGGTAAGCTTCACTATAATCAGGAAAGGAGGATTACACTATGGATAAGTATGTATGTCAGGTGTGCGGATACGTCTATGATCCAGCTGCGGGAGACCCGGATAACGGTATCGAGCCGGGTACTGCCTTTGGGGATCTGCCGGATGACTGGACATGCCCGGTCTGCGGTGCAGGCAAGGATGAGTTCGAAAAGGAATCATAAAACCACTGTGGGCAGGGGGCTGTTTGCCACATGGTTGAGCCTTGGACGAGGTCTCCTGCTCGAGTCCTGATGGCAGGGAAGGGGGGACCTCTTTCTCATTAGCCATGCGGGATGGATCCCCAGTCATTGGCTGAGCGTCAATGAAAAGGGGTGAGGCCATGCGGCCCATTGAAATTGCAAAAGATATATACTGTCTGGGAGGCTAGGTGCGCAAAGCTTTCGTGGACGCTTATGTATAAGGGAATAAAGCCAAGGAGGTGACCCATGGATTTTCCGAGCTTTACACTGGACACAACTCTCCTGGAGACGACAAAGGAGCCAGAGCCTGACCGTGTCTATGATCTTCTCATCCTGGGAGGAGGCCCGGCTGCCATGAGCGCAGCGGTGTACGCCGCCAGAAAGATGCTCAATCTCGCTCTTCTCAGCAAGGATTTCGGCGGGCAGATACGGGAGACCTCCGAGGTTGAAAACTGGCTTGGATTTCAGAACATCAATGCCAAAGATCTCGCCGACAGCTTTGGGGACCATGTGAAGAGCTTCTCTATCCCCGTGGCCATCGGCACCGGGATCACCGGGGTTATCAAGCAGGGGGATACCTTCAGGGTTTCTACGGATACCGGAACGCTCTATTCCAGCCGAACGCTCATCCTTGCTACCGGCAAGCGGCACCGCTCACTCAACATTCCGGGGGAGAAGGAACTGGTGGGTAGGGGCGTTGCCTACTGTGCGACCTGTGACGCACCCTTCTATAAGGGCAAAAAGGTGGTGGTGGCTGGAGGAGGCAACTCGGCCTTTACCACGGCCATGGATCTCCTCAAGGTGGACGCCGAGGTTACCCTGGTGAACTTCATCAGGGGATGGCAGGCAGACGAGGCCCTTCAGGACAGGATCAAGCAGGGCGGGAAGGTGACCCTCCTCGATTACCACCAGGTGAGCACAATCGAGGGCACGGAGCGGGTTACCGGTGTGGTGGTCAAGAGCAGGGAGACCGAAACGGAGGAGAGGATCGAGGCGACTGGGATATTTATCGAGGTGGGGCTCCTGCCGAACAGCGACATGGTCAAGGACCTGGCGGATCTCAATGATCAGGGTGAGGTGATCGTGGATTGTCTGTGCCGGACCAGCGTGGATGGCCTCTACGGTGCAGGCGATGTCACCAC
Source organism: uncultured Desulfobacteraceae bacterium (assembly GCA_964389665.1). Lineage (GTDB taxonomy): Bacteria > Desulfobacterota > DSM-4660 > Desulfatiglandales > B25-G16 > B25-G16. The sequence continues at coordinate 14,321 of CAYMFC010000023.1, read as the reverse complement.
CGTTCCGCACAAGCAGATCATCATCGCCGCAGGCGAGGGGGCAAAGGCAGCGCTCTCTGCCTATAGCTACCTTATGGATAAATCCCTCATCTAAGGAGGTGTGCCATGGGAATGTTGAAGGACAAGGATAAGGAAAAAGTAAAGGAGATCTTCAAGGATATCGACCATCGTGTGAAGGTTGTTATGTTCACGCAGGAGTATGAGTGCTCTCACTGCGAGATGACAAGGACTATGCTCGAGGAGGTCACGGGGCTCTCGGATATGATATCACTGGAGGTGCATGATTTCGTGGCCGACAAGGATCTGGCCGAAAGCTACGGGGTGGACAAGATCCCTGCCACAGTGCTTATAGGGGAGAAGGATTACGGAGTCCGCTTCTATGGAGTTCCTGCCGGTTATGAATTCACCGTCCTGATAGAAGAGATACGGGCAATCGGGAAAAGGGATCCGGGGGTGAGCAAGGAAGCAATGGCCGAGCTCGATAAGATTGATAAACCCGTGCATTTACAGGTGATCATATCCCCTACCTGACCCTACTGCCCAGGTGCAGTTCGCACCGCACACAAGCTCGCTATGGCAAGCGATCAGATCACCGCCGACATGATAGAGGGATCGGGGTTTCCCTTTCTGATCAACAAATACAACGTGCAGGGAGTACCCCATACCGTTATCAATGAAGGGCAGAGCGTCATAGGCGCACACAAGGATGTGGACCTCGTCAAGGAAATCCTCAAGGCCATAGGGAAATGAGGCGTTGAGGGATAGCCGGTGAGCAGGCGATCTTCTTTAGATCCACGTGGGCTTACACATATGTCGGCTTTCTTTTCTCCAGAAAGGCCGCTACGCCCTCATGCCCGTTGGGGTGATCAGCGCACCATGCCAGCGAATCGCGCTCCCTTTCCAGTTGGTTCTCAAAGGAGGTATGGAAGGAATCGATCATCAATTTCTTGCATGCTGCAAAGGAAGTGAGCGGCACTCTCTTTATATCCGCTGCAAGCTGAATGGCCCTTTTCAGGGACTGACCATCCTCGACCACCTCAGTCACCAACCCCCATGATAGGGCCTGTTCCGAGGAGATCGGGCGATCAAAGGCCATAATCTCCATGGCCCGTGCCAGCCCCACCAATCTGGGCAGGGCAAAGCTGCCGCCGCCATCGATGCTCAACCCATTGGTGGTGTATGCCTGCTTCAGCACGGCAGAGGTCTCCATGATCCTGAAGTCGCAGGCGAGGGCTAAGGAAAAACCGCCCCCCGCGGCTATGCCGTTGACGGCGGCAATCACCGGTTTGGGCATGCGCCGGATCTCCAGGATAGCCTGGTGATATCTGGCTGCCAGCTCATGAAATGCCTCTCCGTAGCTCTTCCCGAAATCAGATACCCATTTCAGGTCTGCGCCTACACAGAAGGCTTTTTCTTCGCCGGTGATAATCACACAGGCTATGCCCTTGTCCATTGCAAGCGCAATGAGCGTTTCGGAGAGGATCTGGATCCTATCCAGGCCAAAGGCGTTGAGGGCCTTTGGCTGATTCAGGGTAATCTTCGCGATCCCTTCCGAGACCTCTAATAGTACGTATTCCTTCATCAGCGAATCCTTTCATTCATGATGATCAATGCTTTTTTCAGCGCCCTCGTGTGCATATGAACGCTGCCGCGCTGGAGGCGCAGTGCTCGTCCTGCGTCGTAAAAGATCGACGGAATGGTGCTCAATTGATGGGATTGGATTGATCCAATGAGGTTGTTCCCTCCCCGAGGATGGAGAGCCCTACCAAAAAGAGACCTTTAAAACGGCCGGTCTCATCCTTGGTGATGTGCCGGATCTCAGTTTTTAGGAATTCAATGGGTTTGGATGTGTCGGTGGTGTAATATTTTAGGTCCAATATATCCCCGACTTTCAGGTAATTCAGCAGTTCCGAATCCTCCTTTACCAGTACACATATCCCCTTGCGTGATATATTCCAGGTCTTAAATTGATACGTGAAGGGGCAGCCGTGGATGGAGAACTCAACGCTGTAGTATTTATCTATGATGCTTCTTGGCTCAGATCTCTTCTCATTGATTTGATTTGCCATCCTCAATTCCCTTTTATCTTTGTTGGCAAAAGCTACACTACAGCCTGCACCTTAACTCTTGGAGTGAACCCCTGCCGGCTCAGAAGGACTCTGTTCCGTCGATTCATATTTCCTGAGGAAATCCTCAAGGGCTTCCTCGAGGAGTTGGTTCAGGCGTATACCCTTCCGGGCAGCGAGTACCTTACAAGATCTTAAAAGCCCGGTATTCACCGTGGTATTTATATAACTCTTGTTTGAAGATCCAGCCATTTTCAACACTCACACACGAATACAATCATAGTTGATATGTTGAAGTCAACGAGAAAAAATGAAAGGATCAGATCTCACTGGATTGCTCAATAGATGACTTTATAGCTTAAGGTATTGCCATCTGTGCAGCACTTTGCTGTTGATGCAGGATGATATGTGAAAAGGCTAAAGGCATAAGGCCAAAGGCGCAAGGCTTAGTACAGTATTTCATGACTACGCTAACGTCTTAAAATCCCTCCCAACCTCCCTTTTAAAGGGGGTAAGGGGGATTTTTTCAAGGAATTATATCTAAACCCAGTTTGCAGAATACGCCACCGTATTTATGAATATGTGTGCTAAGCCACATGACAAAAGCAATGGGGATCATGTTTTACGCCAGGCGGTACTTGTCGATTTGAGGCGAAGCTTCGCTAGCGTTTCGCAATGCACGAGATCTCTATCAGCGCATCAAGAGGCAGACGGGATACTTGAACTGTTTGCCTCGCCGGCTTTGGATTTCCGGTGAACCTCGAGGCATAGACCTCGTTCATGGAGGTAAAGTCGTTCATATCCTTTAAAAAGACATCACAGCGCACTACGTCGCTCAGGTCTGCTCCCTCTGCCTTAAGGACAGCCTTAAGGTTTTCTATCACCCGATCGGTTTGAGCTCTGATATCATCTTCAACCTTTTTTCCCGTGGCTGGGTCTATCGCAACTTGACCGGAAACGAAGATCAGTCCGTCAACATAGACCCCCTGTGAATAGGGTCCAACTGCCTCTGGAGCTTGAGTTGTCGATATTTTCTTGATTTCAGCCATTACCATTCCTCCTTCTCTGTCCCCTGTTTTTTGGGCTAGATAATACGATTGAGCCGTTTTCAAGGGATCGTGGCCTTTTCGCCGTTGTTATTTGCTGTAACATTGTTTCACCGAAACAGGTGTTACAATAGCTGCTGACCCGAACAAAAAGGCAGGGCCCGTTTCCGGCCCTGCCTTTTTGTTCGGTATGTATCTCTGCTTAGTTCACGGCATCCTGTAATGCCTTGCCCGGAGAAAATCTGGGGACCTTCTTTGCCTTGATATCGATCACTGCTCCTGTCCGGGGATTTCTTCCCTTCCTGGCCTTTCTCTGGCCAACCTTGAAGGTACCGAATCCGACCAGGGAGACCGTATCGTTTTTCTTCAATGCATCGGTAATAGATGACACCACACAATCCACGGCTGCCTGGGCCTCTTTCTTGGTTTTAACCACCTTAGCCACCTCGTTGATCAAATCCCCTTTGTTCATGCTCTTTCCCCCTTTCTGTTAATGGTATAGCGATTCATCTCTGCCAATGCCTTATTTACTAGAACTTTTCAGGCATTGCAACGCAAAAGCTGTAATTGAGTAACATACTATCCAAAAGATAAATAGATAGCTGATCCTGATACGCCGCAAATCCATCCTCTGCAATGGGGGAACGCCATGTAATGGCATCACTGGCCAAGCCGCGACTCTGAAAGTTGAGCCTTTGGCCCTAAGCCACATGACCCAAGCAATTCGGATCATATGTTTATCCAGGCGGTACTTGTCGGTTTGAGGCGAAGCAGACGGGTCTCAGCGGAGGGCAAGAAGGTATCTTTGCTTCCTTGGCGGCTTGTTGGTGAATGAGGTATCGCAGCTTTTCGGTAATAGTCCAGTGTCTGAATTGCAGGTGCACATGATCATTTCTTGACATCGTGCACCTCCTTCTACGATAATGGGCTGTCATGTTCATTGCCATACGCACAGAATGCTGCGGGTGGAACCATTCGGCTCATCACACCGACTCGCACCTGGTTGGATCGTTCTTCCGCTGCTTGTGCGGCTTTCACCTCTATGCCGTTCCACAGCAACCCCCTTTAACGACCAAAAAGGAGTCGTGCCATGATTGAGATCGATGAAATGCTCGAGCACATCACGGTCAACGAGGAGATCGCCAAGAAATTCTTTGAGATTGAGGCCGGGATTCTCTCGGTGGATAATTTCAGGGATCTTTTCGAAAAGCTGCTCCTGCTCATCGAGGAGAAATTCTCAATACCTCATGTGTGGATTACCATGGTTCGCGAGAACGATGTTTTACATCTCATTGAAGCGCTTGAATCCTCAGAGGTGCTGAAAGAGCGTCTGAGCGTGGTAAAGAGAAAGGCATTCTTACGACTTATCAACGAGAAAGATTTCCCGGTGCTCGTGAATGAGAACCTAAAACCCTTTTATGCGCTCCTTCCCAAGAATCAGAAATACTTCGCCAGGTCTCTGGCAGTTGTTCCTATTTCTCTTGACGGTGAGCTGATCGGCAGCCTCAACCTGGGTGATTTCTCTGAATCCCGTTTTCAGCCGGATATGGATACCTTCTTCCTCTCACAGCTCGCCGTGAAGATCTCCCTCTGTATTTCCAACGTGACGGCGCGGGAACGGCTCGCGTTCCTTGCCAGCAGGGACCCTCTCACCGGGCTCCGTAACCGCAGAGAAATGGAGACCGTGCTGGATGGGGAATTCAGTAGGGCCGTTCGGTATGGAACGCCCCTGGCAGTGCTTTTCATCGACTGCGATGATTTTAAGGCGGTAAATGACACCTATGGCCACGACTGCGGCGATACGTTGCTGAAGTATCTGGCGGATCAAATGAGGGCGGTGATCAGGAAAAACGATCTGGCCTTCAGATTTGCTGGAGACGAGTTTGTGGTGGTTCTTCCCAATCAGAGCTCGCGGGAGGCCTTGAAGGTTTCTGAACGGCTCCAGAGATTCTTCGAAAAACATCCATTGAAATTCCAAGAGGCCCTTATTCCCGTATCCATTAGCTGCGGAACGTCATCCACGAGAGATCCCGGCATCAAGAATCCCGAGGCGCTTCTTAAAAAGGCCGATGAACGGCTCTATGAAGTGAAGCAGGAGAAGAAGCTTAGGAACTCAAAGTAGATCACACGGTGTTTATGCCAATGGTTACCTGAAACGACAACACTCGGCAGTTTATTGACCTGCTGCGGGGAACACTCCGCAGGAAGTTACGTTCTGAATGAATTAACCTCAAAAGGGGAAAAGATGAGAATTGCCATTCCTTTGCTGTCAACGATCATATCGTTCGTGTTCTTTCTATCTCTCGGATCACAGGCATTTGGCGGCTCGTCGATCTCGGCGGCAATAGAGGATCATCCGGACACCATGAACCCTCACGGCTCAAGGGCCACCTCAAACCTTTCTATTGCGGCAAATCTCTTTGATGGGCTCATGCAGCGGAAGGGCTCCGATGGGATTATCAACCCTGCACTGGCAGTACAACATGAGCACCCGGATCCCTTAACCTGGGTTTTTTATCTGAGAAAAGGGGTCAAGTTCCATAACGGCAATGCCTTCACCGCCGAGGACGTGAAGTACTCCCTTGAGCGTTTATCCGACCCGAGGTTTTCTCATTTTACTACCCTTGTAACAGACATTGCCTCCTCTGAGATCATCAATGATTATACGGTTGTCATCAAAACCAAACAACCCATCCCGTGGTTCATACAGAGCTGCCATCAGCTCTTCATTATGGACAAGGAATCCACCGAGGCCAGAGACCCCGGAGAGGCAGAGGTAAAGCCCATTGGAACCGGCGCCTACAAGTTGGTAGAATGGGTCAAGGGATCGTATCTCAAGTTGGTGGCCAATGAGGACTATTGGGAAGGTTCTCCGTCCATCAAGAACGTAGAGTTGCGCTCCATTACAGAGTCTTTCACCCGGCTTGCCGCGCTGGATTCCGGGCAGGCCGAGCTTGTCTCCGGCGTGCCCGCGGAGTTGTATGAAAAGGTCCTGCAAAACCCGAAACTCGATGTGATCACCCGTCCTGCCCGGAGGTCCATGTTTCTGGCCTTGGGCAACAAGCCGGGAAGCCCCTGGGCGGATATCCGCGTTCGCAAGGCCATGTACATGGCCATCAATGAGGATGAGATTATCGAGAAGATCATGAGGGGTCATGCCTCACTTGCGGCCCAGGTGCCTGATCCCCCGACTATCGGCTACAATCCAGAGCTGACACGGCTTCCCTACAACCCTGAGATGGCAAAGCAGCTCCTCAAGGAGGCAGGCTATGAAAAAGGGTTTGAGATTACCCTTTCAGGCCCCAAAGATCTTTATGCCCACGATGAGAAAATCATCAAAGCGGTGGCGGCGTATCTGAACCGGGTGGGAATCAGGGCAAAAACAGAGATAAAATCCAGGTCGGTGCTTCTGCCGGAAGTATTTCAAGGCGAGCTCGAATTCTACCTCATCGGATGGTTCGATCGCGCATTTGATTTAGGCCGGACATACCGTAAGCTCATCCATACAAGAGACGAAGAAAAAGGCCTCGGGAGCCTGAACGGTACTAACTTCAGCGCTCTCATCATAGACGCCTTTCTCGAATACAGCTCAACCGTGGTGGATCAAGAAAACCGCGAAACGCTCCTCCAAGACCTGAACAAAATGGCCATGGTAGATAAAATCGCCTTGATCCCTCTGCATTATCAACATGACCTCTATGCAATCCAAAAGGGAGGAATAATGACATTCCAGCCGCGTCCCGATCGGTGGATCGTATTTAAAGAGATTTTCAAGCGGTAATCCTTTGTGTGTGGACACTGATAGGCGTGTCTGCTATAGAGCGGCTTGGTTTTCGTTCCTCGATTCTTATTGAGGGCGGCTATCGACATGAGAGATTTTGCAACTGAAATGAAAACAAAGGAAAGACAGCACATCTGGATCAAGGATATCAAGGAGAATGACCTCCTTGAAGGGGCCTACCTGGTCAAAAGCAAGGCAACCGGCCAAACAAAACAGGGAAGGGCTTTTCTCACCCTCACCCTTGCCGATAAGACGGGGAGGGTTGAGGCCAGGGTGTGGGATAATGTGGAGGGGATATCCGCCCTTTTCAAGGAGGGCGATATCGTTGAGATCAACGGCCAGGTCAACACGTACAGGAACCAGGTCCAGGTCCAGATACAGGAACTCAAACGAATGGAAGCAGCCTTTGATCCCGCGATCTTTCTCGAGACTACTTCCAGGGACACCTCCCAGATGCTTTCAGAACTCAAAGGCCTGGCCGCCCGGATCAAAAACCGGCATCTCAGGGACCTCATAGAGTCCTTTCTGGCGGACCATGGATTTATCTCGCGATTCAAGAAGGCCCCGGCTGCCAAGGTCTTTCACCATAGTTATCTGGGCGGGCTCCTGGAACATACCCTCTCCGTCTCTCAGCTGGCGATCATGACAGCCGAGCACTACCCTCATCTGGACGGAGATCTTCTGTTGGCAGGAGCCATACTCCACGATATAGGCAAGACCGAGGAGCTTAGCTTTGAACGAACGATAGACTACTCCGATCAGGGAAGGCTCCTGGGGCACATCGTACTAGGGGTTATAATGCTTGAGGAAAAGTTAACCCTTATCAAGGATTTCCCCCCTGAGCTGGCCATGCGTCTCAAGCACCTGATCTTAAGTCATCACGGGGAGTTCGACTTCGGATCCCCGAAGAGACCCAAATTCCTGGAGGCCTTTGCCCTGCATCTCATAGATGACCTCGATGCCAAGATAAACGGATTGAGCAGGCTTCTCAAAGAAGACAGGCAGGAGGGGTCATGGACCGCATTCAACACCCTGTTCCAGCGATACCTCTTCAAAGGGGACTCCGCTGACGGCACGATCCGGAAACAAGAAGACAGGGAAGAAACAGGAGACCAGGGGCAGCAGCACCTCTTTCAGGTAGATTTCTAGGGCAATGCCTTCACAAACCTCACCATCCTGCTCCCCGCCACAAGGACAAGCCCGGAGAGAAAAAACCCATAGAGACCGGCAGGAAGCCCCAAGAGGCTCCACCCCATGAGCTTGCCTATCAATGCCAATCCGCCTCCAACCACCATGGCCGCAATCGCACCCTCTTTGTTGAGCTTAAGGGAATCCCTGTAAAAGCCCAAGAGGATGGGAAATATGAGCCCCGAGGTATACACGGTATACCCGAGAAGGAGCGAGGAGATAACCCCCTTGAGGGATAAGGCGATGATGAGGGAAAAGGCGCCGATTATCACAATAAAAACTCGAGAGAGCAAGAGGATTGTTCCCTCCGATAGCTCTCTGCGAATAAGGGACCTCAGTATGTCAAAGGAGAGGATCGTGCTGGTTGTCAGGAGACAGGTATCCGCTGAGGACATCATCGCGGAAAGGAGCGCCGCAATGATCAGGCCGTTGACCCCTACTGGGAAAAGGTGGTGGATCATGGTGGGAAGGGCGGCCTCCGGATTGATCTCTGGAAATAGCACCCTCGCTGTCATTCCCATGATCGTGATCATAAAGGCAAAGGGCACCAGGGCCAGGGCTACGGACATGGTAGCACCCTTTGCGATCCCCGTATCCCTGGCGCAGAATATCCTCGAGTATATGTCCGGGCCTACCAGGTAGGTGGAGCCGACCAGGAAGAGATAGGTGACAAGCGTGGTCCACGGAAAACGAGAGCTCACCGGGAAGGAGAAGTGATCCGGCCCGAGGGTCTCTCTCATCGAGGCAATCCCTCCCACGTTTTCCAGACAAAGCGGAACGGATACCACGACCGCCACGATAATGATCACGCTCTGGATGGTGTCGGTGCGGACCACCGAGTGCTGTCCCCCGAGTAGCGTATAGGTGATAAAGACAAGGGCAGTAATCGTCATCAAAAGGGACGGCGAGGCATCCAGGATGGTTTCAAGTATCTTACCGGCGGCTACAACCTGACCTGCAATGATGCCAATCCAGGCAACGACTATGAGCACCGAGGCTGAAACCTTTGCCCCGGGCCCGTACTGGATATCGAGAATCTCCGGCAAGGTATAGAGCGAGTAGCTCCGTACCCTTTCAGCCAGGAATAGTGCCAGGACAAAAAGACCAATGGCGCCCACCAGAAGCCACCAGGATCCTGCCAGGCCCATGCTGTATCCCAGGCCGGCCATTCCGACCGTGGATGATCCCCCGATTACCGTGGCGAACAAGGAACCTGCAACAAGGATAAACGGGGAAGCCCTGTCCGCTACGAAAAAACTGTTAATCCCCTTTACAATCCTAAAGGAGCGGCTGCCGATAACGATCAAACCCGCGAAGTATGCGAACACAATGGCGATATCCATGGTTTCCCCCTGATCAGGAACAAATCTGGGTCAACCTATTTCTTTTCTAGCACAATGTCAAACGGTTCGGTGCTCCGGACAGCACATTCCAGCGAGACATGCCCACAGTTGAAATCCATAGGAAACAACGATGCCGTACGAGGGTGTGCTGCTCTTCTCGATATGAAAAAAATCTCACACAATACTTGATCGTTTTCTCCTCCGGTGCTATAGATAAAATGTTTCTTGTAAGCCGGTGGTTGCCTTGCCTGGATAGCAGTAGATGGACAGGAGAGCGATCCCGGCACAAACATTCATGTAGCCTCATACGTTTCCGCGTGGGCAGCTCTCTGTGATGGAGGAAGTCACCGATGGATACTATTAACATCGCCATTGCCGGTATTGGTAACTGCGCGAGCTCGCTTCTACAGGGTATTGAATACTACAAACACAGGCAGAGCGATAATGCGATCGGGTTAATGCACTGGGACATTGGAGGCTATAAACCCTCCGACATCAAAATAGCGGCGGCCTTTGACATCGATAAGAGAAAGGTTGGAAAGGATGTTTCAGAGGCCATCTTCGAATTACCGAACTGTACCACCATCTTCTGCGAATCTGTTCCAAAGACAGGCGTGAAGGTATTGATGGGCCCTATCCTGGATGGCTTCTCGGAACACATGCGAGACTACGAGGATCGATATACCTTTGTAGCGTCAGATGAGAAAGAGCCGTCCAAAGAGGAGTGTATCGAGATATTAAGGGAATCCGGCGCGCATATCCTCTTAAACTATATGCCGGTTGGATCCGAGCGGGCTGCAACATTCTATGCGGAGTGTGCACTTGAGGCCGGCGTTGGATTCATCAATAACATGCCCGTATTTATTGCCAGTAATCGGGAGTGGAGTGCCAGATTTGAAGAAAAGGGTGTACCGATTATCGGCGACGATATAAAATCACAGCTCGGGGCAACCATCGTACATCGAGTATTAACAAACCTTTTCAAGAAACGAGGAGTGAAAATCGAGCGGACATATCAGCTTAACACCGGCGGAAACACCGATTTCTTGAATATGCTTAATAGAAACAGGCTTGTCTCAAAAAGAGAATCCAAGACAGAAGCCGTTCAATCACAGCTTTTCGAAAAACGACTCAACAAGGAAGACATCCATATAGGGCCGAGCGACTGGGTCGCGTGGCAAAAGGATAACAAGATCTGTTTTCTCAGAATGGAGGGTAAACTCTTCGGGGATATACCGATGAACCTGGAGCTTCGCCTCTCCGTGGAGGACTCGCCTAATTCCGGCGGTGTGGTGATTGATGCCATACGCTGCTGTAAGATTGCACTTGAGAGGGGAAAGGGGGGCATCCTGTACTCACCCTCCGCATATTTCATGAAGCATCCCCCAAAGCAGTTTACCGATGATGAGGCCTTTCGCCTCACCGAAGACTTTATCCAGGGGAAAAGGGAAGACTAGGAGGAGGAAATACATGGACTGGGGCATTGAAAACAGGCTTTCACGGTTAATACGGGAAGACGGGCGTTGCCAATTTCTGCCCATAGATCATGGATATTTCCAGGGCCCTACCAGGTGCCTGGAAAATCCGGCAAAGACCATAGATGGACTTCTTCCCTATGCCGACGGTCTCTTCGTAACCAGGGGCGTATTGCGATCATCCGTGCCCTCTCGCTGCCAGACCCCGATTATCCTCAGGGTATCCGGGGGGACCAGTATTATTGGTGCAGACCTCTCCAACGAGAGCCTCACGACATCGATCGATGAGATTCTCAGGCTCAATGCCTCTGCCGTGGGGATGTCTCTTTTTATTGGTTCAGAATATGAACACCAGAACCTGACAAATCTGGCTCGGCTTGTGGATGAATGCGAACAGTACGGGATCCCGGTAATGGCAGTAACCGCAGTAGGAAAGGAGCTGGAAAAGCGAACAGCGAGGTACCTGGCCTTGAGTTGCCGAATCGCCGCGGAGTTGGGTGCGCGGATCGTAAAAACCTACTATTGCGAAGAGGATTTCGACAAGGTAGTAGAAGGATGCCCTGTGCCCGTGGTGATTGCGGGCGGCCCCAAATGCGAGACAGAGCTTGAGGTATTCGAGTTCGTGCATGACGGCATCCAAAAGGGAGCAATCGGAGTGAACCTGGGAAGGAATGTCTGGCAAAACCCGCACCCGGTGCCGATGATGAGGGCGCTAAACGCCATAATACATAAGAACGCAACGCCTCAGGAGGCATTCGAACTCTTTGAGAAGCTATCCGGAGATCAGTAGTCAGGAGGTAGTGGAACAGGACAGGTGACAAGAACCATGAAATGCGCACGGTACTACAATAACAGGGATATACGGCTGGAAGAGATCCCGGTTCCCGAAATAGGAAAAGACGAGCTTCTCGTGAAGATGCGCGCCTGCGGGATCTGCGGCAGCGATGTTCTCGAGTGGTATAGGGTGAAGAAAGCCCCCCTTGTGCTCGGGCATGAGATGACCGGGGAGATAGCTGAGGCGGGAAGCAACGTGAGCGATTACCATGCGGGCGACCGGGTTTTCGTGTCCCACCATGTTCCCTGTAATACCTGCCGGTATTGCCTCAGCGGACACCATACCTTGTGTGATACCCTGCGGAGTACGAATTTTTATCCCGGGGGATTCGCCGAATTTATCAGGGTACCGGCAATCAACGTTGACCGGGGCGTGTTTCTTTTACCGGGGGGAGTGTCCTATGAGCAAGGCACGTTCATCGAACCACTGGCCTGCGTTCTGAGGGGTCAAAAAATCGCTCATCTACAACCAGGGCAATCGGTTTTCATCCTGGGGGCGGGTATTTCAGGGTTGCTCCACCTGAAATTGGCAAAGGCCCTTGGCGCAGGATCGGTATTTGTAGCAGACATCCACAAGGAACGTCTTGATTTCGCCGAGAACTTCGGTGCAACGGCGGCATTTCACAGTGATAATGATGTTCCCGAACAGCTGAAAGATGCGAACGCTGGACATCTGGCGGATCTGGTCATAGTAGCCGCCGGCGCCGGTGAGGCAATGCGCATGTCATGGAAAACCGTTGAGAGGGGCGGGACCATTCTCATCTTCGCCCCGCCTGGGCCAGGCATCGACACCCCCATACCGCTCTTTGACCTCTGGCAAGATGGAATTACCGTCACCACCACCTATGCCGGCTCCCCTTTGGATATAACCCAGGCAATCGAGTTGATCAGATCGAGGAACGTGGTAGTGGAGGATATGATCACCCATCGACTTCCCCTTGCCAGGACCTCCGAGGGATTCGCTCTCGTTGAAAAGGCCCGGGAATCATTAAAGGTAATTATTGAGCCCTGATCCGGGTTCATTGATCTTCAGGACAAGAGGGAAGTTACTGTGTCTTGAAGGAAAAAGGCTGCACTGTGCCCTCATCTGCAACCTCTTGGAGCATCCAAATCAATGCTTGACGGATACTGAATCAAATGTAAAAAATAAGTAGCGAAACAGCATAAAGATGTGGTATTTTATCTCATAATGTTTCTCAGGGGCATCCTGATTATCGGATTTTCCTCAATGTTCCAAATTGTCAGTGAATTTTAATACACAAGGTCTTCTGTTCGATGAGCTGCATGGTCTCATTTCGCCTCTACGAAGAGCTGAACGATTATGTACCTCCTGAAAGGAGAAAGGCAGCCTTCAGTGTCGCCTTTAAAGATCCTGTGACGATCAGAGACGCAATCTGTTCACTCGGCATTCCAGCAGAAAAGGTTGACCTCGTTCTCGTCAACAGTGAACCAGTTCCTTTCGATCATATCATGAATGATGGCGATATGATAAGTATTTACCCTATTTTTGAGTCCCTTGACATTAGCGGTGTCACGCGGCTGAGGGATAAGCCGCTTATAAGGTTGGCACGAGGTTTCAAAAACCCAAATCCTGAAAGGAGTGAAAAATGGCAAGGAAAAGGATTGACGAATCAATAAGGGAAAAAGTGCTTGCAGCCCATGCAAGCGGGCTTCCAATGAGAAAGATCGCCAAGGAACAAAGGGTAAGTCTTTCGAGTGTGAGCAGGATAGTCAAGGATCAAGGCGGACAAGTAGTCAAAAAAGCGCAAGCAACAAAAATGAGTGATGCCGAGAGGAAAAAGAAGATAGCGGAACTGGAAAAGAAGATAGCGGAACTGGAAAAGAAGATACTCGATATTGAGGCTAAATACAGGTAATGGATAGTACCGAAACGGATCCGACCGTCTTCATTCACGGGCAAGAGAGCAGCAGCAAGGGCACAAAGGGGCTCTTCTTCAAAGAGCACTTTCCGGAGATGATTATCCCTGATTTTACTGGTGCTGTCCCAACCAGGATGGCAAAGCTGAAGGAGATCCTCTCGGGCAAAACAGGGATAATCATGATAGGCTCTTCATTGGGCGGGCTTATGGCTGCCCTCTACGCATTTCAAAACAAAGACAGGATCAAAAAGCTGATCCTTCTCGCCCCGGCCCTGAACCTTCCTGAGTTTGACCCTTACCGAAGCCGGACGCTCTCGCTCCCGGTATATGTCTTTCATGGAAGAAACGATGAGCTTATACCAGCAGGGCAAATTCAGAAGATCGCGAAAACGGTTTTCCCCGCTCTTACCTTTACCCTGCTTGATGATGACCACCGGCTCTCGAATACCTTTGCCTCCATTGAATGGCACAAACTTTTAAGAAGTGCCTAAAGTTACAAAGTACTCAAAATGCCTAAAATTGTTGGCATATGACAGGGCATTCGCCTGAGAAATAAAAGGCAAGCGCTGAACTTGCCATAGATATTTATACCTATTTCAACTTTGATGGTCTCGTAAAAAGTCGACATTAGTGTCATTGCGAGCGACCTGCCAGCCACCTGCCCGCCATCAGCTGCGCTTCAGGCGCTGGCAGGCGGGTGCGAGTCCG
>CAYMFC010000022.1:0-20122 GCA_964389665.1 uncultured Desulfobacteraceae bacterium | reverse complement strand
GCCGCAGGCAGGCTATAGGACAAGAAAGGAGTTTATCGATGATGACGAGCCCTTTTGGCAAGCATATCCTTGCGGAATACTTCGAGTGTGAGTGCACGTACCTTGACAGTGAACCGGCGATACGAGAAGTGATGTTGGAGGCGGCATCAATAAGCGGGGCGACCATTGTCGGCAATATATTCCACCACTTCAGCCCCCACGGTGTTACCGGCGTGGTGGTAATAGCCGAGTCACACCTGGCGATTCACACATGGCCGGAATTCAGGTACGCATCGGTGGACATCTTTACCTGTGGGACGCACCTTGATCCCTGGGCGGGGTTTGAATACCTGAAGGAGAGGCTTCAATCCCGGAAGTCGCTGAGCAAAGAGATTATCAGGGGGACCATGGATGAGGGATTATTAGATGTATCATCGTACAGCGGAAATGTCTCATCCGGGCAAGGGGCATTACCCCTAATCCAAAGTCGGATTACGGGCATGTGAGTACGTGCGGACGAAAGGTGTTAAAGGTAAATGACATTGAGTGTCATGGAGACTTATCTCCTCAAGGATATGGCTTACCGCAAAAAAAATCCCAGAAGGAAGAAGGTATTTTTCACGCCTTCTTCCTTCTGGGATTTAACGGATCAAAGTCACGAAGCTATTCTATGGGCTGATCAGGAATCCTCAGCCACTTTACATGGCTCTTGTCGCCTTGAACCTCGACAACTCCCTTGAAGAGCTCATCAGTTGAGCTCACACGTCCAAGGCTCCAATTTTGCTTTCTGTAGCTCTCGGCACTGATATCCTCACTGTTGGCCCAGGTATGCCTAAAGAGGATCATCCCGAGCTTTATCTCCTCTTTCGAGGCCGCATGCGAGGGTATCACATACTTGGTCCACATCTTTTCACCGTTGTGGACCAATATTACCTCCGCCTGGTTTTTCGTGCTAGCGCTGGCCGGCGTAACCACCTTCGCAACATAGTAGGTATTATCCAAGAGACCTCTGCTTTCATGGGTTGCACACAGAACCTCTTCCTTCAAAAAACCGCCACCCCCGATAATAGTTCCGGTCGGGATTTTCGACGTGATGCCGGCAATATCCATCTTCTTAACCTCTGCACAGGACATCAGGGACAGGGCAAGGCCCACTACGAACACGGCAGCAATAACTCTTCTCATGTGACCCCCTTTCTTAAACTAAGGTTAGGTTTGTATTATAAATTTTTTTTGTGACTACTCATGTAGTCAGCGTGAAGCTGTTTAGACTGAAGGCTTAAGGTAATCAGAAGAGCATTATTGGCGCACTTTGTTGAAAGAACAGCAGCTTCTCGCACCAAACATGGCTTCACAATGCGCCGTATCCCCATTCTCCCCTAACAGTCTTCAGCCTATATACCCGAGTAATTATTTTTATTTTATTTTTATTACCGCGCAAAAGTCAATAAATTTACGCCTGATTTATATTTTGCTTGACTCTCATCTAGCCCCTGCCGATAATACTAAGAAAAAAATCATTATACCAGGTTATTCTTTAAGGGGCAATTGACAAGGCTCAAGGGAAGCTTCCTGTTAAAACGTGTAAGGGCAGCGGCCGAAAGATTCTTTTCGTTTAGAAGAAAGCAGCCCTGCTCAACAAAACTATGTGCGCTACAGGCTTCCCATGGGATACACTTTGAATGAATAGTCGAAGAAGAAATCCGCTTACCTTGTTTCAAGCCGTTATCCCTCTGCTAACGCTGATGGTCCTGGGATGCCAATCCGCCCCCGAGCCGATCAAGGAAACACCTCCCGGATGGCTTGAATCAATCCCTCACGATGAAGCTTACTATTACGCTATTGGCGTTTCAGGCCCTACTCCGAGGGTGTCGGATGCATGGGATCAGGCCGTCAAGCGCGCCAGAGCCGAGCTTGGAAGGATGATCGTCTCCCAGATCTCAAGCCGCGGCACGATAATCAGCTCATCAAGCGGTGAATATGTGAAAGAGATCGTGAAGATTCTTTCAGACACGGAGCTTAATTATACGGAGGTGATCGGCAGGTGGGCTGATCGGTCCGGAGCATACGGGCCTTCGGAGCACTTCTACGTGTTGGTGAGAATGGAAAACCGAAGGGCCGAATCGGTACTACGGAGCATCAAGTAGAGAAATATGAAAGAGACAGGGAGGTAATAATGAGAAGTATAAAAGTAGGCAGAATCAGTTTAATCATGATCCTTTTCGGGATCGTGATATCTCTTGCGGCCTGCGCCTCGACACCCAAGGTGGAGAGGAAGGCCGTTGATACCACCATCGACTTGAGCGGGCGCTGGAACGATGCCGACTCGAGAATGGTGTCGGAGGAGATGATCAGCGATTGCCTGAACAGGCCATGGCTGGAGAGATTCTCTGCCAGCCATGGAGGCAAACCCCCGACGGTAATTGTTGGACAGGTGAAGAATAGGAGCCACGAACACATTAATGTGCAGACCTTTGTCAAGGATCTGGAGAGGGCTTTAATCAATTCCGGCAGGGTTCAGTTCGTCGCGGCGAGAGGCGAAAGAGAGGGAGTGAGAGAAGAGAGGCTCGATATGGCAAAGCATGCCTCCGAGGAGACCATGAAAGGCCCGGGCGAGGAGATCGGGGCTGACTTCATGTTGATCGGAAGCATAAACACCATCAGGGATGAGATAGAGGGCAAGGCGGTGATGTTCTACCAGACCAATCTTGAATTGATTGACATGGCCAATAATCTCAAGTCTTGGGTAGGCGAGAAGAAGATCAAAAAACTCATTAAAAGGCCGAAGGCAACCTTGTAGTTGGTTTACGTGTGAAAGATATGGCCGGAATCGGGCGAGAAAGAGCGCTCTGTCTTTTCCTTTTTCTCCTGGGAATTCTCATTTTTTCTTCCTGTGCTCCCACTCTTGAGCAATATCCGAGGATAAATCAGTATCTTCTTGCTGGGGACTATGATTCCGCCTATACGGTAGTTGAGCAGAGCAAGAAGAGTTATGCCGAGAGAAACGCGGTACTTTATTACCTTGATGAGGGAACCATCCTCCATTTTGCGGGACGCTACAAGGAGAGCAACCAGAGCTTTTCTAAGGCCGAGTCCATTATGGATGAACTCTACACCAAGTCCATCTCAAAAGAAGCGGCATCCTTTGTGATCAGTGATAATACGGTTCCGTACCGGGGGGAGGATTTCGAGATGGCCATGGTCAACCTCTTCCTGTCATTGAACTATGCGGGTTTAGGGGGCTGGGAGGATGCCGTGGTTGAGGCCAGAAAGGTCGACGCCAAATTGAATCTCATCAATAGCAAGTATGAGGAGGGGCAGAAGAATGTTTACAAGGAGGATGGATTTATCCGCTTCCTGATGGGGGTCTTTTATGAGGGTGAGGGAGAGATCAACGATGCCTTTATCTCATACCGGAAATCGGAGGAGATCTATAGAGGGGATTACGTGGCGAACTACGGGGTCTCCCCGCCTCTGATTCTCATAGAAAATCTGCTCACCTCAGCCGATGGCATGGACTTCTACGAGGAGACCGCTCAGATTAAAAAACAATATCCCGATGTTGCATTCATGCCTGCGGAAACG
This sequence comes from uncultured Desulfobacteraceae bacterium, assembly GCA_964389665.1. Classification (GTDB taxonomy): domain Bacteria; phylum Desulfobacterota; class DSM-4660; order Desulfatiglandales; family B25-G16; genus B25-G16. The sequence goes on along the minus strand of CAYMFC010000022.1, from coordinate 16,558 downwards.
AAACGAAGCATGGCCGAGGTGTTCGTTGTCCATTATAATGGCCTGGGCCCGGAAAAGCTGGAGGAGTATTTTCTCATTACGATGCCCGACGGCTATGTTATGAAGATTGCCTATCCGAAGTTCGTAAAGAGGGGCTACGGGATCTCCCACGGCGAGGTTGCCCTAAGGAATCTGAAAACCGGAGAATCCTATTCATTCTCTACGGTCTTGATGGAGGATATTGCATCAATCGCGGTCTTAAATCTGGAAAATCGGATCACCAGGGTTAAGGCAAAGGCCATTGCGCGGGCCACCGCAAAATATCTGGCGAGCGCGGCAGCGGGTAAGGCCGTTGAAGAACGACATGGGGCATTGGCCGGTCTGTTGACTAAGATGACCGCGAATATCGTAAGCGTTGCAACGGAGCAGGCGGATGTGAGACACTGGAGGCTGCTGCCCGCAGAGATCAGGACAGGAAGAATCATAGTCCCGGCCGGAGATTACTCGGGGAGCATACGATTCATTGGTGGTGGGGGAGCTGTGATCTATTCAAAACAGATCGCCTCTTTCTCGGTAAGGGAAAGGGAGAAACGATTTTTCACGTACCGGACCCTTCGATAGCCCCGTGAAATGTCGAAGGAGGGAGTTACTCAATGAAGAGAATTCATATCCTTTGTTATTTGATGGTTATCTCTGTCTTCATGGTGGCGGGATGCGCTCCTACGAAGCAAGAGATCCCCACCGAGGAGATTCGGGGAAGGGCGGATCGAGCGTTCGATGACCTGCAAAAGGAAGAGACCGGGGAAAAGAGGACTCCGGAAGGTGAGAGAAGCTCCATAAGCCCCTCTGAAAAACCTATTCAGGAGAAGGGCGGCGCAGTTCAGGTGACCAAGGGCGCGAGACCTGATTGGGTGGATGGGGAGAGCGTTCAATATCCGCCATCTCGGTATCTCACCGGGGTCGGGTATGATGCCGACAGAAAGGTGTCGGAAGATAAGGCCAGGGCCGAGATCGCAAAGATATTCGTGAGCGAGATCAATGCCCGTACACGGTCATATCAGGATTACTTACAGACCTCCTCCAGGGGCACGTCGGACCTGGAGGAAACATTCAGCATCCGGGAGATTACCGATGTCTCGACAAAAAAGGTCCTTTCGGGGGTAAGGATTGCAGACCTCTACCAGGACTCAGGCCCAGGAAACCTCTACTATGCTCTTGCGGTGCTCGATAGGCAACAATCTGCCACGATACTGAGCGACAGGATTCTGAAACTGGATCGTGAGATAGAGATGTTGTTCGATAGGGCTCTCGGCGAAGGGGATCTGCTTACGAAGATAAAGCACCTCAAACAATCGATCGGGAAACATGCCATGAGAGAGGCCTGTGACGCGGAGCTTCGGATTGTGAACCCTGCCGGACGAGGTATATCCCCCTCAGTCCGGTTCGCTGAGATCAAAAGCCAGCTTGACGCCATTCTTTTGCGGGAGTTTACAATCGGTGTATCGGTCTCCGGTACCAGGGCGAACGAGGTTCAAGACGCCCTTGAGCAGGGATTAAACCAAGAAGGATTCTCTGTTTCAGAGGACTTAAGCGCGGCACAGGTGCTCATAAGGGGTTCGGTTGAGATCAAACCGATCGAGAGGGGCACAGCCGGGTGGAAGTACGTACAGTGGCGAGCACACTTCGATATGGTTGACAAAGTGGGCGGGTCCGTGTTCGGCAGTTTCACGAAAACAGGAAGGGAAGGACATCTGAACCTCCAGCAGGCTGAAGAAAGGGCGGTGCGGAAGATCAGAGATACCCTTGCCAAAGAAATGGCCGGAGAAGTGAGAAACTATATCTTCTCTCAATAGACGAGGCCCGGACAAGCCTCGGCCCTTACCTATAGCCAGGTGATGAACTATGAAACGTACCATATTGTTTTTCTTTATTTTGTTTGTCTTCCTCGTCGGGGTACTAGGAATACATGCCTCTTCCTTTGCCTTGACGCCAAAGGAGATCTATCAGAGGGTGAGCCCCGGGGTGGTCTTCATTTATGCCGCAGAAGGTCCCGGCAAGGGAAGCGGAGGGACAGGATCGATCATAAGCAGGGATGGTCTGGTGCTCACCAATGCCCACATCTTTGCCCGGGATTCCTCGAGGGTTGTCTCGGATCTATGGATTTTTCTGAAACCCGAAAAGGTCACAGGAGACACAAAGAGAGACCTGGCACGGCGTTATAAGGCGAAGATCGTGGCCTATGATCTGAAGCTGGATCTGGCGCTCCTTAAGATCGTTGAAACAGATACAGGGCTTACAGAAGTGAGCTTCGGAGATTCAGAGATCATTACCGTAGGAGATCAGGCGTTTGCCATCGGTCATCCGGAGCAGGGTGGATTATGGAGCCTGACTACCGGGGTGATCAGCGCTCACAGAAGCAATTTTGCGGGCATACCCGGAAAGGATCTCTTCCAGACAGAGGCAAGCATCAACAGGGGAAATTCAGGAGGCCCTTTGTTAGATGAGCAGGGCCGCATGATCGGCATCAATTCCATGATTGCCAGGAAAGCGGAAGACGGCATGACCATCACGGCTGTGAACTTCGCGATCAAATCGAATGTGGCCCTTCAATGGTTGGGAAAGGAGGGATATCGGTTTGCAGCGGCACGCACACCCGCTCCCGAGGCAAGGCCGGAGCCTACGAAGGCAGAGCCCGTTACGGTAAAGGAGCCCGTTCAGCCGGTAAAAGAAACCCCGACTCCTGAGCCCAAACCCTCCCAAGAGGAAAAAGGGGGACGGGTGCTCACCGAGAAAAAGCCATACAACCTGGATGAGTTGATCGCAGGCATGCAGGAGATGGAGGATATGATGGATGAGATGAGGGGAACAATTGACGAATTCAAACAAAGAAGGAGGTAGCAATGAGAAGAAATACGATGAGAGCGCTGTGTATCTTGCTGGGCATAGGAATTCTCTTGGTTCTCGGCTGTGCAGCCAAGAAACCGGCAGAGCCAGCGCGGCCCGCATGGGTTGATCAGGGAAGCGGGGCCTTTGATGTAGACAAGGGAAAGATCTTCTACGGAGTAGGGGTTGCCTCGGGGATCAAGAACGTGGCCCTTTTACGGTCAACCGCTGATAACAGGGCGCGAGCCGAGGTGGCCAAGATTCTTGAGACTTACGTGGCAGTGCTTGCCAAGGATTACATGGCCTCTACCACTGCCGGGGATATGTCTGCCTCATCTGAGGAGCAGCATGTGGAGCAGGCACTGAAGACCTTTTCAAAGACTACCCTCCATGGCGCCAGGATCATCGACCGTTTTAAGGACCCGGCGGATGGCTCCATGTACTCACTCTGTGAGATGGATTTGTTCGCCTTCAAGAATGCCTTGGATGAGCACAAGGAGTTGGATGCAAAGGTGAGGGACTATGTGCGGCAAAATGCAGAGAGGATGCACGGCCAGCTCGAGGAGATGGAGCAAAAGAGGTAGAGAGCTCAGAAGGGATCGAAGAGAAAACTGGACTATAGGCCGCTCCTCTCGTATGGGGGCGGCCTTTATAGTAGCTAGAGAGTAAGATAGTAAGTAGCTTACAAATACGGTCTTCCGTCATACATGATTATCTCTCTCAGTATACTCCCTCATTCTGATCATATCTCATGATTGAGAAGGCAGTATGCCGCTATATTTCGGAGTGAAGGCAATAATCGGGGCGCCACATGTTTACCAATAAACAATGTGGTCATTCCATGATCACAGAGTTATGGGTTAAGGCGAAGTAGCGGAGAAAGATCTTTTATACAATTTCTCTACTTGTTTTCTTTTAATGTAACTTCTCAATAAATTCGGGTTCTGTCATTGCGAGGAGCGGAGCGACGCAGCAATCTCAACAAGGCTCACAAGCTACGACACGAGATTGCTTCGCTAACGCTCGCAATGACAACTTTTTAATCAAAAGAATTCCTCGATGCTCTGCATCGGGGTTAATAAAAATTCCTTTTGATACCTCGCAGCTCTGCTGCGGGGTAGTTCATTGAAACGTTTTACTCGTTCTCTTCATGATATAAGTAATCGCATCTGTCTCTAAGCATCTGGGGGCGCAATGGGATTTGATCTATCAGAGTTTATCCAGCGCAATAGATCTCTGATCATTGAGCAATGGGCAAATAGACTCCACACAGAGGTGGGTGAGCAATATTCCCAGAGACCTCTCGAAGAATTGGTGGGCACGGTAACCGAGGCCTTCGATGCCAATGCCCATGTTCTGCTTCATAATGACTTCACCCATATCAATCGATTCATCAATAAAATCACTAAAATGCGCCTGGAGTCAGGCTTCTTGCTTTCCGATGTGCAAAAGGCCTTTGAACTGTACCGGACGATCGTAATTCCTCTTTTGGCCGACGTAAGCAATGTGAGAGATTTTCATCATGGAATATCCAAGATCAACCACTGTTTGGCCCATACCATTCACCGGTTCAGCGATCATTTTCAGAATATGCATGAAAAAGAGATTATGGAATATGCCCAGCGACTCGAAGGAGAGGTGAAAGACAGGACCGCGGAGCTGAGGGAATCGGAATTAAAATACAAGACCCTTGTTGAGGAGATAAATGATGGATATTTTGTCATCCAGAATGGGGTGATTGTTTTTGCCAACAAGGCATACTGCCAGATGCACGGATACAGCCTGGAAGAGGTTATCGGCCAAAGGTTTTACCGATTCATTGTCCCTGAGGATCAAAAGAGGGTTATTGAGATCTATACCGATAGTCTCAACATGAGGCGTGTCCATCCCATATTTGAATACAACCGTCTCACGAAAGATGGCCGTAGGTTTCCTACGGAAATCATGGCTAAGGTCACCCGATATAAAAATCAGCTTTCCAATATCGGCATCTGTCGGGATATTACCAAAAGGGTGGAGATGGAGCAAAGGGTTCGGGAGGCTGAAAGGATGGCCTACATCGGACAGATTACCACTTCACTCTCTCACGAGATACGCAATCCTCTTTCCGTAGTCAAGATGAACCTTCAAATTCTCAACAAAAATCCTCAACTTCACGGCAATGATCAGCGCCGCGTTGCAATATCTACCAAGGAGGTAATCAGGCTGGAGAGGATATTGACGGAACTGCTGGATTTTGCCAAACCATTGCAGTTCGAATTTAAACCTTGTTATGTTAATCAGATTCTCTTCTCATGTGTAGAATTACTCGAGATGAAATTTAAAGAGAAAGAGGTCTCAACCTTCTTTTCCCTTGCTCCGGAAATACCAAAAATGATGGCAGATGAGGAAAAACTGGAACAGGCCTTTATCAACATATTGCTCAACACGATAGAAGCCTGTCGGGAAAAAGGGGAAATAGTAGTTACCAGCCGGTATACTATCGATAATGGTCGATCCAGCGTCGAGGTGATTATAGAAGATGATGGTTTTGGAATACCCAAGCAGCATATGTTGGATATCTTTAAGCCTTTTTTTACCACAAAGACCAAGGGGACCGGCCTTGGTCTGGCCAACGTAAAGCGGATCGTCGAGGCCCACAGAGGTTGGATTACAGCGAAAAACCGCGAGCCCTACGGCGCCTCCTTTCATATATCTTTTCCAGTCGGGAGAGGGCATGTCTAAAATCCTGGTCGTAGATGACGAATACTCCATCAGGGAAACACTGGCGATGTTCCTGAGAGAAAAAGGCCATGAGTTTTGTGGGGCGGCTTCAGGCCGGGAAGGAATCACCCTTTTCGACAGCTTTCATCCCGAGGTGGTCATCCTGGATATCCGCCTTCCTGACCAGAATGGTTTGGAGGTGCTGAGTCAGATGCAAAGCCGCGATAACGTGGCCAAGGTGATTATGATCACCGCATTCCAGGACATGGATACTACCATACAGGCTATGAAACGGGGGGCCTATGATTATATACACAAACCCCTCGATGCCGATGAGATAGAAAAAGCGGTCAATGGAGCCCTCCACATACTCGAGTTGGACCGGGAAGCCTCTCTTACCAGAGAAAAGTGGAAACCATTGAATAGGGAGGTCATTATAGGAAAGAGCAAGGAAATGAGGGATATATTCAAGATGATCGGCCTTCTTTGCCAGAATCGAGCTACAGTCCTGATCGAGGGCGAGACAGGAACAGGCAAGGAGTTGATCGCCCGAATGATTCATCAAAACAGAGAATGTGCCGAAGAACCGTTCATCCCTCTGGATTGCTCGGCTGTGGTAGATACATTGCTGGAGAGCGAACTTTTCGGCCATGAAAAAGGGGCCTTTACCGGTGCAGATCACACAAAAAGAGGGAAGATCGAACTGGCAGCCGGCGGCACTCTCTTTTTGGATGAGGTGGGAGAGCTCCCTTTAAGCCTGCAGGGGAAGCTTCTGGGCTTTCTTCAACGCCGCGAATACATGCGGGTGGGAGGACAACAGATCTTGCAGTCACGGTGCCACATCATTGCGGCTACGAATCGGGATCTGGCTGCGCTTGTGCAGGAGGGTAAATTCAGGGAAGACCTTTACTTTCGTCTGAACGTTGTGACTATCCATGTTCCTCTCTTGAGGGAACGAATCTCTGACATCCCCTATCTGGCGAGACACTTTCTGCGAAAAATAAATATGGAACTGGGCACCGATGTATCTAAGTTGCATACCGGTGTGCTGAAGTGTTTAAGCCTCCACCCCTGGAAAGGAAATGTCCGGGAGTTGGAGAATGTGCTTGTTGAAGCTGTGGTGAGGGCCAGAGGCAAGGTGATCCTTTCAGAAGAGATTGAAAAGATTCTGAAAAAGAACCACCCTCTTTCGATGACGAGTCTCTCGAACTATTCACTGCCGGTTATGGAACGGGAACAGATTCAAAAAACCTTGTCTCATGTGAGTTGGAATCGGACCAAGGCCGCTCGATTGCTGGGGATTTCCCTTCCTACTTTGCGCAGTAAGATCCGCAAATACAGCATTACCGCATCGGAAAAGTCGATAGCATAGATGAAAAAGTGAGATGAAATAATCTTTCTATATCTGAAAAATACTTTTCCGCAGTTATATTCTCGGCCTATAATAATTTTTCTGTCTATTTCTGATATCCTATTAAATTCCAAACTGTTAGAAAGTTACTTATTCTACGAAACGGTTTTTATACCCTTGGCATGATGTTTGCCGAAGCCTTAAGAAGTTGCCTGTAAAAAGGGTATGAGGAGCTGGGGTCTACCTTCAGATGATACTCCTTCAACACCTGCAGATTATGGCATATTTAGCGGGCCATTGCACTATAGATGAGCGGCGACAGTTTCTTATAAACTAGTAGTTCGTTTCATGAAAACATTTACACTGTCATTGCGAGGAGTGAAGCGGTTGCGAGGCATAGCCGAAGCAAACTCGGAGCCCCGCCTACGGCGGGGTCCATAAACGCCAAGGTCCATGGACAAAACTCAGAGAAAAAGGGATTCCTCGCTGCGCTCGGAACAGGCTCCGCAATCTCAACAAAGCTCAAAGACTACGGCACGAGATTGCTTCGCTGACGCTCACAATGACAACTTTTTTCTGAAACGATATAATAGATTGGTGTGGGGCAAGGACAAGGATCGAGCCAGGCGGTCTTGCAAGAAGCTGCAATGAGTCTAAAAAAGTGGCCAAGAAGGATGTCTCACAATTGAAAAGACATGGCGTGGTTATATTTGTCGGTCCTAAAAATAGGAGAATACCGAATCAAAGGCCCGCGAATGGATTGAGTGGGCGGAAATTTGCAGTCTCAGCAGGATGTCAGCCCTTTCATAGAACATCAAGAAAGGAGGTGATGGAAAGAAAATAGTGCCTTCGATTGGGTTCGAGTGAGCAGCCATGGCTGTTCGGGGCAGCCGCTGCACTCAGGCGTGCAGAATGGTCTGGTTACTCCATATATTCCATAATTAAGCACTGCATAAAGGAGATCGCCATGAATAAAAAGAGATTAGCTATCGAAATTATCATTATTTCCCTGTCGCTCCTGTTTGTTTTTGGCACTGCCGTGGCCGAGAGCCCTCCGATCAAGATAGGTGCCATGTTTATCTGTTCGGGCAAGCTCGGAGGCTATGGCAAACATGGCATGCAGGCGATTAAATTGGCGGTTGACGAGATCAACGCGAACGGTGGTATCCTGGGCAGAAAGCTGGAAGCCATTGTCGAGGATACCAAGCTGAAAAAGGATGTCATGCTGGGGATAGCCAAAAAATTCGTGAACGAAGACGAGGTAGATTTTCTCATGGGACCGACTTCCAGCGGGCTTGCCATATCCCTCAGCGAATTTGCCAAGGAAAACAAAAAGATTCTGATTGCTACCCAGGCGGCAGACGATGCTCTGACCGGTGCCAAGTTACATCCTTATATATTCAGCACCCTCAGCAATGCCATGATGCACTCCCGCTCAGGCGCCTATCTGTTGGCGAAAAAACCTTACAAACGTTATATGTGTATCGGCCCTGACTACTCCTACGGTCACTCTTCCTGGGATATTTTCAAAGCAAAGCTCGAGGAACTTCGGCCCGATGTTGAAATCGTAGGGGAACTGTTTCCCAAGTTTCTGTCGGAGGATTATTCTGCATACATTAAACAGATCCAGGAGGCCAAGCCCGAACTGGTATGGTCACCTCTTTGGGGCGGAGATGCAGTTACCTTCATAAGACAGGCGTTGCCGACAGGCCTCTTTAGGGAAATGAAATTCGCATTTCCCTGCGCGGGTGCCTTGGAGGTCTTGGTTCCAATGGGGAAAGATATGCCTGAAGGCGTTTATGTATCGTCCCGGTACTTCTTTTCCACACCCGATTCCTCTCTGAACCGAAATTTTGTGAAGGTCTATCAGGATCGCTACAAGGAATATCCTGACTACATGGCTGGAGAAACCTATGCAGGCGTTTACTTCATCAAAGCGGCTGTCGAGCGTGCAGGCACCACCAATACCGAAGCAATCATTAAGGCGGCAGAGAAGGAACCGCTTGCCTGGGAGACACCGGAAGGCTGGAAGATAATGCAGCCTGCGGATCACTCAGTCATTGAGGACTGCCTCTGGGGCCAGACCATTTACAATGAAAAATATGGATTCTGCATGCCCAAGAGCTTTGATGCTATTCAGGCTGAAGAGATTTGCAGAACCGCTGAGGAATTGAAACAGATAAAGGATAGATAGAAAAATGACGAAAGCGGCCAACGATCCTACATATTTTTGACCGCTTTCCTTCACATATAACCTTTTACATCCGGCACTATCAGGATGATGTAGAATGCCAAGGATAACAACGGAAAGCCTGGACCGGAGACGAACTCATTCTTGCCGCCAATTTATGCTACAAAACCTCATCGGCAGAATACATGCTCAATATTTTTATATCATTGAATTGCATGACAAGCTGGAATGAAGGCCTGGAGATGAAAAAGGATCAATTCAACTAGTTCATACACAACATCGGAATCTGTAAGAAAGACGGCCGGAGAGCGCCGTATAAACAGCTTCTCCATCGTGAGCCTTTGACCCGCGCTCTGCCAAACGAAAAAGGTCCATCATGGAAAAATAAGGAGTCTCCGATGGACTGGGATAATGAATGTGACAATACATATGACGATATAGACCATACCTTATAGCATGGCAGTTCTGCGATGGATAAAGCCATTGGTAGCGGACTTGATCCGATAGATAGTGCCGATCCGGCGAATACCTGCTTTCTCCGGAGCGATGATGCCCGGGATGAAATCAATGGTAGCACACGGATACGCGCAACTGGCCCCTTAACGTCGCTACGTCATCATACCTGCCCTGCCCTTGGATCTCCGTTACATTGCCCATTTCCTCTTCCAAAGGAAGAATCACGCTCCAGAGGATCTTTTTTGACACGGTGCTCAGTAAAATTATTCTAGAAAAATAAAAATCGGTTTTTTACAAGCAAATTAATTTTAAGAGAAAAGAGGAAAATATTATGGATATTTTTACAGCCATGAAAGAGCGACGAAGTTGTCGTGATTTTTTACCAGAACCTGTTGGCATGGATAAAATTGAGAAGATATTAGAGGCAGCCTCATGGGCACCATCCCCTTTAAATTTGCAGCCATGGGAATTTATTGTTGTTACGAGCGATGGTGTTAAGAAAAAGCTTTTTTTAGAGGCCAAAAGATGTATAAAATGGGCCTTTGATAGAAGCGGATGGGACTGGTTAGAAAAATATAAGGCTGATTTTTTGCAGTCTGCTCCTGTTGTAATAGCTGTTGTAGGCGACCCAAGAAAAAGCGGGGTTGACATTTTTCTGGAAGAGGGTGGGATTGGCTATCAACATGGATGTGCTGCAGCCATACAAAATATGAACCTGGCAGCATATGGTCTTGGTCTGAGCAGTTTGTGGTTTACCTTTTTTGAAAAGGAACCTGTAAGAGAAATACTTGGTATCGCTCGTAATAAAACACCTATAGCCCTTATTTGCATAGGAAAGTCTACGGGAGGGATACCTCAGGTCCCTCGAAATGATGTTATGAAAAAGACGACCTTTATAACCTGATTCATAATTGATAAACTCGTAAAAAGTCTGCAATCTTCCTTTTTAGTCATTCTGGCGGAAGCCAGAATCCAGTAAATTCAACAGGTTCTGGATGCCGGATCAAGTCCGGCATGACGATTAGAGGACTTTTTACGAAACCACCATAATTGATGGTTTGGTAAAAAGTCTCAACAGCATGTCTTCGACCTGCCCGCCATTGCTCTCGCGCAGGCGAGGCAGGCAGGGCGAAGCGAGAAATCTTATCAATATAACATGCTGAAAATACAAGATTTCTCCTTGCAGTCGAAATGACAGACTCAACGGATACGACTTTTTACGAGTTTGTCATAATTGCTTGAACAAAGAGCCTTGGCAGCAAGACAAAAATCGAATGTATCAAGAGTATGAAGATTAGCAATAGAAAGAGGCTCTGCGGCGCATGAGTCCACTTGCCTCATAAAGAATGTTACCGAAAAAGGAACGTTATGATGAAAAAGTGAGGTGAAATAATCTTTCTATGCTTGAAAGTTTTTTTCGGCAGTCATACTGTTATTTGATGAGAGTTTTTGTGTCTATTTCCGATATCCGTTTAAATTTCAAGCTGTTAGAAAGTAACTCATTTCGTGAAATAGTTTTATACCTTTGGCATGTGGATTGCTTTTATTCTTTGGAATCAAGTGACTATAGAAATTTAAGCATGCAATGCTGATGGTTTCGTAAAAAGTCTCAATAGCATGTCATTTCGAGCGAAGCGAGAAATCTTATCAATATAACATGCTGAAAATACAAGATTTCTCCTTGCAGTCGAAATGACAGACTCAACGGATACGACTTTTTACGAGTTTGTCAATGCTAGAGGGCCAAGAATGAAGAATGAGCCTTTGACCAGAAACACCCAGAAGGGAATCATTGACGGGAGCACACAAGGGCCGGCAAGAAAGCTGAGATGTGGAACAATCATATGCGCGTACGGGCGTATTCAAGGGAAAGCAATGCCTGACCTTGAGAGAGAATTACATCTCCCCTATCAACCCCAAGTCATGAGTAGCATCTGATGGCAACCCTTTGCTGCCATAATTATTAAAGACAGGGGAGGTAAGGCAAAAACAGTAACAGAGGAAGAAAAACCTTAAAGGAGGGAGCGTCATGAAAACAAGGGTGTTTGCTATTTTAGTAAGTGTGCTTGCAATGTTGGTTGCACTGCCGACTTCTTCTGCCCTCGCAGCGAAATCCATCGTGCTGGGGTGTCCTTTGTCAACGGCCTTTCTTTACGGCTGGGATGCGGAGAGGGGGATTACCCTGGCTGTTGAGGAGATCAATGCAGCCGGCGGCGTGGACGTGGCAGGCGAGAAGAGGCCGTTTAAGGTTGAGGTGATCGATACACGGGATCTTGAGCCCGGTGTTCCGGTGAGCGAGGCCCTCATGGCGGTGGAAAAGCTTATCCTCGAGAAAAAGGCGGACTTCCTCGTGGGAGGGCCGGTTCGGTCGGAGGCAGCCCTGGCAGCCATGAGCCTGTTGTCGAAATACAAGAAGGTCTCTATCCTGACCACGGGTGTATTGACTCCCAAGTATCACGCCCTCGTGGCTGAGAACTACGACAAATACAAGTACTGCTTCCGGATCCATGGAGAGGCGGTACAGCTTGTCGGTGAGATCATGGCCTGTTTCAAGGAACTCAAGGATCGCTATGGTCTGGACAAGGTCTTCATCATGGTTCAGGACGTCTCCCATGCCCGGGGGGGCGGAGAGGTGCTGGGAAAGGTCGCTGAAAAGCAGGGCTGGAAGATCCTCGGCACCGAGGTATACCCCACAGGGACAGGGGATTTTTCCATGGGCCTGCTCAAGGCGAAAAAAACGGGTGCCGAGATCCTCAACATCTGGATGGACATGCCCGAAAGTTCCATTCTCTTGAAGCAGTGGTATGATATGAAGATTCCGGCGCTTCCATTCGGGTCCACCCTGGCTGCTGCGGAACAGCCGGGTTTCTGGGAGGCCACGGGAGGCAAAGGAGAATACACGCTCTGTAACGTGGTCAATGCGGGTAATGCACCCAGCGATGCTACGCCGTGGACCATGAAATTCTATAATGCCTACACCAAGAGATGGAACATCGAGCCCGAGGGATTGGGCAGTTCCAGCAGTTACATGGCGGCCTACGTCCTCAAAGACGCTATCGAGCGGGCGGGGTCCCTGGACTCTGACAAAGTGGTGTCCGCCCTGGAGCAAACGGACATGATGGGCGTCTACGGAAGAACCCGCTTCAATCCCAAGACCCACCAGGTGATCCCTGCCACGGATCCCAAGGAGGGCGCGGTAGGGACAGTCCTCCAGTGGCAGGCAGGCAAGCGGATCGTGGTGTATCCCAAGAGCATCGCCACGGGAGAGATCAAGCTTCCTCCTTGGATGAAGAAATAAAATTGCTTCGCAATTGTATAGAACGTCCGGCACCCACACGGGCTGAGTGCCGGACTATAACAATATAGAGATTTTTATACAACAGGACTATCAAAATTCTGAAATGAAATCATGGACATCCTGATATATGGCACCATCAACAGCGTTGCCCTGGCCCTAACCGCCCTGGGATTCGCCCTGGTCTATGGCATAAGCCGTTTGCCCAATTTTGCACACGGCGCCCTCTATGTGGTAAGCGGGTTCATTACCTGGAGCTTTGTCCGGGCCCTGGAACTGCCGTACCTGCTCAGCATTATCCTGGCCATGATGATTACGGGAATAATCGGCGCCCTCATCTACCAATTCGTTCTCATCCGGGTCCGGGGTATGGCCATCTCGGAGATCATCGCCTCCTATGCGATCGGGGTTGCCATCCTTGAAGGATTCCGGTGGGGGGGGTTCAAGGGGATGACCTACACCCTGCCGGTCTTCGTGGAGGGGAGTTTTACCGTACGCGGTATCCCCGTGGACTATCACCGGGTCCTGGTCGTGGTGATCGGGGTTGCTGTTGTAGCCTTCCTGTGGTTATTCACCCACTACACGCGCGTCGGTCTGGCCCTTCGGGGCATGGCACAGGACGAGCGGGCCTCCCTGATGCTCGGCATCGATTCTGACCGCATGGCCGTCGTGGCCATGGCCATTGGCTCCATGCTCGCCGGCCTGGCCGCGGTGCTGTTGCTTCCCCTGGGGAACATCGTGGTTGAGGCAGGGTACAATGTACTTATTTTAGCCATTGCAGTGTGTATCGTGGGCGGCCTGGGGAGCTGGATGGGGTCGGTGATGGCAGCCTTTCTCATCGGGTTCGCCCAGATTCTGACCGTGGTTTACCTCGGGTCCCATTACCAGATGGTGGTGGCCCTGCTGGCAATCATCATTACGCTCATCCTAAGACCTTCAGGGCTTTTCGGACGGCAGAAGGAACTGGAAGAAAGGGTATAAAAGGTGAATACGGAAGCGCGCCGGAAGGAGAGACTAGACCGGGGCATCAAGGTCAGGAGTGAAGGAATCTACGCCCTTATGTCTTGGCGAGAGTTGTCCTATCTGACCCTCCCCAGGCTGGTGCTCATCATCGGATTACTCCTGCTGCCCCTGGTGATGCCGAGCATGTACTGGCAGCGGGTGATTTCCATTGTCTGCATATATGCCCTTCTCGCCATTAGTTTTGATTTCCTGGCCCATTTCCTGGGGCTTGTTTCTCTGGGAGGGGCCTTTTTCATCGGCGTGGGCGGATATATGACGGCAATCATGAACACCTCCTTCGGTTGGCCTCCCCTCCTCACCGTACCCATGGCCACCGTGATCGGAGCGGCCATCTGCACATTCCTGCTCCTGCCCTGCCTGCCCTTGCGGGGCGTCTATTTCGCTATCGTGACCCTCATGTATCCCCTGGCGCTGATGCGGATCATCGAGGCCCTTAACATCCTCGGGGGCACGGACGGGATCATGGGCATAGACAGCTTCGCCAATCAATGGATCGAGCAGTACCTCGTGATCCTCATGGTGCTTTTTTTCCTTTTCGGGCTGAGACGCCTGGTCAACACGGACCTGGGGCTGGTCATGCGGGCCGTTAAGGACAACGATCAGGCCGTGCGGGCATCCGGGATGAGCATCACCTTCTACAAGGCTGTGGCCGTCTTTATCGCTTCAGGGATGGGGTGCCTGGCCGGGGCCTGCCTGGTCCACATCTACATGTGGGCGGGCATTTCCCTGTTTGCCCTGGATTTTTCCATTCTTCCCATCGCGGCCACGGTCATCGGCGGGGGAGGCACCCTCGTAGGCCCCGTTTTGGGCTGCCTGATCCTGGTACCCATCTCCGAATTGCTGAGGGATCTGGGCACACTGAGAATCGTCTTCTACTCCCTCATTCTCATGGCGTTTATCGTGTTTCGAAGCGAGGGCATCATGGTGTATGGTCAGCGAAAATACCATCAATTTCAGAGATGGGTCAAGGTATGAGCGATAAGCCGATCCTTGAAGTGCAGGAGGCGACAAAGGCCTTCGGAGGGATCCACGCACTGAACCGCGTGAGCTTCGATGTCTTCCCGGGGGATATCCTGGGCATTATCGGCCCGAACGGCTCGGGAAAAACCACGTTGATAAACTGCATCACGGGTTTTATCAAGATGACCTCCGGACAGGTTTTTTTCCAGGGAAGGAAGGTGAGCGGGATGCCGGCCCACAAGATCGCGGATATGGGGATCACGCGTACCTTTCAGATCATGAGGCCTTACTATAGCCTGCCCGCTTACAAGAACCTGGTCATCCCCCTGTTTTCTCCGAGGGCCAGGCGCACCGGGGGATGGAGAGGCGGCGGGAAGCTCGGGGATCGCGATACCGTGGGAATCGACATCCTGGAGGAAATAGGCTTCGAAAGGGACTCCTTTGTTCCCTACAAGGTGGCCTCCAGCCTGCCGACGGGATATTTGAAACGCCTGGAGCTCGCCCGATGCCTCGCCTTGAAACCGGAAATTATTCTTTGCGACGAGGTGTTCTCCGGGCTGAGCATGAGCGAGATTGCCAGCATGGTTCCTCTGATCGAACGCCTCCAGATGGACGGCATCACCCTGGTCATGATCGAGCATCGGCTGCGGGAACTCTTTCGGGTGGCCAATCGGGTCATGGTCCTGAACTTCGGCAAGAAACTGGTGGAGGGGACCCCGGAGGAGGTCATGGCCGACGAAAAGGTCAAGGAAGCCTACTTCGGGTCCGAAGAGGTGGAGGAGGTCATGACCTATGCTTGAAGCCATAGGACTGATGGTTTTCTACGAGAACATGCTGGCACTCAACAATGTCAGCATCCAGTGCGAGGACGAACAGATTGTCGGGATCTTCGGCGCCAACAGTGCCGGGAAGTCTACCCTGATGTACGCCCTTTCCGGAATCATGGATGACATCCGGAAAAAGGAACAAATGGCGGGAGGGGAAAGAATTACGGTCCTGGGACAGATCCTCTTTCAAGGTGAGGATATATCCAGGGCAAAGCCCAGCCGGAGGGCCCGTATGGGGATCGTGCTCTGTCCGGAACGGCGCAGGATCTTTACGGAAAGCAGTGTCATGGAGAACCTGCGCATCGGGGGTTACCTCGCATCTCCCTCACAGGCCAGGGACACGTTGGAGTATGTGTTCAAGCTCTTCCCGGCCCTTGACCACCTTAAGAAAAGGATCGGGGGTTTCCTGAGCGGAGGAGAGCAGCAGATGCTCGCCATCGGCAGGGCCCTTATGGCACAACCGAAAATTTTGCTCCTTGACGAGCCTTTGTTGGGCTTGAGTCCCCTGATCCAGGCAACCCTGGTCAAGGCGACCCGGGAGATACGCAAGGATAAGGGCATTTCGATCATTGTCAGCGAGCAGTATGCGCGTCCTGTCATGCCCATCGTGGACTATGCCTTTATCCTGGAAAATGGGGCCGCTGTTCTGGAAGGAACCAGGAGTGAGATCATGAGCAATCCGGACGTGCGCTCCGCCTACTTCGGGGTATGAGAGGGGAGCGCTCTATGACTGCCTCCTAAGGAACTAAACGCAGAAGAATGGGGATGGCCTTTTTTGTGGGGAACAGGGAGATGTCTTTTTTTGCCATATGCCCTTTCAATCAAAGGCATTGCACGGTCCCGAAAAACGGGATGAATTGCCTCTCGGCCCTGAGCCCCTCGGCCTTGAG
>CAYMFC010000021.1:14964-20856 GCA_964389665.1 uncultured Desulfobacteraceae bacterium | reverse complement strand
TGAGGGATGAGAACGGTGAGTTCAAATACCCGGGCTTCATCCCTGCCTATGTTCGCCCGCTGTTCTGCAAGGGAAAGGGCCCCTTCCGGTGGGCGGCCCTTTCGGGTGATCCACAGGATATACACCGTATCGATGAAACGGTTACAGGATTGTTCCCGGAGGACGAGCCGCTCAACCGGTGGATCCGTCTGGCGCGGGAACGGGTTCCCTTTCTCGGGCTTCCTACGAGGATATGCTGGCTGGGCTACGGTGATCGCGCCAGGTTCGGGCTTGCTGTCAATGAGATGGTAGCCAAGGGCGATATCAAAGCTCCCATCGTGTTCGGTCGAGATCATCTGGATTGCGGCTCGGTGGCCTCTCCCAACAGGGAAACCGAGGGCATGCGTGATGGGAGCGATGCCATTGCCGATTGGCCGCTTCTCAATTTCGCCCTGAACACGGCCTGCGGGGCAAGTTGGGTGAGCTTTCATCACGGCGGCGGCGTGGGCATCGGGTATTCGCTCCATGCGGGAATGGTGATCGTGGCGGACGGAACCAACGAGAGGGCAGAGCGATTGGAACGGGTGTTGACGGTGGATCCGGGGATCGGGATCGCCCGCCATGTAGATGCGGGATATGAGGCCGCCCTCGACACTGCCATGGAGAAGGGCGTGAAGATACCGCCAGAGTAAACGAAAGAGAGAAACGGTGAGGAGGGAGAGGGAGAAAATCGGTCTGATACGGCTTCCTCTGAGGCAGAACAGGCAAGCTTGAGCCTTGTAGATTAGATACCAACAACGCAGTCCATAATGGGTGCGCCACCGAGCAACGAGAAATATATTCTCGCTATAGATCTTGGCACCTCGGGTGCCAAATCGGCAGTAGTGTCCTCGCGGGGTGAGGTAATAGAGAGCGAATTCAAGGCGACAACCCTCCTGCTTCTGCCGAATGGAGGGGCCGAGCAGAGCCCGGATGAGTGGTGGGATGCGATTATGGATACCGCTAAGAAGGTGCTCGGCAGGGCTTCGATACCCCTGGAGGACGTGGTGGCTGTGAGCTGCACTACCCAGTGGTCGGGGACGGTCGCGCTTGACGAGAATGGCATTCATCTGATGAACGCTATTATCTGGATGGATTCCAGGGGAGCCGGGTACATCAGAGAGATCACCGATGGGCTTCTTAAGGTAGCAGGCTACGGGATCACCAAGCTCATACGATGGATCATGCTCACAGGGGGAGCGCCCGAGCATTCGGGAAAAGGTCCGCTCGGCCATATACTCTACCTAAAAAACGAGCATCCCGACATCTACAAGAAGACCTCCCTCTTTTTGGAGCCGAAGGATTACATTAACCTGCGGCTCACGGGCAGAGCAGCCGCATCCTACGATTCCATAGCCCTCCACTGGCTGACCGATGCCAGGAATATCTCCAAGGTCACCTACCATGACCGGCTGATAAAGATGGCGGGGCTGGACAGGAACATGTTCCCGCCGCTCAAGCATTCCGTTGATGTCCTGGGGCCGATCAAGAAAGAGGTCTCCCGGGACCTGGGCCTGCGGGAAGGAGTGCCTGTGGTAGTGGGAGCCCCTGATGTCACCTCAGCGGCAATAGGCTCCGGTGCGGTAAGGGACTTCGAGGGTCACCTCTACATCGGGACTTCCTCCTGGCTGACGTGCCATGTACCTTTCAAGAAGACGGATCTGTTCCACAATATGGCTTCCCTGCCGTCTGCAATACCAGGGAGATATTTCGTGGCGAACGAGCAGGAATCAGCCGGTGCGTGCCTCACCTACCTTTGCGACAACATCCTCTTTTGCAAGGATGAGTTGCTCAAGGAGCCACAACCGGAGGATGCATTGACTATCTTCGACAGGATCGTGGCTGCTGTCCCTGCAGGGAGTGAAAAGCTGATATTCACTCCCTGGCTCTATGGAGAGAGGACACCGATAGAAAACCATTCAGTGCGGGCAGGCATTTTCAACCAATCCCTTACCACCACGCGAGGACACCTCCTGAGAGCCGTATACGAGGGGGTTGCCTACAACTCGCGGTGGCTGTTGCAGTATGTGGAGAAATTCATCAAGGCTCGATTAGATCCCATCACCATGATCGGCGGCGGTGCGAATTCCGATGTCTGGTGTCAGATTCACGCAGACGTGTTGAATCGGACCATCAGGCAGGCCAGGGATCCGATACAGGCAAATCTCAGAGGCGCGGCCCTGCTGGCATCCGTAGCCCTTGGGCTTCTTAGCTTCGATCAGATCCCCGGGCTCGTTCCCATTGCAAATACCTATACACCCAACCCGGAAAACCGCGGGATGTACGATGAGCTGTTCAGGGAATTCCTGAATATCTACCGGAACACCAAGGGGATCTATGCGAGGTTGAACAGGGCGTAATGCCGGTTGCGCCCATTGATCCATGGGCTGAAGAAAGGGGAGGTGTGAGATGGATCTGAAGCATTTTATCATGCGCGGTATGGAGCGTATACACCCGCGCATTATCTCGGGATTGTTTACGTGCATTAAGCCGATTCCAGCTGTGAAGAGGATGATAGAAGGTCAGTACGAGGACATCATGGGAGAGCTTGAGAAGGCGGTGAAACCTTACAGGCATAGGACAATGAGGTTTCAGGAGATTCCCGATCAGGGCCTTCGGCGGCAGGATGTGCTTGAGGAGATGCAGCGGATTCAAGAGATGGAGGAGTCGAAATGGAGGGAGGGCTATGTGTCGGGTGCCGTATATCACGGCGATGAATCGCACATAGAATTTCTCAATAAGGTATATGCGATCAATTCCCAGAGCAACCCGCTGCACGCCGACGTGTGGCCAAGCATCGCCAAGTACGAGGCAGAGGTAGTATCCATGGCAGGCACTATGTTAGGCGCCGGGACTGCTTCGGGTACGGATCAGGAGATATGCGGGGTGGTTACCTCCGGCGGCACGGAGAGCATCTTGCTTGCCATGAAGGCATACAGGGACTGGGCCAGGGACCAAAGAAAGATCAAAAAACCGGAGATGATCATTCCCACTACTGCCCATGCTGCCTTTGACAAGGCGGCCCAGTATTTCAACATACGCTGCATCCGTATCCCCGTAGATGAGGACTACAGGGCAGACGTGAAGGCAACTGCGAAGGCAATCACCAAGAATACCATCGTCCTTGTTGGCTCAGCACCCACATTTCCCCATGGGATCATCGATCCCATCGAGGAACTCTCAGAGCTAGCGAGACAAAGGGGCGTTGGCTTCCACACCGATGCATGTCTCGGCGGGTTCGTGCTTCCGTGGGCCGAGCGGTTGGGATATGCCGTCCCGCCATTCGATTTTCGATTGCCCGGGGTCACCTCCCTTTCCGCTGACACCCATAAATATGGCTACGCCTCAAAGGGGACCTCGGTTATCCTGTATCGCGGAGCGGAGCTGCGCCGCTATCAGTATTATAAAACCACGGAGTGGCCGGGAGGCCTGTACTGCTCGCCCACCTTTGCTGGAAGCCGTCCTGGAGCGCTGACCGCTGCGTGCTGGGCGACGATGGTGTCTATGGGAGCAAAGGGTTATCTGGAGGCGACAAAAAAGATCCTTGAAACGGCAGTGTTCATAAAGGCAGGAATCCGGAGAATACCGGAGCTTTCCATACTCGGTGATCCCCTGTGGGTGATCGCATTCGGCTCGGAGAAACTGGATATCTACCGGGTGCTGGACGTTATGTCCGAGCGAAAGTGGGCCTTGAACCCGCTCCATAAGCCGCCCGCCGTTCACCTCTGTGTAACCCTGAGGCATACCGGGGAAGGCGTGGCGAAGAGATTCATAGATGACCTGAACTCAGCTGTCGGGTATGTCAAGGAGAACCCGGATCAAAGGGGCGGCATGGCCCCTGTATACGGAATGGCAGCCAGGCTGCCGCTGAGGGGGGTGATAGGAGACATCTTGGAGCGATACATGGATCTTTTATACAAGGCGTAGGGCCTATAAGATTTTTACTGCACAGGCAATTCTGGTGCAGAGGGCCCAGCCTTTTCCAACATTTCATCATGGCCCTTTGAGAATAAAGGGCTGCCATCCATTTCCTCTACGGTTTGACATTTTCAAGTGTTTAATTGTTTTATTTGACATCTAATTATATTCCTATTATAATACATTTATAGAATTAATCAGTTCTCCCACTACATATTGATGAGAATGTTAGTTAATCACTACATAGAGTAAGGAAATGCTCTATGTGCGGGGAGTGCAACGCAGGGGTTTCAATGCCGATACCGCCCCGGATGGAAAACGGGGCAGGCAAGGGGGTGGAAGCATGAAGGTATCTAATCATGCCAATAAACGATCTCAGCAGAGAGGAATCCCCAAGGATTATATTGACTTAATACTCGAGTACGGAACGCCAGTGAGGAGGCAGGGTGATACATTGGAGTACAGGCTGCATAAGAAGGACAAGGACCGCCTTGTCAAACACCTGAAGCGCTTAATCAACTCTATTGACCGGTGCACCAACAAAGCAGTTCTGGTCGACTCTGACATGAAGGAAATCGTGACGGTCTATAACCTGATGTGAAGCTGGGAACCGCACCCGAAGGGTAGAATTTCAATCTGGCAGCCTGATACCAAGGGGTAATCCCTACCTCTCAAGGATAAGGCATCCCGAGTTATCCTTGGTGTTTAGTATTATTGTTGCCAAGTCTTTCCGCCAGTTCTATAGTGGTGCTACCCTATTACATATAGTCTCATTCGAGAAAGGTAATGAAGTAGAAAAATGTCTGTCGCAGGAAGGAGCGTCCATGAGATTGCATCATGTGGGGCTGGTGTGCAGTTCACAGGAAAGAGCAGACCGATTCTATGAGGGTATTCTGGGGTTGGCAAAGATTAAAACTGCGGAGCTCCCTGAGGAGATAACGGAGCGAATATTTCACAGCGCTCAGCGATGTCTGATGATCTTCTATGAACAGGACGGGCTTGCCGTCGAGGTCTTTGTGCCGGAGGAATGGCCCGTGCGAACGGGCACCTTTGAGCACCTCTGTCTTGAGGTTAGGGAAAGAGAGGCGTTTCTTGAAACCTGTGAGAAAAACGGCCTTGAGGTGCGCAGTATTCCTAAGGGAGATACGTTTCTCGCATTCGTTGCAGATTTCGACGGCAACCTGTTTGAGATAAAAGAGGCCGCTCTTGAAAAATAGCCCTGATCCGGAATCACGCGGCACTCCTGCTCCACCATCTTCGTCCATTCCCTCGGTTGCCTCCATGGCCGGCAAAGGGAAGGGC
The DNA here is from genome assembly GCA_964389665.1 of uncultured Desulfobacteraceae bacterium. Lineage (GTDB taxonomy): Bacteria > Desulfobacterota > DSM-4660 > Desulfatiglandales > B25-G16 > B25-G16. The sequence continues at coordinate 15,618 of CAYMFC010000021.1, read as the reverse complement.
CCCATCGACCGTGCAGCGACCGCTGTGATTGTTCTTGCCCTGATTGCCTTCGTTGTTCTCTCCTATGGTTTCTTGAGCCGCATGAAAGGACACGGCGCCTTGAGCCCGGTGAGGTCGGTTTCTCAATTCTTCAACGATCTCGAGAGCCAGGTCATGGGATATCTCGGAGAGATTGAAAGGGCCTTCGAGCCCCGCAAGAGCGCCAAACAAAGGGCGAAGAAACATATTCTCGTTGGCTACCACTCTTATAAAGAGGGAAAATTCGACAGGGCGATTGGAGAGTTCAATAAGGCAGTACAGATTGATCCCAAGAACGCCGAGGCATATTTCTGGAGAGGGCGTGCCCTTATGAGCATAAGCCGCTATGATGAGGCCGCCGCGGATTTCAAGATGGCAGTCAAGCTCAATCCTGCCTATGTCGATGCATACGATAATCTGGGCTGGCTCTATGCGAGAGCGGGAAACTACCGTGAAGGCATTGCAAACCTCACCAAAGCCATTGAACTAAAGCCGGATAACGGCTGGGCATACTATTACCGGGCGCGAATCCACCATAAGATGGGCGAGAAGGACCTGGCAGTGCGCGATGCGAAAGAGGCCTGCAGATTGGGCCTCCAGGATGGCTGTACGATGTATGAGAGGATTAAAAAGGGA
>CAYMFC010000021.1:0-14864 GCA_964389665.1 uncultured Desulfobacteraceae bacterium | reverse complement strand
CTGCAGATTGGGCCTCCAGGATGGCTGTACGATGTATGAGAGGATTAAAAAGGGATTATTTGACCCGGGCTGAGCGGTTCGCCGTTCACTGGTTGCATTCCCTGAGCCCTGACCCCTGACGCCTTTATGACTGAGGAGGCAGATTACAGACTTTTTACGAAACCATCAAAGCTTGTTTGAAATTTTTCCATTCCTCTATCATGTCTCCTTAAAGAAGAAGAAAAGCATCTCATTCTCATGCTGTCCGATTGCCCCGCCCTCTATCGTCTTTCCCGTTGACCCGCCAGCGGCTTTTTCTTATAGTCCTATAGAGGCGAATTGCACGATGATTTAGAAAAGCCTAAAGGGAGGTGAAGGAGAGATGCCGAAGATCAAAGACGATCTGACTATGGAACAGCTCCAGGAGGTGATGGGATACGTGAAGCAGGGCGATACCACCCATGAGGATGTAGCCGAGACGGTGCACACCCTGCTTCAGAGACCGGAGAACGTCTTCTACCGGGACATCGGGCACGGCAGGGGGATGTGGGTGACGAGGAATAATACCATCATATGCCCGCGAAGCCCGGAGCCGGCCGCATACTACCTCGGGGGATGCCGGTGGAAGGAGTACGAGAGAGTCAGAGACGCCAACACCGATGTGTTGAACCTCGCCAGGGGCATGAGCTACAAGTGGGCGATCCTCAACCTGATGTTCTCCAAGATGGCCCTGGAAGGGAAGGCAACAATAGAGGAGGTGAGGGCCTCGAGGATCGGCGGGGGAAAATCCGTGATCTATGAGCCTCACTATGCAACGCAGAATTTCTCCCGCGGTGACGAGCCGTTATCCGAGCTGGAGAAAGAGGTTCTCAAAGAAAAGGTTGTCCCCGTGCTCGAGGGGCTCGTGCAGTATATCTTTGCGCCTGATATGGGAACGCGTTCTGCACATGTGGATTTCGTGGCCCACTATGCGCCCCACAATGTGGCATGCCTGTGTCTGGAGAACGGCGGCTCGGGCGATCCATCGCTTATCACTGCCAGGGGCGTGTATGAGTCCATGCTCGAGTCCGTGGCCTACGGGCTTCACCAGGAGGGCCTCGATAACCTGACCGTTGCGGTACAGGGGATCGGCAAGGTGGGATCCTATCTCGTAGACTACATTGTCCAGGATTATCCCGGGGTTTCCCTTATAATCGCTGATGCCGATCCGATGAAGGTTGCCGAAGAGCTCAAGGTATTGAGAGACAGGGGCGTCAACGCGCGGCAGGCGGAGCCCAACGAGATCTATGATCAGCAGTTCGATGTCTTCAGCCCAAATGCCATGGGCCAGATCGTGAACCCTTCGACTATCCCGCGGATGGCCAGGGCAAATCGCGGTAAGAAGCTCATCATAGTGGGCGCAGCGAATAACCAGATAGACGAACGGCGAAGGGGCGGCAGAAAGGAGATCGAGGACCTGCTGAGGAAGCACAAGATCCTCTATGCCCCTGACTTCGTGGTGAACCTCGGGGGGATCCTCAACCTGATCTATGAATTCGAATCCGTGATGGAGGTATTTGGGGGCTCTTACAAAAAGGAAAGGCCCCTTGAGGTAGTCCATGGGGTGAGGACGATACTGAGAGAGATCTATGACCGAAGCGCACACACGAGGATATCAACCCAGACTCTTGCAGATCGGTTCGCTGAGGAGCACCTGGCGAGGTGGGCGGTGTTCGGAGGATTCGGGCCGGAGGAGCTTCAGGCAAGGAGTTATCTGGTTGATGTCCTGCCCACGGCTTCAGGGAACACGGTGCCTATTTCATAGACCTGACGAATCACAGGAGCAGAGGAAACATCATCATCTAGATCCTGTAAATCCTGTCAGATTTGCCATTTATACAGCCTCTAAGAACCCTCATCCAGCAAGGAAAGCAGATCGGCCCATTGCGATATCCTCGTGACATCTCCCTCAGGATCCTGGGACGCCGTGCCGGCTATGCCCGGCGATGAGGGAATGCTTTTGTCGCGAACATAGGTAAACCAGACGGGCCTGATTCCTGCCTGCCTGGCACCGGCAATATCGGGCTCCGGATCATCTCCCACATAGAGAATTTGCTCCTTCCTGACTTCAAGCTCACGCAAAAGCTGCTGGAAGACCAGGGGATGCGGTTTTCGATAGCCCAGCTCACCTGATATGAGCACCGCATCGAAGCGGGGAGTGAGGCAGAGGGAGTCGATGATCTCCCGTACGGCAGGCGGATGGGTGAAGTTTGAAAGCAGCCCCAATCGGTAGGCGCCCTTGAGGGTTTCAAGCATCTCGGTGGTGCCGGGGATGAGGTGGCAGCGGCCCATAAAGGCCGAGAAATAGGCACTGACCGCTTCAGCGATTCGGGAGTCCTCAGGCTCAACCTCATATCCCTGGGTGAGGAGGGCAGCGCTGATCCAAAAACGGTTATGCGTCTCCCTCCCATCCAGGCGGGCTTCATGTATGAATCGGAGGGCGGATTGCCTGTAAGCATCTTTGAATGTTTCTTTTTCCACCGGGATACCGCTCATGGTGAGGCTTACGGTAAGCCGCTCGAGCGCCTCCTCCAGGGTCAAGGGCTCCATAGTGAGAAGGGTGTTAAACAGGTCGAATCCTATGGCTGTTATCCGGGGCATAGAGACCTTTCTTAGCTTACTGAAGGAAGAATTGCAAGGCGCTTAAAGATGTGGATAGTGGTGATCCAAGGTTTGAGAGTGAAGGGAAAAGTATGCTATGATGCCATCGGCTAGGCAATGAGTGGCTATTGGCCTTATTAATGTATTCTTGGATCATTCTTATGAAGGCGTGCGATGAGCGATAGATTGCTGAATATCCAGTTGACGTATGTAAGGGAACTATACGCCCGGTTGCCGGATGATCTGGAAAGATCCCTTAGCGCGGTGAGGGAAGGCAACGTTTTCCATTTCAAGGCATTCGGGCAGCCCTGCACCATCACGCCGGAAGGGATCATCCTTTCCGGGGAGCTGCTCACCGGAGGCATGGGGATTATCATAGCCCTCTACGCGCGTTATGCCTCACACGATGCGGTGCAACTCTCGCCCCCAAAGGCCTTTGCGCAGATAAAGGGGAGCCAGCCTCATCAGGGAGCCTTTCGGACACGATCGGAGCGGAGCCTGGTTCCCTACGTGGGTGTCATCAGGGAGTCCATGGATAGGATTGTGCAGGTCTTTGATGGTTTCGAGAATAGGGATGGGAGCGGAGATTTTTCCTTTACCCTGTTTCCGCTTCCGAAGATTCCCCTCTCCTATGTCTTTTACGTGGCAGATGAGGAGTTTCCCGCCTCGGTGATCTGTCTTTTCGCCGCCAATGCGGAATCATTTATGCCGGTTGACGGCCTGGCCGATGTTGGCGAGCACACCGCTGAAAAGATTATTGAACTGATCAGCCCGTAGCAGTATTTATGGGATAGGGATCCCGGTTCTCCGGTTGAACCGGGCCTCGGTAATTGGTAGTATTCCCCGGATTGAGCGGTTTCCGGTCGAAATACGCGACATTGAAATGCTCATGAGGATTCCACGTGATATCAGTCCTTAGGCGAGTCATAGTTCCGATTCTCGTATTGCTGGGCATCTCCGGCTTTTCTGGTCTTGCCGGTACCTCACAGGCGTCGAGGGTCTATGATATTCAGGTGGGCTGCTTCGCAGATCCCGATAATGCGGCTCTATTGGTGTGCCGCCTCAAGGAATGTGGCCTTCAATGGTATAGTCTGAGCTTTGAGCCTTGTACCCGGTTTATCGTGGATGCGAATACGGACTCCAGCGGTAGGGTTGCCTTTGTGGGGAGCTATCCGGAATTTTCAGATGCCTTTTTGGTCGAGAATGTCTGGGATCTGCCCCATCCCGATCCGATGCAGATCTCACCTGTTCCTTCCAGGGAGGCTTTCGTGGCAATCATGGCGCCCTACATGCAGCGCCAGTATCAGAACGGCTACTACAACCAGGGAAGGTTGCCCATGGACGAGGATCGGGCGCGGATGTACACGGGATTTATATACGAGGCCGCCGAGTATTACCAAATGGACCCCTTTCTCATCTTCGCGCTGGGAAATTATGAGACCTATTTTTATAATATGTTTGGCGACCTGGATCGTCTCAAATTCAGGCGTCCTGATCCGGCACAGGGAATGTTCCAGATCCTCAGATCCACCGCCCGCTTGATCTATGAGGAGATGAAGAGGCAAAACCTGCCTCATACGCCCAAGGATTTCCCCGGGGATCTCATAAGGTATCCAAAGGCCCAGATCTACTTCGCCGCACACTACGTGCATAAGCTTCATCTGGAGCATCACGGGAACCGGTATATGGCACTGCTCGCCTATAACGGACGCAACAATCCAAACTACGAGTACCCGCGAAGGGTAATGCGCTTCTATCAACGGGCAGTCAAGCACTTTCTCAAGGAATCAGAATGGGACAGTTCCGAGTGGAGTTTGGCGGCGGGATCACCCGATCCTGTATTTCGTGAAAGTCGCGGGCAGTGAGAGGGCACAGGGAAGAAGACACCCGCGTGAAATAGAAATAGGAGAGTAGATGATAAATCCACTGGGGTAGTCCAATGACAATGAAGGGGTATGGGTATGGAGAAGAATGTGGGAGCCAAGGATAAAACGATCAGGGTGATTGCTGGAGTAATTTTTCTCGGCCTCGGCATATCGATCCAGGGAGTTGTAGGGCTGATCTGCGCAATCGTGGGAGTCAGCCTCTTGTTCACCGCGATCACGGGGTTTTGCACCCTCTATAAGCTCTTTGGAATCGACACCCGTGAGCTCAAGCCGGAGATCACCAAAAGAGAGAGGAAAGATATAAGGAGGTAGAAGATGGTTTCAGAGGCAATAAGGGATGTGTTCGACAGGATGCCGGAGATCTTTGACCCAGACGCTGCCAAGGGGATGGATGCGGTGTTCCAGCTCGATATCACCGGGGATGGTGGTGGGAATTGGACAGCGGTGATAAAGGATGGAACGTGCCAGATTCAGGAAGGCAGTCATGCAAATCCGGGTGTGCGTTTAACCATGTCCGTTGACACCTGGCTAGCCGTGGTGAACAGAGAGATTAACGGCATGTCGGCCTTCATGAGCGGCCAGCTTAAGGTGAGCGGCGATATCATGCTCGCCCAGCGGCTCGAGCAACTGTTTCGGTTCTGATCTTGTTGCTCGAAAGGGATGCCTATCATCAAGGCATTTCCGCTTGACAGCGGAGAGAAGATGGGATTCGGAAAGGAAATCATGCTGTCAAAATCACGGTTTCTCGCAGGGCATCAGTGCCCTCTCCGGCTGTGGCACCAGTGCTATAATCCCCAGCTTGCCTCTGAGGTATCCACGGTGCAGCAGGCGATGTTCGATGCCGGCCATGAGGTGGGAGTGCTGGCTACCCATCTGTTTCCCGAAGGGCGCCTCATCGAGGAGGATTACCTGCACCACCGCGAGGCTGTGGAGGCAACAAGAGAGGCGATCAACGATCCGTCCATTCCTGTACTGTTTGAGGCGGCCTTTGTCTATGACGATGTCCGCATTCGGGCGGATATCCTGGAGAGGAGGGATGACGGCAGGTGGAATCTGATTGAGGTGAAATCCTCAACCTCGGTCAAGGGGGTATATGTGCTGGACGTTGCAATCCAATACTATGTTCTTCAGGGTGCAGGTCTGGATATCGCGAGCGCCGGCATCATGCATATCAATAAGGGCTATAGATACGACGGCAAAGAACTTGATCTCAAGGACCTCTTTTCGTTCTCGGAGCTCACTAAAGAGGTGATCTCAAAGAAAGAGGAGGTTTCCCGCAGGATCGGCGATTTGAAGGAAATGCTGAGAGCGCCGGATCCGCCGCAGGTCACTCCCTCTCGTTTTTGCGCCAGCCCCTATACCTGTGAGTTCTGGAGGCACTGCACCAGGAACGTGCCTGAGTTCTGGGTGTTGCAGCTCAACGGCATAACCAAGGAGGGGCTCGATTCCCTGGCGGCACTGGGCGTTCAGGATATCCGGGATATCTCCTCCTCTTTTCCGTTGGACCACATTCAGGATCGCATTCGAGGCTGTGTGATCAAGAGAGAGGAGTACCTGTCGCCCGAACTCGGTCGTGAGCTCCGGGATGTGGCATACCCGGTTCATTTCCTTGATTTCGAGACGGTTGCCCCGGCAATTCCGCGCTACCCTGGTACCAGGCCATATCATTCAATTCCCTTTCAATGGTCTGACCATATCCTTCACCGTGATGGTAGTATTAAACACAGGGAGTATCTCAGCGATGAGGATAGTGATCCACGCGAGGAGTTCGCACGATCCCTTGTGCAAGACCTGGGGCAAGGGGGCTCGATCTTTAGCTATACCCTCTATGAGAAGCGTGTCATAGAGGAGCTGGCGGAGCATCTCCCGAGGTTGAGCGGCAGGTTGCGCGCTGTCTTGGGTCGTTTCAAAGACCTCCATTCCCTGATCAAGAGCTTCTTTTACCATCCCCGCTTCTATGGGTCTTTCTCCCTGAAATCGGTGCTTCCTGCCCTTGTTCCTGACATGAAGTACGAGGATCTCGCCATTCAGGAGGGAAATCAGGCCTCCCTGGAATATCTGAGAATGATAGGTCCCTCCACACCACCCATGGAAAAGCAAGAAATTAAGAAGGCCCTGCAAGGGTATTGCGGCCAGGATACCTTTGCCATGGTAAAGATCAGGGAGGAGCTCTTGAGGAGGCTTCAAGGAGCAAAGGGCATCTCATAGTATGGAGACATTTCAGCTTGATACCTTTACCATAACCCTTGATAAAGAGGGATCCCGTGAGTACGCGAAGGTCAGTTATCCGATCCGCTACGGTCGTTTCTCAGAGATACGATCCCCTGAGTACCTGCTTCAATATAACCTGAACGGGGAGATAAAATGCATCCAGGGCAGAACACAATCCTGGCCGGATCCGTCAGAGTGGTTGAAGCGTACCGTGGCGAATGACTGGGTATATTACTCTGCCGGGGGCTACAGCGGTGTGTACGACTTCTTCGGCGAATATTATATGCCCTACCTCTCATATCAAAGCAATGGCATTGACGGGGTTGATCCTTTTGAGGATGCCTCCGTACAATCTGCACTTACCCGTTGGCAGGCCTTGCATGCAAGAATAAAGGGCTTGCTCAGAAAGCCCGTCCAGGGGACTATTAAAAATTTTCTCCAGCTGATCGCAGGAAACGATACGCGTGTCCTGGAACAGAAATCACAGAGGCTCCACGCCATTATTGGAGGGAGGATCCCCGTGCTTCCACCCGACACCAGGCACGTGGATTATGAGATTATTCCCCTTATCGTGGCTGATGGATGCCTTTACAACTGCGGCTTTTGCCGGGTGAAGACAGGGCGTTATTTCAGGCTGCGTTCAAGGCAGGACATCCTGAGGCAGATACTTTCTCTCAAGGGATTTTATGGGAGGGATCTGGGAAATTATTGCTCGGTTTTCTTGGGACAGCATGATGCCCTTAACGCCGGAATAGATCTCATCGAGTTTGCCGCCCAAAGAGCCCATGATATCTTTGAACTTGAACGTTCTCACCTCAAAGGTTGCCGGCTCTTTCTCTTCGGCAGCGTAGACTCCTTATTGCGTGCACCTGATACACTTTTTGATTCGTTAAACGGCCTCCCCTATTACACGTATATAAACATAGGACTGGAGTCTGTTGATCCGTCCACCATGGAGGCATTGGAGAAGCCAACTCCGATCGGGAACGTCATTGAGGCCTTCTATAAGATGCTGGAGGTAAACAGACAGCATGAGAGGATCGAGGTAACGGCGAACTTCCTGTTTGGAGATGAACTTCCCTCGGGCCATATACCGTCTCTTATTGAGTTGGCAGGCAGCAGGCTCGGTCATTCTTACAACAAAGGGGTTCTCTACCTATCGCCCTTAATGGATGGCAGGAGGAAGGCGAGAGGCGATCTGATACGGCAATTCAACAGGGTGAAAATCCAAATGCGAATGCCCACCTTCATGTACCTTATTCAAAGGCTATAATCTTTTTAAGGAAAGGCCGTGCGGATAGGAATACCGGGTATACCCTCGTGTTCGGCACTCTTGTGCTATATAAGAGAGGCAGTTGTTTCTGTTCACTTTTGCGAGTTCCACCCATGCCTGAGGACTATCCCATCATCAGGAAATTCGAGCCGGGTGACATAGAAGAGATACGTGCAATTGAGAGGCAGGCATTTCCGAAGACGGCCTACTCAAAGGAGCTTCTCCTGCACTACGGCATGCATTACCCGGAGACCTTTGTGGTGATAGAAACCGGGGAGGGGATTGTGGGATATATCATCTTTGATACAAGCGGCCACATTCACTCCACTGCCGTGAAGAGCGCACAGAGGAAAAGAGGTTTTGGAACGATGTTATTCAGGTATGCGCGCAAGCATGTGGATAGAAAGCTGTGGCTTGAGGTGAGGTCAAGAAACACCGGGGCGATAGGGTTCTACAAGGCAATGGGGATGAGGGTATCGGGCAGTATTCAGAACTATTACGGAAAAGATGATGCCCTGGTTATGGTTCTGGAGAGCGAGTCATAGAGGAGGCCTTGTCGAAAAGTCGAAGGAAACATTCATAGCAATAGAAGATGTAGTGATCGAAAGGATGAAAGATGGAAAAACCCAGGAAGGTCGTTCATGAAATAGAGGTTCGATTCAGGGATATCGATTCCATGGGGCATGTGAATAATGCAGTCTTTCTGACCTATTTTGAGGAGGGGAGAAAGATATTCTTGAGGGATGTGCTTACTATCGTTGATCCCAAGGATTACCCCTTTATCTTAGCCCATATAGACTGCGATTTTCTCAAGCCAATGAAACTGGGAGATAGCCCCGTGCTGGAGGTATGGATAGGGGAGATACGGGAAAAGAGCTTTGCGTTTACATACCGGATCGTGGAGCGCTTGGATGAGAGCATTGTGTATGGAAAGGGCGAATCGATCATGGTGCTTTTCGATTATAAGAAGAACAAATCGATTCCCATCCCGAAGGATTTCCTGGAGAAGATCATGGCCTACTGCGAGTAAGGACAGTAGAGCACACCTGCCGTAAGGGGAAATAAAAACATTTTCTTTCAACAGTAAAAATTGCTATTGCTTACTATAGAGTAGAAGCGGCCATGAATTGAGAAAGGGGAGAAGAGGATGAAGATCATCGACTTGCGAAGTGACACCGTGACGCTACCCACACCGAGGATGAGGGAGGCAATCAATACCGTCGAATTGGGCGATGACGTGTATAGCGAGGATCCTGCGACCAACCGGCTTCAGGAGATGGCCGCTGACATGGTGGGAAAGGAGGCGGCCCTTCTGGTTCCCAGCGGGACTATGGGGAACCTGGCGTGCGTGCTCACCCATTGCGCCCGGGGGGAGGAGGTAATCCTGGGCGATAAGTCCCATACCTTTCTGAACGAGGCGGGCGGCATCTCTGCTCTGGGCGGGATACAGGTGCACACCGTGCCCAATCAGGCGGATGGCGCCATTCTCCTGGAGGATATTGAGGCAGCAATCCGCGCCGAGAATATTCACTTTCCGCGCACCGGGCTGATCTGTTTAGAGAACACCCACAATCGATGCAGCGGGTCTCCCCTGAGTCCTGAATACACCGATTCGGTGGCTGCACTGGCCGGCCGGCACGGCATAAAGGTGCACCTGGACGGCGCACGCGTCTTCAATGCAGCAGTGGCATTAGGGGTAGATGTCAAGGAATTAACCCGAAGCGTTGATTCGATGATATTCTGCCTGTCCAAAGGGCTTGCTGCACCCATAGGTTCCGTGATATGTGGAACGCGAGAGTTCATCAGGGAGGCGCTTCGAACCAGAAAGCTGCTCGGAGGCGGTATGCGCCAGACAGGGATTATTGCAGCGGCCGGTGTGGTGGCCCTGGAGGAGATGCTTGCCCGGCTTACAGAGGATCATGACAATGCCAGGAACCTGGCAGAGGGGATTGCCCGGATTCCCGGTTTGTCCATTGACCCGCAGGGCATAAAGACCAACATCATCTATGTCGATCTCGTAAGCGACCGCCTTACTGCCGATGAGTTTATCACGAGGGCCGGCGCAAGGGGCGTGAGGTTTCTGCCTACAGGTCCATCCCGGTTTCGGATGGTGACCCACTATGGCATTGTTCCCGAGGATATTGCCGAGGCCCTTGAGATCCTGAGTGCGATCATGGAGGAAGGATAGCGTAAGAGAAGTTCCATTACAAAGGAGGTTGGCATGTATAAAACCATATTGGTTCCCTTGGATGGATCCAAGCGAGCGGAGAGGATATTGCCTCATGTGGAGAAGCTGGCCACCCACTACCATGCAACACTCATCTTGCTTCAGGTGGTCGAGCCTCCACCGCTTATCGTGGGGCCTGAGGGGGATATCACGCTTCATCAGCAGGATATGGAGCGACTGGTGAGTAAGGCTGAGGATTATCTCGCTGCCACAAAGGGGAAGTTTCACGAGAAGGGCATTGAAACCCGCACCCATGTGGCTCATGGACCGGTGGTGGAGGCGATTATCACCGCTGCCGAGGACGAGGAAGTGGATCTCATTGCCATAGCCAGCCATGGCCGGAGCGGTCTATCGCAGGTCTTCTATGGGAGCGTAGCAGCCGGAGTGCTGCACCGGATCGACAGGCCCTTGCTGGTCATCCGGTCCCACGCTGAGGAATAAGAGGTTTACCGTTTCAGGAATTTTTTTAGGGCTTCGGAGGTTTGTATGGCACCTGCCCCCACTCTTACGGTCAGGGATGTGATGACAGCCGATATCACAACGGTGAAAACAACGGACACGGTGAGCGCTGCTATTGAGCTTATGACCACCTATGATATCGGATCCGTCATAGTCACCGAGGATAGTGAGCCGGTGGGTATCTTGACCGAGCGGGATATCTTAAAGAAGGTTTGCCCTGAACAGCTGTGCATTAAAGGGGTTATGGTTGGGGAGGTAATGAGCTTTCCCCTTGTCCATGTAGAGGCAGGTGCAGGGCTCGGGCAGGCATCCTCACTCATGGCATTAAAGAACGTGAGGAGGCTCTTGGTCATGGATAGGGGCAAGGTGGTGGGCATCGTTACCCAGAAGGATGTGATACGCGGAATGCTCGACACCTTCACGTCTCTAGCCTCTATCTAGGCTATTGCTCCGCCATTTCATCGGACACACATACACTTTCTTTGCCGATATCAAGGTATCTTTTGTATTGACATTCCTTGTAAGACTTCTTGTTATAGTTCTTTCGTAACCTCATTATTTTTTTTATCTTCGAAGAATGACAAACTAGTAAAAAGTCTTTCTACCTGTCATTGCGAGGAACGTAGTGACGAAGCAATCTAGTAAATCCAAATACTTACATTGAATGAGATTGCTTCGCTCCCGCCCGCCTCGCCTTGCGGACTCGCACCCGCCTGCCAGCGCCTGAAGCGCAGCTGATGGCGGGCAGGTGGCGGGCAGGTCGCTCGCAATGACACCAATTTTGACTTTTTACGAGACCATCAAGAATAATTGCCGAAAGAATCGGCTCCATGCAGGGTATTTCAACGGGGACCCTGAACGGTGAACCCATTAACCGTAACGGTAAGCGGAGCTCCTTATTTGGGAACTGAAGGTTTGGTAGATATCGGCTATATCAATCGATCGATGATCATTGTTTCCCTTATTTAACAGGGCGAGGAGTCCTTCGGCTATCTCAGGATTAACCCGCGGGTAAACTCAACGACAAAGCAATCTGCATTTTATAGAGGATAGCACACTATGAATGAGAGTATCACGAGACGATCAGCCATAAAGAGGCTGTTAGGGATATCAGGAACCGTGGCATTCTCTACCCTTACCGGATGGCCTTTTCGTGATTTGGGTGATCTGCGGGCCGAGACCACCAGCAGGAGGTTCATGGTGGAGGGCCTTGGCCGGACGAAAGGATACTCCGTGAAGGAGCTGGTCAAGAAGGTCTTTGATGGGGCAGGGGGCATCGCACGGTTTATCTCACGGGGGGATGTGGTGGCCATCAAGCCCAACATCTCCTGGGCGAGAAGCCCTGATCTGGCGGCGGGCACCAACCCCGAGGTTCTGGAGGGGGTGATCGAGCTCTGCTATGAAGCGGGGGCGAAAAAGGTGAGGATCGCCGATCACACGATCCATGACGCGCGGCGTTGTTTCGCCATCACCGGTGCAGGATCGGTGGCCAAGAAGACCGGCGCTGAGCTCGTGTTTCCACGATCATCCCTCATGAAAGAGATGAAGATCAACGGCCACCGCCTGGATGTCTGGCCCGTGTTCATCCCGCTGGTTGAGGCAGACAAGCTGATTAATATCCCCGTTGCCAAGGACCATGGATTGAGCACCCTGACCATCGGGATAAAGAACTGGATAGGAGGTGTCGGCGGCAGGAGGTATGCCCTGCATCAGGATATACACCAGACGATCGTTGATCTGGCCCAGTTCTTCAAGCCCACCCTTACCCTGATCGATGCAACCAGGATACTGGTGAGCAATGGTCCCTCGGGGGGAAGCGCCTCCGATGTGATGGTGAAAGATACCCTGATCCTGAGCGACGATCAGGTTGCCGCCGATGCCCTGGCAGCCGGGCTTTTCGGCATCAAGGCTGAGGATCTCGGTTTTATCAAGTTGGGGGAGAGGTGGGGTCTCGGCACCTCTGATCTTAGACAGCTCAACCGGAAAAAGGTGGTCCTTTGAGGCCGCGGCATCTCATATGGATCAGACGGGGAAGCCAGGCCTTTTTCCTCCTGCTCTTCCTCTTTCTCCTGATAGAGAGCCGACTTCCTCAGGATGTGATCCTTGACTATTCGCTGGCGGTCACATCCGATCAGGAGCTCGCCATTGAACGGCCTGTGGGGTTTTTCTTCCAGCTCGATCCCCTCGTATGGCTCTCCTCGCTGCTCTCGGGGCACCATCTCATCAAGGGATTCTGGTGGGCGATGGCTTTGCTGGTGGTGACCCTTTTCCTGGGCAGGGTATTCTGCGGCTTCATCTGTCCCCTGGGCACCATCCATCACTTTCTGAGCTTTGTTAAGCCGGCGCTCAAGGGAGACCGTATGGTGAGGGCGAACGAGAAATCACCCGGCCAGAGGATCAAATACTTCCTTCTCTTGGCCGTGCTGGTCGGCGCTGTCATGGGCACCAATTTCGCCGGGTTGCTGGATCCCATCTCGATGCTCTTTCGATCGGTTGCCCTAGCCGTTATACCAGGCATCGGGGCAGGCGAGAGGGAGGTATTCGGGTGGATGGCGGGCAGCAACCTGAAGATCCTGAATCTCATGTCCTATGCAGAGGTGCTGCTCGCACCCGTGTTCGGCTATGCATATAAGGCCTTTCAGACCGCATGGTTTATCGGGCTTATATTCCTGGTGATCCTTTTTCTCAATAGGATCCGGCCGCGGTTCTGGTGCCGTTTTTTGTGCCCGCTGGGCGCACTGTTGGGGCTTTTCTCCCGGTTCACGATCCTCAGGCTCGAGAAAGATCAGGAGCGGTGTACGGGCTGCCATGCCTGCACAAGGAGCTGCCTGGGCGCTGCCGGACCTGAGCCGGGAAAGGAATGGGAGGGCGCGGAGTGCCTCATGTGCTTCAACTGCTTTGATGCCTGTCCCGAGGGGGCGCTGGCGTTTCGATTCAGGCTGAGATCACCCAGGCTGAGCAAGAGGCCTGATATGGGAAGGAGAGCCGTGCTTGCCGGGATACTCGCAGGGATTTCCATTCCCCTGTTGGGGCGCCTGGACGGGCTGGTGCACAAGGTATCGGATCCCCGGCTGATCAGGCCGCCGGGTTCTTTACCGGAGCCGGATTTTCTCAACCTCTGCCAGAGGTGCGGGCTGTGCATGAAGGTGTGCCCCACCAATGTAATCAATCCCACACTCGCAGAGGCGGGGATGGCAGGCTTTTGGACACCCCATCTCGTGATGACCCAGGGTTACTGCGAGTATACCTGCACCCTGTGCGGTGACGTGTGCCCCACAGGAGCCATAGCCGAGTTTTCGGTGAAGGACAAGCTCGAACGCCCCATAAAGATAGGCTCCGCTTATATCGACAGGGGCAGGTGCCTCCCGTGGTCGGGAAACGGGCCATGCATCGTGTGCGAGGAGCACTGCCCCACCTCTCCGAAGGCCATATATTTCAAAAAGGATGTGGTGGCAGGCCCGGACGACACAGGGACCCAGGTGCAGTTGCCCTATGTGGACCTCAGGAGGTGTGTGGGATGCGGTATCTGTGAGTTCAAGTGCCCGGTGAAAGGAAGGCCGGCTATACGGGTGATATCAGCAGGAGAGTCCCGGTCCTTGGAGAACCAGATTTTGCTGTAATTACGAGCGCCGAAAGGAGAAAATCCTCCTTTCTGTTCCAGGTTATCTTTGCTATATAGGCAGGTGAGGAGGTAGTCCATGATGGCGTTCACTATATTCCTCGCTTCTCAACAAGAGGAAATTATGACAAAAATAGACATCTCCATGCTTTTGCATGGAGTTTCTTATGATGGATCAATGTAGTTTCCTTGAAAGAGCAGATAGCGTTGAAAAAATCTCTTCATATCCTGAATAGAGCTTATTTTTCCCCTGTTTAACGGAACGCGCCATCTTTTAGGGAATGCAAGAGCTCTCGAGTTGAATGAGTTTATCCATGAATACATGCAGCATACCCACCGTGCTGAGCAGATGCAGGGCGATTCGCAGGAGGGTGCTCCTTTCTGTCCTCTGTGTCTTGATCGTTTTCTTGTATGGGTGTGCCACCACGCCGGGCACTCCGGAGCGGATGGATAATATCTGTGAGATTTTCAGGGAGAATCCAAAGTGGTACAGGGATGCGCATGCTTCCTCCAAGAGGTGGGATGTCCCCATACCGATCATGATGGCTATCATCCATCAGGAGTCACGGT
>CAYMFC010000020.1:0-20859 GCA_964389665.1 uncultured Desulfobacteraceae bacterium | reverse complement strand
TTCCGCCGGAATGACAGAAAAATGGAAAAAATGACTTTTTACGAAACCATCAATAATTATAACAGCGATGATCATTGACACGCCGAGTTCGTGCTTCTATCGGGTATGAGTTCAACCTTTCGTTTCATAAACTAGGTTGTTCTGTTTACTTTACTCAAAGAAATATAAGATAATTACCAAAAATATATTGACAACCCTTTCATGAGTTTTCAATGATGCAAAAAATTGATTAGTAGAGGAGGTATTTTTTATGAGGAGAGCATTCTTTTCTGTTTTATGTTTACTATTGACTGTCTGTTTGCCGTTACAGGCAGCAGCCCAAGAAAAGGCAATGAAGTTGAAACTCGCTACGGTGATTCCGGCAAAGCACGCCTATAATGTTGGGGCGAGGGAATTTTCCAAGCGCATCAAAGATGCTACCGGAGGGGCTGTTGACATACGCGTCTTTCCAGGAGGGCAACTCGGAAAAGGGGAAAGGGAGGTTCTCGAGGGGATGCAAATTGGGAATATTGATCTTGCCGTGACTGCTACCGGACCTATTTCCGGCTTTTGTCCTAGCATGATGGTTTTGGACTTACCTTTTCTTTTTCGAGACTGCAAGCATGTTGATGGAGTGCTTGACAGCACGATTGGTCGAAAACTCTTGGATGATTTGGAGAACAGCGGGCTTAAAGGCCTTGCCTTCTTTGAAAATGGATTTAGGAATTTCACCAATTCAGCTCGTCCTTTGCTAAAGCCCGCGGATTTCAAGGGGCTGAAGTTTCGAACCATGGAAAATCCGGTTCACCTCGCTTCTGTTCGCCAACTCGGTGCCCAGGCAGTTCCCATGAGTTGGGGTGAGGTGTATACCTCCCTTCAAACAAAAGTGATTGATGGACAGGAAAACCCGGTTGCCATTATTCACGCCTATAAACTAAACGAGGTTCAAAAGTATTTAAGCCTCACGGGACATTTTTATTCACCCGCACCTTTGACCATGAGCTTAAAGGAGTTTAACTCCCTCAAGCCGGAATGGCAGGATCTTTTCATTAAAACGGCTATAGAGGTTTCCGCTTTTGAAAGAAAAATCATTCGAGATAACGAACAGAAGCAGCTCAAGGATCTAGAGGCCTGGGGGATGGATATCAGGACTGTGGATAAAAGCATTTTCTTCAAGGCCATGCAGCCAGTTTATGAAAAATACACTATGCAGTATCCGGACTGGAAGACGGTGATCAAAAAGATCACGGAAACGAAATGAAACACCCGGCTCACAGAGTTACGAGGTAAAAAAGGGTAGTTAATCATATGTGGGGAATCTAGCCCCAACCCACAAGGCAAGAGCACTTCACCTGCCGAAACAGCAAGTGGTGTTCTGGCAACAT
Organism: uncultured Desulfobacteraceae bacterium; assembly: GCA_964389665.1. Lineage (GTDB taxonomy): Bacteria > Desulfobacterota > DSM-4660 > Desulfatiglandales > B25-G16 > B25-G16. The sequence goes on along the minus strand of CAYMFC010000020.1, from coordinate 19,495 downwards.
TCCATACCTTCGCAAGAAAAGAGTTTTGCCTTCCCCTTAAACGGATAAAAATGGAGCGGATAAGCCATATAGTCAATCGAATTACGGAGATAGCAATCGTTCTTATTATCTCCAGCATGGCTGTCGTCGTCTTTGTCGAGGTTATTTTCCGGTATGTTCTCCACCTTCCTCTTTTCTGGACAGAGGAGTTCGCACGGTATTGCTTGGTATGGTCTTCCTTGCTGGGGGCCGGGGTTGCCCTGAAAAGGGGCGAACATATCGCTGTAACTTTTTTGACAGATGTGTTTCCTAAAGGAATCAGGATGGAGACGTCTCTGTTGGTACAGGTTTTTATCGCCTCCTTTCTCGGGGTACTATTTTGGGGAGGTTTCTGCCTGGTCATAATAACGCGTCATCAATTGAGTCCTGCCATGCGCATTCCCATGTCATGGCCGTATATGGCTGTCCCCATTGGTTCTTTGATCATGTTCGTACACGAAATCACCTTTATTTGCCTGCGATTAAAGGAGATGATAGCAAGCAGTAGTCATAAGCCGGCGTAATTAAAGGGTAAATCAGATGCTAATCCTGACTTTGCTCATCTCTTTTGCGTTTTTTCTCCTCATAGGGGTCCCTGTTGCCTTTGTTTTGGGGTTAACTCCCTTTATAGCTTTTTTTTCAGAGGGTGAAATCCCTCATATGTTGGCTGCCCAACGCATATTCACCGGAATGGATAATCCGGTACTGATGGCAATTCCATTCTTTATTCTCGCCGGCAATATCATGAGCGCTGGGGGCATGACTCAGAGACTGGTGGCCTTCTGTAATGTCTTGGTAGGGTCGTTCCGAGGCGGATTAGCTTACATCAATGTGGTCATCAGCATGCTTTTTGCGGGGATCACGGGGGCTGCTGTGGCGGATACGAGTGCTGTTGGGTCGATACTAATCCCGGCGATGAAAAAACAAGGATATGATGTTGAATTCTCAGCCGCAGTTACCGCTACATCCTCTACTGTTGGGCCCATCGTGCCTCCCTCAATACCCTTTATTATTTACGGTGTTCTGGGAGAAGTCTCGATAGCCTCCCTTTTTCTGGCCGGCTTTGTTCCAGGGGTATTGTTAGCGCTCTCTCAAATGGGTGTGGTCGCCTATTACGCTCGTAAAAGAAATTATCCCAAGGGAACTCTGATATCAGTGGGCGAGGCCTTGAAGGCGACCTTTGATGCTGCACTGGTTCTGATGATGCCCATTATCATCCTGGGAGGGATCTTAACCGGAATAGTTACCCCTACCGAAAGTGCTTGTGTAGCCGTATTCTATGCCCTCATCGTTAGCCTTTTTGTGTACCGTGATATCAGGCCTGTCGATCTGCCAAAGATAATAATAAATACCGCAGTAACAAGCTCGCTGGTTATGCTGGTCATCGGAACCGCGAGTATTTTTTCATGGCTCCTGGCCAGCCAAGAGATTCCCCAATATATAACCGAGGCGGTCATTGATATAACCCATAACCGCATCGCCATTCTGCTGCTTGTAAATATCGTCTTGCTTGTAGTGGGGACATTCATGGAAACCACAGCTTCCCTGATCATTCTGACCCCGGTTTTACTTCCCCTCATGAATGAAATAGGAGTAGATCCCCTCCATTTTGGGGTTATCATTGTGCTTAATCTGGTGATTGGCCTCACTACCCCGCCCGTTGGGGTATGCCTTTTCATCGCCTGTGCGATCGGAGAAGTAAAACTCGAACAAATCACCAAGGCCATACTGCCTTTCCTCTTGGCCTCCATCATTGTGCTCTTTATTGTAACCTACTGGGAATCCTTGATTATGGCTATCCCCAGGCTATTCGGATATCAACCACTTTTCTTTTCAGGGTAAGGGGCAGCTTTACTCTTTTAGTCCGTGCTCATTAATCCCAATTGTTGTGGAAGGTAACAATGAGATCCTTCAAGGATGCGCGATGCAACATACCCTGTGGAATGCGAGCACTTGGTATGATATTGGATGAAAAATTCTTGACAAGATTCTTATAAGTTTATTAATAATAAAAAAGTTTAAAGAAATTCTCTATGCTCCAGAAAAAAATCGCAGACAGAATCCACCAGATAAGAAAAAGCAAGGAACTCACCCTTGCCCAATTAGGGGACAAGCTGGGGCTCTCCAAGGCATTGCTCTCCCGTATCGAGAACAATCAGGTCGCACCGCCCATTGGAACACTGGCGAAAATCGCCCAGGGGTTAGGGGTTCCCATCAGCATTTTTTTCGAGGAAGATGACAGAGACCTTAAGGGCTATGCCATAACCCGCAAGAACAACCGAAAGCAGGTGGTCAGAAGGGGGACGAAGATCGGCTTCACCTATTATTCGTTCACCAGCATAAAATCCCGTCATGTGATGGAGGCATTTATCGTAAAGTACCCTGTGGTAGCAAAAGATCCAACAATTCTTTTTGACTATCCCGGGGAAAAGCTGCTGTTTGTTTTAAAGGGGGAGATAGAACTCGTATATGGTAGAGAGAGGATACGGCTCAGACCTGGAGATGCAGTCCACTTTGACCCCTCCACACCTCACAGAGGGCAAAATGTGGGGAAAGAAGAAAGTGAATGTCTCGTTGTCATCGTTAACAAGGAGATGATGTGACTGCCGTGGGGCGCCGCGTAAAAAGGCTTACCAATACCTACGCTTTCTGCTGTGAGATTCATTATCGCAGACTAGCGGAGCATGAAAATCATGTTAAAAGAGTTATTGTTTTCCTTGAGAATTAGCGAAGGGAACAATTACGCTTTCGTTCTCTGCGTTATGTTCAATGAAGGCAGATGCCTTTAGCCTACGTTTATCACACTATCGAGGTCCTAGCCTAGATCGATGGTGAGCAGGAGGGAGGTGAGGTATAGAGGCATAAAAGGCATAGGCTGGAGGAATCTAATGTAAAAAAACAGGAGGAGGCCATGACGACAAGAAACAATAATTATCTTAAAGGTATCATGATTTTTGCTCTATCGCTTTCCGTATTACTGCTCTTTACAACCGGAAGCGAGGCTGCGCAATTCAAAAAAGAGTACAAGATGCAGCTCAACGTAGGCCCCACCTTTTACTGGGGCATGGGTGCTATAAAGTTCGCTGAGCTGGCAAAGGAAAAAACGAAAGGAACAATCAATATCAAGCCCTATTACGGGAGTGCTTTGCTCAAAGGCGCTCAGTTGAAATCAGCCCAATTGGTGGCCAACGGTGTCATTGATTGCGCCTATGAGTCGACTATCAACATCTCACCGGTGATCAAAGAGTGCAACATCTTTTCCCTTCCTTTCTTCATCAACACCTTTGAGAACCTGGACAAGATGGAACAAGGGGCAACCGGGAAGGCCGTTTTCGAGTCTATGGAGGCTGTAGGTCTCAAACCCCTTGCCTGGGCGGAGAACGGCTTCAGGCAGGTCACCAACAACAAGTTGGCCATACATCGTCCCGAAGATGTGAAAGGACTCAAGCTCCGCGTGGTAGGCAGCCCCATTTTCATCGACATCTTCAGGCAGCTTGGCGCTGACCCGGTGAACATGAACTGGGGTGATGCCGTGACAGCCTTTCAGCAAGGCGTGGTCGACGGCCAGGAGAATCCGGTCGGCGTTCTTATTCCTGTTCAGATCTGGCAGTACAACAAATACGCTACCTTCTGGAACTATCTGGTAGATCCCCTGATCGTCTATTGGAACAAGAAGGAATGGGCTGCGTTTCCTAAGGATATCCAGAAAGCTCTCCAAGAAGCAGCGATAGAATCCGGACGATTTGAGACGGCTCTTTGCCGGGCGGGGCTTGACGGGCAAAAGTCGCTCAACATTCTCAAGAACGAGTTCAATCATGCCATGGAGTTTCCTGAACCTATAAAGTTCATGGAGGGCAAGGGTATGACGGTTACGTTTCTCTCCGATGACGACCTCAAGGCCTTTTTGAAGGCTACGAAGCCCGTTTATGATGCATGGATTCCCAAAATAGGAACGGAACTCTACGAGAAGGCAAAGGCTGATATGAGCAAGTAGCGATCAGCGGATAGCAAAGGCTCATAGCTCACGGTCCGGGTAAAGGGCATGAGCAACATGTGCAATGCTCCGGCAATCGAAGACTGAGGGCTATGAGCGTTTTTCGGGGGATTTGATGGGAAAATCGAAACGACCGATCAGGATAGACCATTGGCTTGTTGCCATTTTTCTGTTTGCTATGGCGTCGATCGCTTTTATCAATGTTCTCAGTCGCTATCTTTTTCACTTCTCATTCGCTTTCACAGAGGAGCTTACGATCAATCTTTTCGTTTGGCTGACTGTGATCGGCTCAGGGATTGCCTTTGAGCGCGGTGGGCAGCTCGGCATGGTCACACTCTACAATCTCTTCCCCGCTAAGATGAAAAAGACAGTAACCCTGATCAATGCGGCGTTGAGCGCCCTCCTCTTTGTGCTCGTGGATATTTATATAATCCAGGCGATATACGACGAAATGACACTATTTCACGCAACCTCAGCCGCTTTGGACATCCCGGTATGGATTTATTACGCAGGCGTGCCGGTGTTTTCGATATTTGTGTTTACCGGTGTCTACAGACACACAGCCTCCAAATTGGGCGTATCTGACAAGGAGGGCGCTGGGTAATGGAAAGCGTCCTTATCTTTTCGGCTTTTTTGGTGTTTATGGCCATGGGCATGCCTATCGGCACCGCCCTCGGCATTGCCGCCGTTATTACCATCTATCAGTTTGATCTGGGGATAGGCATGCTGGGGGTAAATTTCTCTTCAGGCATTGCCTCTTTCCCTCTTTTGGCGATTCCGTTTTTTGTATTGGCCGGGGTTATTCTCGAAAGGGCAGGCCTTGCTGCAACCATTGCCCATTTCTTTGAGCTCCTTGTGGGAAAGGCAGTGGGCGGCCTCGCCATGGTGGCCGTGCTGACCTGCATGTTTTGGGGGGCCCTGTCCGGGTCAGGACCGGCCACCACGGCAGCGGTGGGGCTCATCCTTCTGGCTCCCATGGTAAAGCACGGCTATGATAAACACTTTGCCGGAGCCACTATCGCAAACGCATCGGATCTTTCCATCATTATACCACCGAGTATCGCCTTTATTATTTACGGGAACATCACCAGTGTTTCGGTAAGCGCCCTCTTTGTGGCGGGTATTATACCCGGGCTCATAACAGGAGCGGGTACCGTGATCGTCGCCTACCTCGTATCCAGAAAAAGAGGCTATCGGGGACTGGAAAAAAGGGGGGGCCTGAAAGAAATCCTCATCGCTCTCAAAGACTCCATATGGGCTCTCTTCGCGCCGGTTATCATCTTGGGAGGTATTTATGCCGGTATATTTACCCCTACCGAGGCGGCTGTTGTTGCCGTTTTCTACAGCCTGTTTGTGGCGGTCTTCATTTACCGGTCTGTATCCTGGCATAATATGGTAGAAATGCTGGTCGATGCCAGTGTCACCAGTTCTGTTATCATGTTCATCGTTGTATTTGCAGGGATCTTTACCTGGGCTGCATCAGTTATCGGCATCATTGATCTGGCGGCCAATTTTATTATCAATATCTCGCCCAACGCCGTTGTAATGATTATCCTGGTAAACTTCTTGTTGCTGGGCCTGGGCATGATTCTGGATGCTATCTCCATCTCCTATCTGATCATGCCCATACTCATGCCCGTTCTTGCCGCCTTCAAGATTGATCCTCTATGGTATGGCGTTATCTTTATAGCAGCCCTGGCTATTGGTCAGGCAACCCCTCCGGTTGGCGTAAACCTGTTTACCGCAGCCAACCTGATAAAGGGGGATTTAGACTCTGTGGCCAAAGAGGCGATCGTATTCGTGATTGCGGATGCCATCGTATTACTGATTCTGTCTCTGGTGCCTGCCCTGTCTCTGTACCTGCCGGTGAAGGCGGGGTTGTATACGCCGTAAAAGAAATGCCTGGAGTCTGATGTGCATGCGGAAGGACATCTTTCGGACGTAGTTATGATCAGGGTGATCCCAGGCTCCGATGTCATAGAGGGGATTGAGGAGGCCTGCCGGAAACTGGGGATCAAGGCCGGTGCGATTATCTCCTGCATCGGAAGTCTTCAGAGGGCATCGGTCATGATCGCCGTACCATTGAATAACAAGATAGGCGCAGGGTACAGCAAGCCGATAAAACTTGAAGGCCCTCTGGAGCTCCTCTCAGGGCAGGGGACGATCGGCCAGGAGGAGCAAGGAGAAATTGCCGTTCACATGCATGGGGTGGTGAGCGATAAGGAGGGACACCTCCAGGGCGGTCACCTCGTGAGAGGTGAAAATCCGGTATTGATAACCTGTGAGGTAATGGTAGCACGGATTGGAGGAATCCGAATAGTACGGGTTTACGATCCAGAGGTAGATATGCATCTGTTTTTCTCAAAAAAGGGGTGAGAAGGTGAGAACAACAAAGGAAGAGAAACTGGCACTTTACAAAAAGATGTTGACGGTCCGGGCCTTTGAGGAGAAAACGGGGGAGTTGTTCGCCCAAAATCTCATACCCGGTTTCATCCATCTTTCCATCGGTGAGGAGGCTTCATCCGTGGGCACCTGTTCCGTGCTGAGGGAAGACGATTACGTTGCCAGCACCCATAGGGGTCATGGGCACCTGATCGCTAAAGGAGCAGACCCGAAGAGGATGTTCGCCGAGCTCTTCGGCAAGAAGGCAGGCTACTGCAAGGGTAAAGGAGGGTCCATGCACATCGCGGATTTCTCTCTCGGCATCCTGGGCGCCAATGGGGTGGTAGGCGGTGGATTCCCCATTATGATTGGAGCGGGCCTCTCCATCAAATTGAGAAAGACCGGCCAGGTGGGCGTCGTGTTTTTCGGGGATGGGGCGGCGAACCGGGGAACATTCCATGAAGCCGCGAACATGGCGGCAGTCTGGAAGCTCCCCGTGATCTTCGTGTGTGAGAACAACCTCTATGCCTCCACCACACCCGCCGCCTATTCCCTTGCAGGGGGATCGATTGCAGGGCGGGCTTCTGCATACGGCATCCCCGGCTATGTAGTCAATGGAGACGATATCCTCGAGGTGAGAAAGACCGTAGGGGCGGCGGTAAAGCAGGCGAGGAAGGGCAACGGACCGAGCATCGTGGAGAACAAGACATACCGGTTCCGAGGACACTTCGAGGGAGACCCTCAGAGGTACAGGACCAAAAACGAGATAGAGGATTTTAAGAGCAAGCATGACCCGATTCAGCTCTTCAAGGCCGCCCTTACCAAGGAGGGAATCCTCACCGAGAAATTAGATAAGGATCTCAGGGATGGGGTAGCCACCCTGATAGAAGAGGCGGTACGATATGGCCAGGATCAGCCCTTGCCGCAACCTGAAGAGGCCTTAGAAGACCTCTATACTAATCCCTGAAGGAGGAGAAAATGACCGAGAGGATCATATCATGCTCCGACGCCTTGGCCGAGGCCTTGGGCGAGGAGATGGAAAGGGATGAGACGATCTTCATCATTGGTGAGGATCTGACCGCTCATGACGGAATATTCGGACAATTTAAGGGGCTCAATGCCAGATTTCCCGGCAGGGTCATCGATACCCCGATTTCAGAGACGTGCATCGTGGGGGCCGGCGTGGGAGCTGCCTTGACGGGCATGAGGCCTCTCGTTGATCTCCACTTTGCAGACTTCTTTCCTACCGCCATGGATGAGATCGCCAATCAAACGGCCAAGATTCGCTACATGTTCGGGGGACAGGCCAAGATTCCCGTTGTTATATGGGCTCCGGATGGGGGCGGCCTTTCCGCAGCGGCTCAACATTCGCAGTCATTGGAGAGCTGGTTTATCCATACTCCCGGGCTGAAGGTAGTGGTTCCATCCGAACCGGCTGATGTGAAGGGCCTTATCAAGTCAGCCCTCAGGGATAACGATCCCGTGGTCTTTTTTCAGCACAAGAAGCTCTTCGCCCAGACAGGCCCCGTACCGGAAGGGGAGTACCTCGTTGCCCTCGGCAAGGGGGACATCAAGAGACATGGAACGGACATCACCATCATCACGTATTCTAGGATGACCTACTTCTGCCTGGAGGCTGCCGAACAACTGAAAAAAGAGGGGATCGAGGCAGAGATAATTGATCTGAGAACCTTGAAGCCCCTTGACTTTGACCTCATCGCCACCTCGATACAGAAGACCTTTCATGCGCTCGTGGTCCATGAGGCCTGTCTGACAGGAGGCTTTGGTGCGGAGATAGCAGCCAGGATTGGAGAGGAGCTCTTCGATTACCTCGATGCACCTGTGGTGAGAATAGGGGCCAAGGATGTGCCCATTCCTTTCAGTCCTGTGCTCGAGCGCTACGTGCTCCCCCAGGTGGAAGACGTCGTAGAGGGGGCCAAGAGAGTACTAAACCGTCAGCCATAAGGAGGAGCGCATGTTTGAACTGAAGATCCCGAAGCTGGGCCTTACCATGGAAGAGGCGAAGCTCGTGAGCTGGCAATACAGCTCAGGGGATGAGGTGAAAAAGGATGACCCTATCTTTATCATAGAGACCGATAAGGTGACCTATGAGGTGCCGGCTCCCTCTGACGGCATTATCCATCCTGTGGCCAAGACAGGGGAAACCTATCCGGTGGAGGAAACGGTAGGCTATCTGGCAGAGAGCCGGGAGGAGTATAAGCTCCTTATCCAAGAGCATCCCTCAGGGGCAGGTGCCGTGGAAGAGATGGCGCCCTTGAAGGAAAAGAAGCCTGTTGCTGAGAAGGCACCACCAGGGGCTTTGCCACCGGGCAGGAGGATAAAGGCATCACCCCTGGCACGGAAAATGGCCTCTTCCCATGGATTGAACCTCGCTGAGATAAAAGGCACCGGCCCCGGAGCCAGGATTATCAGGGAGGATGTTGAGAGGGCCCTCGAGCAGCGGGAAGGAGCAGCCGAGGAGGAGCCCATACCCAGGGCAGCTGATAAGGGCTTTCCGGGAAAGAAGGCGCGGGAGACGATGCCGATCACCGGCATACGCCGCGCCATCTTCGACAACATGTTCATGAGCCTCAGCCGAACCGCCCAGCTGAGTCTGCATACCGAGGCATGCGCAGAGGCCCTGGTCGGGCTGAGAGACCGCCTCAACAAACAGGTGCGCGGTGAAGAGCTTCGGTTTTCCTTCAACGCTATCCTGGTGAAGATCGCGGCAACTTCCCTTAGAGGACATCCTCGGATAAATGCGAGCGTGGATGGCGATGAGATTAAGGTATGGGAGCAGATCCACATAGGGGTTGCCATGGAATCAGAGGATGCCCTGCTGGTGCCCGTGGTGCGGAATCCCGACCTTAAATCCATCCGTGAGATCAACCGGGAACTCAATGAGTTAATCATAAAGACGAGGGAAAACCGGCTCCTCCCCGACGATCTCGCTAACGGCACCTTTACCATCAGCAACCTCGGATTTGCCGATATCGACCACTTTACCCCGATCCTCAGACCCCCGGAGAGTGCGCTGCTGGGCGTGGGAAGGATCGTGGAAAAACCGGTGGTGAAAGAGGGAGAGATCCTCTCCCAGGCAATGCTTTCGCTGAGCTTGACCTTTGACCATCGGATCATAGACGGCGCGCCGGCAGCACGGTTCCTCAAAGCGGTGAAGGATATCGTAGAAGATCCCCTATTAATGATCGTGTGAGTAAGATGGGTGAAGAAGGTTACGATGTGATTGTTTTAGGAGGAGGCGCCGGAGGAGTTCCGGCCGCGATCCGCTCAGCGCAGCTCGGGGGCAGGGTTGCCATTATCGAGCAAAAGGATTTCGGCGGCCAGTGCATGAACCGCGGCTGCATCCCCTTCGGCCATATGATGCTGGCCTCAGGTATCATAAAGAGCCTCTCCCTTGGAAAGGAGATGGGCCTGGATATCCCTGAAGTCACTGCCGACTACCCCATGCTGATCAGACGCCAGGATGGGCTCATCGAGTTCATGAGGCAGGGTGTGAGAAGTACGCTCAAGAAGAACAAGGCGGAGATCTTCGAGGGCAGGGGAAGGATTGCGGGAAAAGGAACGATAGAGGTTAACGGCAAGGGTATTTCCTTTAAAAAGCTCATCCTCGCAACCGGCGCCGTGTGGAAGGTGCCCACCTTTCCCGGTGCCGAGCACGGGGAGGCGGTAACTACCGACTCATTGCTGCGCAGTGAAACACTCCCCCAGAGGGCCCTGCTCTATGGAGAGAGCCCTTGGCTCATCGAGATCGCCCAGTTCCTCACCAGATTCGGCTCGAAGGTCACCCTTGCTACACCGGAGGAAGGTATCCTATCGGCTGAGAGCAAGGCCATCATCACACGTCTCAGAAAGGTGCTTCGCGGTGAGGGGATTGCTATCAAGACGCAGGCCTCCATTGCCAAGGCAGAGACAACAAAGGGGGGGCTCAGTGTTGAGGTTTCCTCAAAGGATGGCGCCGAGACCATGGTAGTTGATGCCTTGGTTACCCTCGAGAGGGTCCCCGCACTGAAGGGGATCGGGCTCAGCTCCATAAACCTCGATGAAGAGAGCCCATACCTTGCGGTCAACGAGCGAATGGAGACCTCGGTTGAAGGAGTCTATGCCATCGGGGATCTCACTGCTCCCTCCGAGTACCACTACTCACACCGCGCTGCCCAGATGGGGATTGTGGCTGGGGAGAACGCCATGGGAGGAGAGGCCGCGGTCAACCCCAGGACGATCACTAGGGTGCTTTTTACCCAACCGGAGGTGGCCTCAGTGGGTCTGAGTGCGAAGGAGGCACGGCAACAGGGCTATGAGGCAGTGGTGGGAAGCGCGCCCCTCTCCATGAACCCTTTCGGGATGATCCTGGCAGAAAATGAGGGGCTCATCGAGGTGGTTGCGGATAAACGGTACGGGGAGATCCTCGGGGTTCACATGATCGGCACCGCCGCCTCGGAGATGGTGGGACAAGCGGTGCTCGCTATCCAGATGGAGGCCACCCTCGAGGAGCTCGACAAGACCCCCTTTCCCCACCCCACCCTGAGCGAGTCCCTTGCTGAGGCGGCTAGAGATGCCCTGGGAAAGCCCATATACCTTCCTTAGTAAAATGCGCTACAATTATAAAATGTCTCGGATAGAAAAAAAGGGTGATTTCATAAAGATCTGTGTGGTGTACCAGCTCGGTTTGATTGAATATGGCGAGGCCTATGAGCTCCAAAAGAAGCTTCACCAAGAGAACATGAGTGGTGAGATACCAGATACCCTGCTCCTCCTAGAACACCCTCCTACCCTCACCATCGGGAGGTCGGGGAGCATGGAGAACGTCCTCGTGTCCAAGGAGAAGCTCGACGATGAAGGAATAGCCATCTTCTCTATCGAAAGGGGAGGAGATGTCACTTTTCACGGGCCAGGGCAGATAGTGGGTTACCCTATTATGGATCTATCTTCGAGAGGAAAGGATATCCAGCGCTACGTGCGCGATATTGAGGAGGTCTTGATACGAACCCTGAAGGATTTCTCGATTGCCGCCGCTCGCGATGAAAGCCATGCCGGGGTCTGGGTGGGAAACGAGGAGATCGCCGCCATCGGCCTCAGCGTGCGAAGATGGGTCACGATGCATGGGTTTGCCCTCAATGTACATCCCAACCTCGAGCACTTTTCCTATATCAATCCCTGCGGCTTTCCCGACAGAAGAGCCACCTCCATGGCCCAGCTTCTCGGCCGCGATGTGCCAATGGATGCAGTGATCAGGCAGATACTTGCCCATTTTTCTGAGGTCTTTGAGACCCCCATAGAGGTAACTTCAGCTCCATTGGTCACCCCAATCCCGCGATTGATCCCGAATTCACATGGAATAAAGGTGAAAAACCTCGTTGATTCGGTAAGATACATTTACCCAACAACAAATCAAACCGTAACCAACGAGGTGAGATAGTATGATACGACAAACCATACTTCCATTCAAGGTAGATTTTACTAGATACCTGATCACCCCCCATGCAGGCTTAGCCTTCGTGGGGGAATTTGCCGTGGGGCCGGGGTTGTTGGAGTCGATAGATAGGTAGCTACCGAAGCCCGGTAGTGGTGCAGGATACCACCCTTCTGAATATATCTTCCTCCTCATCCTGATGCTCAACGGAGGTGGCCGGAACCTGGAGGACACCCGCCAGATCAGAGCGGATGAGGGATTGCGGGAGATTGTGCCGTATCTACCTCGCCCATGCGGAGAGCATTATCCAAAATCCTAGGATGATAAAGAGTGCTCCTGCGCCGGTTTTGACATAATTCGCAGGGACGACCCTACTCACCGCAGCCCCTAAAAGTACGGCTATAAGCGAGGTGAGCACAAGCGCGCCGGCAGCCCCGATAAAAACGGCGAGCCGTGATTTGCCATCAGCGGCGAAGGCAAAGGTTGCCAGCTGGGTCTTGTCGCCTAATTCGGCGAGAAATATCATGCCGAAGGTGGTAAGCAGTATCTTGAGATCCATGGTGAGCCCTCCATGTTAAGCAATACTCAAGTTAAGCCCACTATGCACACGATGCCATATCATCCTGTCTCATGACTCCCCCTCGATCCACGGTAGAGCGGTGAACTTCCCGGCGTATAAGGATTCAAGCCGGCCGCAGCACCTCAGCCATGGGTTCTTTTTCCCGGCAGTCTCCTTTACTGCCCCTCCGGTCACGGCTCAGGGGATTTATCATTTCTTAGGATACTGATAATCTCGGGCTTGTCAAGAAAGGGGTGGTGAATATCACCCTGGGAGAGCAGCCCCGAGAGCGGTAGATTCGGACGCCATAAAAAGAATATCCCACTCGAATTCAGCTTCTTTATGCTTCGCCTATTACCGATTCCTTCACTTGTAACCTTGAAGGGTAGCGCCGGTGTCATGTGCTGAAAAATGAGAGCCGATTGTGCGCGTTGCTTTACAAGAACGAGGAGGCATGCTATGAGCATCAGCATTATCGCTGTGGCGATACAGGGATTTGGAAGAGGCATTGGGAGGTGTTGAGGTGGATTTTTCATTATGCGATCGGATCATAGAGAACATATCACGGGTGATCGTGGGGAAACAGCACGCACTCGAGCTTCTGCTGGTGACCCTTCTGGCGGATGGGCATGCGCTCATCGAGGATGTTCCTGGGATTGGGAAGACCTTAATGGCCAAGTCCCTGGCAAGGACTATTGGCGGCACGTTTAAAAGGGTTCAATTTACCCCGGATCTGCTGCCCGCTGATATCACCGGGTTTAACGTCTATGATCAGCAATCCAGCCGTTTCACCTACCAATCAGGGCCGGTGATCACCAATATTCTGCTCGCCGATGAGATTAACCGCACCATCCCCCGCACCCAGTCCAGCCTGCTCGAGAGCATGGAGGAACGACAGGTAACCGTGGATGGCCAAACCCACCTCCTACCCCATCCCTTCTTTGTCATGGCTACCCAGAATCCAATTGAGCTGGAGGGGACCTTTCCCTTACCCGAGGCACAGCTTGACAGGTTTCTGCTGAAACTACGGCTGGGGTATCCTGAGAAGGAGGAGGAGATCTCAATGCTGGAACGCTTTCGGGAGGAAGATCCTCTCGGGAGCCTCGAGGCCGTGGTGAGCCCTGAGCAGATCACCCAGCTGCAAGGCGCACGAAAGAAGATCAGAATCTCCCTTCCGGTGATGGAATACATCGCGGATATCGTGAGGGCCACCCGCGCAAACAAGTCCCTGCGTTTCGGGGCAAGCCCACGGGGTTCCCTGGGGTTGATGCGTGCCGGCCAGGCCCTGGCTGCACTGCGCGGGAGAGACTTTGTGTTGCCGGACGATATCAAGCACCTGGCAGTGCCCGTCATCGCACACCGATTAATCCTGACCGACGAGGAACGGTTGCGGGGAGAAACAGCGGGGCATCTTCTTGATGAGATAATAGAGCAGATGCCCGTACCTGCACCCACCGAATAGAAGAATTGCCATGGAAGCTCCCGAAACCAGACTTCCCTCCATCTTCATTGTACCGTTGATGCAGTTTCTGGTGGGGCTCTGTCTCTTTGTCGCGCTGCTGAATGGCCAACGGGATCTGACCGTGTTGGCCCTGCTCGTTTTAGGGATCATGATCGGGGCAAGGCTGTGGAGCAGGCTCGGCCTTTCCGGGATTCGGTACTCCACGATAATGGATAACCATAAGCTTTTCCCTGACGAATCCCTTGCCCTTCAGGTGAACGTTGAGAACGCCAAGTTTCTGCCCGTGTGGCTCCAGATGAGCGTGCCGGTAAAAGGGGCGCTTGAACCATTCTCCGGGCAGAGCAGCCTTACCGGAGAGTGCGGGCTGCTCTGGTACCAGAAAGCGCATTTCAACTGGGGGCTCGTTGCCCAGCGTAGAGGGATATATCGCGTTGGTCCAGCCCACATGAAGGTGGGCGACATGTTCGGCTTTTTCACCAAGGAGAAGAGCACAGGGGCTGAGATGCAGGTCATCGTTTACCCCAGGCTGGTGCCGCTCAAGCCCTTTTCACTGCCGAGGCGGGACTTCTTTGGCGCACCAGGGGCCAAGAGCCCGGTACAGGACCCCATCTACATACTCGGCACCAGGGATTACCAGCACTGGCGGCCTGCCCGGCACATTCACTGGAAGGCGAGCGCGCGCCACAATCGGCTCCAGGAAAAGGTCTTTGAGCCCTCGGAGCAGGAAAAGATATTGCTGGCCGTTGAGGTGAGCCAATTCGAGAGAGACCATGCATCAGAGAGCTTCGAGCGCACCCTTGAGGCGGTGGGTTCCTTGGCCGTTCAATCCTATCAGAGGGGCTATGCATTGGGGCTTGTGACCAACGGTGTGGTAGAGGGAGGCCCGTCTATCCTGCCAATGGGGAGAAGCCTGCAGCAGATGCCCTCTATCCTGGAGGTTCTCGCGAGGCTTAAGATGAGGGCTGAAGGGAGCCTTGCGGACATACTGTACCGAGCTCTGGAATTGCCCTGGGGTGTGAGCTGTGTTCATTTCTCCTACGAGCAGGACGGGGGAACAGCGGCGAGTGCACAGTACTTTCGGAACAAAAGGATACCCACGATATTCGTGGTGAGCTCCTCTCACGGCCCAGGGGAGGGAGATAGGCATACGCTTCGGGGGATGGTGTATTCGCTGGATCAGATTCGCATCGAGGGGGCCCGGAAACCATGAAGAAGGATCGAGGAATACTCCTGTTTCTGGCACACGGCGGGATGGAGCTCTCATGGCTCTATGCCTGGGCGAGCTTTCTGATGACCTCCATCGTGCATCGACCATTCCCCCTGCCCGAGGCAATCGGCGCCTATCTTCTGGCGGCGGCGCTTACCCTGGCAGTCCGGGGAATGGGTCTGCGGGTGATCTCGGTATTGGGGCTCCAGGTCCTGGGGTTTTTGCTCACAGCCTCCAGGATAGTCTACACCATGAACTATCAAGCATATCCCTATCTTGGCAAAGGGTGGCTCGTTGAATTTTTAGGCAGAACGAGAGATCCACTGGAGTGGTTGATACTCGTGATCATCCTGATCTTTGGGGTGCTTTTTTGGCTGGGAGGGGTGACCTTGGCCAGAAGGTCAACAGCCTACCTCACCATATGCAGCCGTTTCGATCTTGGGGTTGCGGCCTTCTTTTGCCTTTTGATGGTAAAACTCCTGTTGCTCGTAAAAGGAGGGATCGAGGTAAAGGATCCCGCGCCGGAACTCCTGCTCTTTCCCTTTTTTATCTTCAGCCTTTTGGCAATTGGACTGGCCAGAAGCAGAGGTAGCGCGCGGAGGGATTTTCTTGCGGGCTATAAGGGGATTGGCGTGCTCGCGAGCTTCACCGTGGTAGTGCTTGCCTTTGGGGCAGGCCTGGTGTTGCTCTTCATGCCCTACCTGATTGCTGCTGCCGAGGCAGGCTATGGGGTATTGAGGTCAGCAGCCGGGCCGTTGAGCCCTATCCTGGTGCGGGTGTTGCGGTTTCTGTTCTTTGGAGCTCGCATGCGGCAAGAGGCGTCCTCTTCCTCACCAGGAGGCCATGAGGCAGAGTTCGTCTCTTCCGGTGAAAGCAGCTGGTGGAGCGAGCTGGTTGCAAGGGTCTTGGAATGGGGCTTTCTCGGTCTGGGGATGGTGTTGGGGCTCATTCTCTGCGCCCTTGGTGCGTGGTATCTGCTGAGGTGGCTGTTCTCGAGGACATCGAAGCAACAGAGACAACCCATTCATTGGCGCCTGTTGGTAGTATGGGCTCAAAGGCAATGGGTGGCCCTTGTTCTAGGCGTGCAATGGGTGGTGCAAAGGTTCAAGGGCTACTGCGATGCATTGCAGCTCTACCGCGCCCTTCTGAAGTGGGGACGCCGGAGCGGCCTGCCCCATCTTTTGAGCGAGACCCCTGCCGAGTATGGTTCACGCCTGAGGAAGCAGTTCCCGTGTCTCACTGGGGAGATAAGGGGGATAGTCGAGGCCTTCAACCTGGTGGTGTACGGGGAGGTGGCGCTCGATGATGAGCAGATGACCCTGGCCAAGCTCTCCTGGAGAAGACTGCGCAGCCCCCGATATTGGCCTTCCAGACTGAAGTCCTGGTTTCTCCAGCCGGGGAGGGAATAGGCTCGGCCTTTCCATTGAAATTCTCATATCAGTGAGGCAAGATAGGTGGATGTAAGCGGATCATTTTTCTTCGGATCGAAAAGCAGATCTATACAGTAAAAGGAGGATGAGAATGGCTAAGATAGTGGTTATTTACCACAGCCAGCAGTATGGGAACACGAAGATACTTGCCGAGGCGTTTGCCGAGGGAGCGCGGGCGCAAGGAGCCGAGGTCGCGCTCATTAACACGAATGAGCGACGCGTGACGCTCGGTGAATTTTCGGCAGCCGACGCCGTTGCAATCGGCTCACCGGACTACTTCTCCTATGTGGCGGGCACGATCAAGACCTTCTTCGATGATATCTACCAGTGGGACAAGGCGGGTGAGCGGGTGAAAGGAAAACCTGCTGCCCTTTTCTGTTCCCACGGGAGCGGTGGTAGGGTGAAGGGGCCGCTCGAGCAGCTCGCGGGTCGTTTCTTCGAGCAGGTGGGTGAAACGATTGGAAGCGCCCGTCCCATCACCGATGACGCCAAGAAGGCATGCAACGCCCTTGGTAGAGAGCTCGCTAAAAAAGCGAATCAGTAGCCGAGGAATTATCTTACTTTCGCTTTTTACCAATATTTTTTCATTTTCTTTGGAAAGATGGTATGTAACACTCATATCTCGGGAAAAAGAATACTATCTCTTCTAATGCCAGGGGCTTTCGGGGTGTCCTTTTGATCTTCGCCCTGAAATGCGAATCAACGCACGGGGCGAAGTCAGCATGCGCCTATGAGAACAAGCCCTTCAAAAAATAAAAAAAGAGGGCCAGGAAATAAGCGCACATAGAACAATCTAGGGATGGTGAGATAATGACGGATCAGGTAAAAAGAATTTGTCATTTGTGCCAAAAGGAAACTGACCACTTCGAGATTTGCGAAAACTGCGGTCGGGTCGTTTGTCTCAATTGTCTCACTACGAAGAGCGGAACTATACTAAGAGTCGACCAGAAGCCCAGATGTCCAAAATGCGGTAGCGACAGGGTTGCCGTATACAAGGACGGAAAAAGAGTTGCCGAATAGAAAGCTCGCCCTTTGCCCGGCTGAATTTCAGGCCGGGTATAAGTGAGCGCCGTGCATACTATACCACAATAGACATTCCCTCGGTATCAGGCCAATTTGACCCTCTCCTTGCGATCCTCTTCAGGAATTGAAACCCATGATTACTCCAGGAAAGAGCCCGCCCCATTTCATCAATGTAAGAATTATTGGAAACATCCTGGGTTGGGCGCATTTTGGAGTGAAGCTTACTTATAATGGAAAGCCGTTGACCGCTGAAATAGTCCTTTTTCGATCATCCTTTGTTTCACCAAACCCAGCGAAGCTTCGCCTCAAACCGATCAAAATCGAACGGCAAGCATTTCACCACTAAGACGCAAAGGCCGCAGAGATGATTCATCTTTTTTCTTTGCCGCTGAGCTCAGCGGTTGACCAAAACCATTCCCAGGCTTACGAGGGCCAGGGCCACGAGAAGACCTGGACTGATAATCTCGCCTAGGATCAAGGCCCCGCTCAGAAACACGCCAAACACCGGAGTGAAGAAGGAAAAGGCGTGGAGGAGACTGACAGGGTATCGGTGAATAAGCTCGAACCAGACAAGGTAGCTGAGGAAGACAACGATGATACATTGGTAGAATACCGAAAGCCCCGTGGCCAAGGAAAAGCCGGTCAGAATCGGGTCTTCCGTGATGATGCTCATAAGCAGCAAGAAAGGAGCGGAAAAAAAGGTCTGGTAGAAGAGGGTCTGTAAGGGTACGGTTCTGTGTGAGAGATACCTCTTTAGATACACGGTCGTGGTTCCCCACGACGCTCCTGCTGCCAGGGCCATGAGATCACCGGGCAGCGTGCCGAGGGAAAAGGAGCCGAAATCCCTCATGAATAGGGCGACCACTCCGGAAAAGGAGAGGATAAGACCCGCGGCCTTCCATGGATTGAGCCGGTCGCCTTTGAGAAAGAAATGCGCCTCAAGGGCCACAAAGAAGGGAGCGGTGTAAAGCAGGATATAGGTACGTGACGCCGACGTGTATCCGAGCCCCACATAGACGAGACCGAACTCGAAGGCAAACAGCAGCCCAATTACCATTCCGTGGAATGCGATGCGTCTGGAAGGAAAAACAGGGAGCCCCTTGGCCTTCATCCAGATGTAGAGACACGCCCCGGCCACCAGGGAGCGCACCCCTGCCATGAAAAGGGGGGCGAGCTCCCGTAACCCGATCTTCACTATGGCCATGTTGGCTCCCCAGATCAGAGCGAGGCCCAGGAGGATGGCCATGGGCTGCCAGCGTAAGCGTTCTTGGTCCATAGTAGCTATTGTTTTTTACCAAGAAGGTGGTGAGTCATAATGTGGGCAGAATAGGAGGAATAAGGGGAGGTGTCAAGTGTACATATTGCACCTAAAAATATAAGATACGTATATATCGATGGAGTATTTTAGTAGCTTATGGACGTCCCGGTAGTCCTCGATTTCCTCGCGAAGATGCTTTCCCTGAAGAGAATGAACTCCTTCCGGGCACGGAAGCGGGGCTGACCACCGAATCGGCACTGAATCATTAAACGTATAGGCGATACAAATGAACGGAATCGTCCGGGCGGACATCAAACCGGGAACGCGTGTTAAGGTTGTACAGAAACAGGATCAGCGATCCGGAAAACTTACGGAAGGCATCGTCAAGGATGTTCTCACGAAATCCGCCACACATCCACATGGGATCAAGGTTCGTTTGGAAAGCGGCATTGTAGGGCGCGTGAAAAAGCTCATTCCCTGAAGTCCGCATTGATCTTTCAGGGCACCGTAAAGGCGTCCATAAAAAATAAATATTTAGCTTGCTATTACGTATAATGGTGCTTATTATGTATCATCAATTAAGTCCCGCCGTAAATTGGCGGGAGGGTTTCTTTCTGTGGGGATTATACGTTTGTTAAACGCTATCATCCTTCAGTTTGTAACGTTGAAATTTTTCGAAAGGAGGATGATATCATGACAAATGGAACTGTTAAGTGGTTTAATGACCAAAA